>NZ_JBAPRN010000660.1:0-2217 GCF_049281135.1 Mycobacterium sp. | reverse complement strand
CTGATCAGCGGTAGAGGTATACCGCCTAGCAATACCTCAGGAGATGCCTGACAGCCTTCGTCGCCGAAGCAGAAACGAGTTCACCGATAGGCACCCGGGTCTCACCACCGCGGCGCCCGCCGACATCACGGCGTCATGGTTGTTCAAGGTGCTTCACACGGGTCGGCCCAGTTATGAAAATCCCTCAGGCTGAAATGACACCATTGTCAATCTTCTTTCTCTTTAATGAAAAGTGCTTGTGTAGGACATATCTCGACTGCGCGCTCGACATGCACGCGAACGTCGTCCGTTGGCTCGGAGTCGACGATTTGCACCGTGCCGCGCTTGGGCACCTTGAACACGACAGGTGCCTCCAGCTCGCACATGGCGTGCCCCTGGCACAGATCCGCGTCGACTTCGATTCGGTAGCTGCCCATCAGCTCATAGCCTTACCCGCTTGCGGTAGCGCACCTTCGACGGCCGGGCGTTCCAGCTGGACCACCATCTTCGAGTGATCGTTGCGGTAGGTGTCAGCCGGCTGGCCCATCTCGAACGCGCACTCGCGCAACAGAATCGAGGAGGTGGCCTTGATCCGCACGGCAGCAAACGCCGCCCCCACACCCTCGCCGAAAATCGGCGTCATGAACGGGTAGGCCTCAGCCTGATCGAGATCCTCATCAGCGGCCCGGAAGAAGAACTCGCTGGCCAGCGCACCCGACAACAGAACGACCGTCTTGCGCGCCAGATGAAGAAAACCAAAGTCACTGCACTCCTCATGGGCGCAGTGCATCAACGCGATCGGATCGGTCCGAAACTCCCCGAGGTGTCCGTGCTTTTCTTGGCCACCGGAAACACTGGGCACGATTGCGGTGGTCACTGGCCGCGCATCCCTTGTTCGCTGAGAGCGAGCTTGTGATGTTCCAGGTTTTCAGCCAATGGCGCTTCCGGCTGAATCTCCATGTTCGCGATGAAACCACCGCGTGGTGTCTGCGCAACGAATGTGATGGCGCGGGCCAGATCCGATGCCCGCAGGAAGTAGTCGTGGCGGGCGACGCCCCACTTCGCCCAATCCTCAAGCGCTGACCCGATCTTGTCGGCGGGCAGGCTCCATCCCATGCCGGTCTTGGTCGGGCCGGGATGCACGACCGACGCGCGCACACCGGTGCCTTCTAGTTCCATCTGCAGGGTGTTCACCATTGCCAGCAGCCCGGCTTTGGCGGCGCCGTAAGCACCCAGGTGCGGGCGCTGGCGTAGCCCGATTTCGGACCCGACGAAGATCAGGTCACCTCGCTCGCGTTGGATCATTCCCGTTAGCACCGCTGCGGTCAGCCGATTTGCACCGACGAGGTGGATGTTTAGCTGCGATTCGAACTCGTCACAGGTTATCTCGGCCAGCTTGCCGTAGAAGGTGTCGCCTGCGCCTGCCACCAGCACCTCGATTTCCCCAAGCGCGTCGACCGATTGCGCGACGAAGGACTTCACCGAGTTGGGGTCGGTGACGTCGAGTTGGAATCCGACTGCCTCGCCACCATTGGCTCGGATCTTGTCGACGAGGTCCTCGAGCTTTCCCACTCGGCGGGCGCCCAGCGAGACGGGGAATCCACGCGACGCGAGTTCGATCGCCGTGGCTTCTCCGATCCCGGAGGACGCGCCGGCGACGATGACGGGCCTGCGGTCGGGAAGCGGTTCAAAACGCGGCATTTAACGAGCCTTCACGATGATGGGTAGGTGGGCGCATCCACGGAAGTTGCTGGCGTGGACTCTGGCCGCGATGGCCTCGTATCTCCGGATTCGCTTGAAGAGCATTTGCGAAGAGCGATCTCCTGCAAGTCATACCAGCTCCCCTTGATGCCCTTTAGTCACGCGGCACTACAGTTACTAGAGGCTAGTCTAGAGTCAGATATAGATTAGCGTCCAGTCATGTCCGCGTAGGTCACATCTCACGCATGATGAGCAACCGGCCACGCTGTGGTGTTACGACGCCGCAATAGCTGAGTTTGTTGGCCTACCCGATGCCGTGTCGGGTGGGACCACCGGTGGCATCCTGACCCACTGCTGGCGGCATCAGTGCGAGTCGAAAAGAATGACCAGTTGGCCCGCTGTCAGCAGCCGCTGAAAGCCCTCTAGCCGGGGAGGCGAGCGGCGGCCATCACCAGGTCGACCGCGAGACGGTATCGGTCCGACTGGACTGCGACGACACCACTGCAGTCTGGCGCTGCCAACAACCCCGCTCTAGAC
>NZ_JBAPRN010000659.1:0-12952 GCF_049281135.1 Mycobacterium sp. | reverse complement strand
ACGCCAAGCCGCAGCTGATGCTGTTCAATATCAACGGGCCATGTGCGAATCGTGATCCGGGACACCTGGATTCGCCGAGCTTCCGCGGTGTGCGGTACGAGAATGCGCCGACCTGGCTCACCAGCGTGATGGGCAAGTCGGGCCTGTTTCAGGAGTACCTGATCAAGATGGCGCAGGTGATCACCTGGTTCTCGCTGGACGACGGCAGCGGATTCACCTATTGGCCTAAGGGACCATTGCGGGCGCCTGAGCGAGTCCTGCCGCCCATCAACAACCGTGGCGTGGTGGTGCAGAACGAGATGATGATGCACCGCGGCGAGGCGAACGGCCCACTCGAGCAGCAGGTTCCGGCTGGCTTGGCGTTCGACACCGTGTTCACCGGCGATCCCGACGACCGCGACCATTGGCTGCTGAAGAACGGCGACGAGTCGATCGCGCGGCACCGCACCGACGAGTTGCGATTCTTGGTGCACTGGTCGGCCGAGGTGTTCTCCGACTATGACGAGCTGAAGAAGAACATGGAAGGTTCCCATGACCTGACCATCGAGCAGGCGATCGACACCATGGTCAAGGACGTCAATGCTCAGGGCATAAAACTTGCCACGCCCGACGACCCGCTGCACGACCCGGAATTCATCCGCACCCTCAACGCGGCCTATGACTTGGGTGGCCCGTCGAATTATCCGCAAAAGGCGCCGATCAGCGCTTTCCAGCTGGCGTGACGTGACGAAAGGCCCTGCATGCTAGATCGATTCGACGACCGCAGAATTATTGTCACCGGTGCTGGTTCGGGTATCGGCCAGGCCACCACGTTGCGACTGCTCGACGAAGGCGGCACGGTCGTTGGGTATGACGTTTCGCCTGATGGGCTCGCCCAAACCACGACGGCGGCGGAGACCGCCGGCACGGCTAAACGGTTGAGCACCGAAATAGTCGATGTATCAGTCGAAGACACGGTCGTCGCCGCAGTCAGCCGTGCGGTCGACGATCTCGGCGGCCTCGATGTGCTCGTCAACGCCGCAGCCATTCAGCGCTGTGCCAACACTCATGAGCACACGCTGGACGATTGGAACCACACGCTCGCGGTGAACTTGACCGGCACGTTCCTGATGATCCGCCAGGCGTTGCCGGGTTTGCTGGCTTCTGGCCGCGGCGTTGTGGTCAACTTCACCTCGACAGCAGCATCATTCGCACACCCCTACATGGCCGCGTATGCAGCCAGCAAGGGCGGGGTGTTGTCGTTGACACATTCTTTGGCCCTCGAATATTCCAAACAGGGCCTGCGCGCGGTAAACATCCAACCGGGCGGGATCGCCACCGCACTGGCGTCCAGCACGCTGGACAAGATGCCCGCGGACTACGACATCGGGTTGTGGGCCAAGCAGACTCCACTGCTACACGGCAAGGCCGATGGCATCCTGGGCGACCCGGGCTCGGTCGCGGCGGTGATCGCCATGGTCGCCTCGGACGACGGGGCCTTCATCACCGGTACCGAGATCCGAATCGACGGCGGCGCGCACGCCTGATCGGCCTTCAATCAGATTGCTGTGCTTGCTATCTCGTCGACGATGGACAGATCACCATGCCGGGCTGCGCCAACGATCGAGTCTTGTAGTGCCGAGCACGCCAAGAACAGGCCCCGGTCGCCGCAAACCTTACGCTCAGCACATCGCGCCGAGGCGTCGGCATTCCACTGCACGCTGGTCTGATTCCAGCTGCTCTTGCGGACGAGCACCCGCGCACCACAGTCGCGACACGTCACGGGCGCCATCGGCATCGTGTCGAGCCGGTTGTCCAGCGCCATTACCGTCAGCCTGCCGTCTCGGCAACCATATTCGCCTCGACCTCTGCCATCCAGGTTTCGTAGGGCCGCGTGGTGTCCAGCTCGAACTCGAACCGGTCGACCATGTCTGGTTGCACGTCGGCGGCATCGACGTAGAACTGCTGATACCAACGGCGCAACTGGTAGACCGGGCCGTCCTCCTCGACCAGCAGTGGATTGTCGATGCGCGCCTTGCTTTTCCAGATCGCGACATCCTGCTCGAAACCCAGCTTGACGAAATCGCCGAGACTGACGGCAGTCTGCACGGCGAGATCACTGGGCAGCGAGTCTGACTTCTTGACGATGATGCCGTATTGCAGCACAAAGGAATCCGCGACGATCGGATAGTGACAATTGATGAGAACTGTCTGGTGGTCGGCATCCTGGTAGTGATAAGTCAGGTCGTCGACCATAAACGACGGGCCGTAGTATGACGCGACCGATGTCGTGCCGAGCATCCGTGCACCTTCGGTGTCACCGAGGTCGGGACGGCCCGCACTGTTCATGTACTGCGTCGCGATGTGCCCCTCGAAGATGTTCTTGAACTGCGTGGGCAGCGAGCCGTGAATGTAGAAGAAATGCGCCATGTCGACGACGTTGTCGACGATCTCACGACAGTTGGTGTTAACGGTTGTCGTATACCAATGCCAGTCGGTCCACTCGTCACTGGTCGCACCCTCGATCCGCGGAATCGTTACCTCTGGCGGCGGCGGATTGCCTTCGGGATCGTTCCACACGAACAACATTCCGTCTTGCTCCAGCGTGGTCCACTTCGCGGTGCGGGCCAGCTTGGGCACCCGCTTGCTGTAGGGCACACGCTTGCACCGGCCGTCGCCGCCCCAGCGCCAATCGTGAAACGGGCATGCGATCTCATCCCCCTTCACCCGGCCCTCGGTGAGGTCCCCGCCCATGTGCCGGCAGTGGCCATCGAGCGCGTTGATCTTGCCGTCGCCGCTTCGGAAGACCACCAGCTTTTGTCCGAACGCGTGGACGGCATGCGGCTTGCCGTCGCCAAACTCTTCGGCCAGGCCCAAGCAGTGCCAGCCGCGAGCGAATCGGGACGGGGCCGCCGCGGCTTCGATCTGGCGAACCTCGTCGGTATTGCGCTGCAACGTCATGTCGTTGTTGTACAGCTGTGCGCCTACTCATGACACCGACCGTCCCGCTGGCAGGGAGAAAGCGGTCGCGATGCCGATGCCGCGGTTTAATCTCATGTCTGTGACGACTGCTTTATCAGCCACGATCCCTGCCCGTCTGCCGGTGCGAGACAAGGTGGTCGACCTCCTCGTCGTGGGCTCAGGCACCGGTATGGCGGCAGCGCTGGCCGCCCACGAGCGCGGATTGACTGTATTGATCGTGGAAAAGTCGTCCTACGTCGGCGGCTCGACCGCCCGTTCCGGCGGCGCGCTGTGGTTGCCGGCGAGCCCAATCCTCGAGGATAAGGGCGCCGGAGACACCATGCAGCGTGCCGAAAGCTACCTGCAGTCCGTGGTGGCCGGCACCGCGCCGGCCGAGCGATCCGCCGCCTACCTGCGGAACGTGACCTCGACGGTCGGCATGCTGCTGCGTACCACCCCGATCCGGCTCAGTTGGGCCAAGGACTATTCCGATTACCACCCGGAGGAGCCAGGTGGTACCGCCGGCGGCCGCACGTGCGAGTGCCGGCCGTTGAACGCCGCAATCCTTCGGGAGTACCGAACCCGGCTGCGACCCGGTGTCATGGAGGCCAACGTCCCGATGCCGACCACCACCGCCGACTATCGGTGGATGAACCTGATGGCCCGCGTTCCACGCAAGGGCATACCGACCATCGCCAAGCGCCTCGCCCAAGGAGTCGGTGGACTGCTGATCGGCCGACGCTACGTCGCGGGCGGGCAGGCACTAGCCGCAGGACTCTTCGCCGGCGTTGTGCGCGCAGGTATTCCGATCTGGACCGACACCGCGCTGAAGCGGTTGACCACCGATGGCGGGCGGGTCTCCGGCGCAGTTGTCGGCCATGACGGACGCGAGGTCACCGTAACCGCGCGGCGCGGCGTGGTGTTGGCCGCTGGCGGGTTCGATCACAGCATGGCTATGCGGTGGAAGTTTCAGTCCGAATCCCTTGGCGAGCATCTGAGTCTGGGAGCCGAGACCAACACCGGTGATGCGATCCACGCCGCTCAAGACCTCGGTGCCGCCATCGATCTGATGGACCAGGCGTGGTGGTTTCCGGCCGTGGCGGGACTGCCGGGAGCGGCGCCGTCGGTGCTGCTGGCCGAACGGTCCCTACCGGGCTCGCTGATCGTCGACCAGAACGGCACCCGATTCACCAACGAGGCAATCGATTACATGTCCTTCGGACAGCGCGTGCTGGAGCAGGAACGCTCGGGCAATCCGGTGGAGTCCATGTGGATCATCTTCGACCAGCAGTACCGGAACAGCTATGTCTTTGCCGGCCAACTGTTTCCGCGTATGCCGATTCCGCAGTCGTGGTACGAAGCCGGCATCGCCCATCGGTCCGATGATTTGGCTGAACTCGCCGGCAAGATGAGTGTTCCCGAAGCACGGTTCGTGACCACCGTGACGCGATTCAACGAGATGTCGCGAACCGGATACGACGCTGACTTCGGCCGCGGCAGTAGCGCCTACGACCGGTACTACGGTGATCCCACCATCGCCCCGAACCCTAACCTGCGCGCACTCGACCAAGGTCCGTTCTATGCGGTGAAGATGGTGCTCAGCGATCTGGGCACTTGCGGCGGTCTGCGCGCCGATGACCGCGCGAGGGTGCTTCGCGAAGACGGCAACGCCATCGGTGGTCTGTACGCGATCGGCAACACGGCAGCCAATGCGTTCGGGAACACCTATCCCGGCGCGGGCGCGACCATCGCCCAGGGACTGGTGTATGGCTACATCGCCGCACGGCACGCCGCCGGGTACTGATCAGTCCGGCTCATCGGCATCGGCCTTCTTTTCGATCTCGTACCAGAATTCCGGTGGGGGCCAAAGGATCTTGGCAAGACTGGATTTGCCATGCTGGGGAAAGGCAGCTTCCGCCTCGTCAAGTTCTTTGATCATTTTCAGGGCGAGCTCCCGCTCATTGGCGTAATACCGCTCCGCCCACTCCAACGCGACGCGTGCGTATGCCCAGGACGGATCCGCGCCGGCCCACCGCGCATCCTTCGCGGCCTTGCGGTGCATCTCGTCGGCGTACGTCAAGTGCTCTTGCAGCACCTCTTTGAGTCTTTCCGGGCCGGTGAGATGACCGAGTGTGACCCGCAGCAGCGGACCATGCTTCAGCGTTGGCGGGTCCACGGGCGCTTCATTTGCCCACCGGGTCACCGCCTCGAGCCCCTCGGCAGTGATTTTGTACAACCTGCGGTTGCGGGTGCCTCCGGTGTTCTCGACGCGCGAGGTCACCAGGCCCAGCTTCTCCAGTTTTTTGAGCTCGGAGTAGATCTGGCTGTAGGCCGGACTGCCGTAGAAGAACCGCATGCTCCAGTCGATCCACTTGCGGATGTCGTAGCCCGAGAGCTCGTGCTCGTAGGACAGCATGCCTAGCAGCGCCCAGCTGGTCGCCGCAAGGTTCGGCTTGCCTGGCGAAGCGCCGTCCTCCATTTGTCCAGGCTAACAACTCGGATCGCAATCCATGGAGTCACTGACCGCTGGCCGGGACGCGGTATTGCCCAGCAGACGCTGTGCGACGAATGATGTCTTGCGCACTGATTGCGACGGAGGTTCTCGTGACCGATGACTTGGTGAAGCTGGAGTCGGCATCTCGACGGCTGGCCGATTCGGTGCGTCGCCTCATCGATGCCACGATCAGAACTCAGGTCGATGCGGCCGCGCTTGTGGAAGTCAGCCACGCCGTTGACTGCGCGACTGAGGCGTTGAGCGCTGCGATAATGCCGAGTTCCTTTGGCGTCCAGGCAACCGAGGACGGCCGACCGATGGCGTGGGGCAACGTGATGATCGGCTTACGTAACGCCGTCGCACCTCCCTTGGTGGTCAATCGAGGATCGGACGGCGCTGTGTGGAGCGACTTCACCCTCGGCGCGGCCTACGAGGGTCCACCTGGTCTCGTGCACGGTGGGGTGTGCGCAATGGTGCTCGACCATGTATTGGGCGCGACGGCGCACAAGCCGGGGAGAGCGGCTGTTACCGGGACGCTGCGCATCCGGTTTGTGCGCGGCACACCACTTGGAGAAGTGCGTGCGCAGGCCCACGTCGACCGGGTGGAGGGCGTCAAGACCTTCGCCGTCGGTCACCTAGCCGACGAGGACGGTGTCACCGTCGAGGCCGAAGGCGTGTTCATCCACCCCCGGGAGCAGACAGCCGGTGGCTAAGTGCGGGCCGGGGCCAGACGCTTGAGAGCCAGCCCGCCTTCGAACGGCCGGTAGGCGAAAGCAGCAGGTGCGAGATATCCGGTGTCCTCGAGCGGTGTGTGCACCTCGTTGACCGTGGGGCCGATCTCGGTGGCGATGGGTGCGAGCGCTTCGAGATCAAAGCAGTATAGCTGACCTGCGTTGCCTCCCAGTATCTTTCGGCATGCATCCTCTGACCGGTTGTGCAGTGCCCAGCGAATGGCCAGCTTGGAGTGAGGCGTGAAGCCCTCTTCGTGGGGATAGTCGCTGCCCCACATGATGTGGTCCGCCCCCATGAAATCGATCATCCCGGATTCGTAGGGCGTCAACTCGCTGGCCAAGTAGCAGTTCCGCTTTGCGTAATCGCTCGGCAACAGCGTCAGCGCATCGACGGACGACCCGCCGAACATTCCGTAGGTGCGATTACCGGCCTCCGATTTCATCGTCGGCACCATTGCGTCGAGCATCGCAAGTTGCGGCTGGACCCATAACGTGCCCTGCTCGGTCGGGACGAACCGCAGAGTCGGGTGGCGCTCGAAGACGCCAGCGAGGATCAGATGCCCGAGCGTGCGCTGGGCCCACAGTGCCATTTCGGTGACCAGTACCGCGTTGGACGCCGGCTGGTCCATGGGCATTTCGGGGCTACCGGCCCCGGCGTGCTGCACCACGGTCAGGTCCAGCTCCTCGCACAGCGCCCAAAGCGGCTCGTAGCGCGTGTGGAACAGCGGTGCCACCTGAGGGTCACCGGGCGAGACCGGTGGGATGAGCACGCCGCCAAAGCACTCCTGTTGGGCTCCCCAGCGGATCTCCTGCATCGCCAAGTCGACGTCGTTGGGGAAAATCTGAATGAGACCGCGGCGACGGACCGGGGCCAGCGAACAGAAGTCGACCTGCCAACGGTTGTGCGCTTGCACACCGGCCCAGCGCTTTTCGAGCTCGTCGCGAGTGCGCGGCAAGCTGATGGTGATGTTGGGTGTCGTCGGAAAGAACGGCGGAACCGTGTTCGGCAACAACACTTCTGCGGCCACCCCGTCGGCGTCCATTTCGGTGGTCCGAAGCTTGTGATCCCAGTTCCGGTTCGCGGTGGCGATGATCAGGTCGTCGAACGGGCTGACGTATGTCTTGGCCCATTGGTCGAAATCATCGTGCAGATGTGCCGGCAGATACTGCCGGTAGTCGAGAAGATCGGCCCCGGCGTGCGTGTCCGTCGAGATGACGACGTAGCGGTCGATTGTGTCCCAAGTTGTAGGCATCGCGTCCTCCGGCGTTATCGCTATCGAGGCTAGCCTTCCGCATGTCGCCGTGACCGCAAGATCACCATCTCAGTGAGCGGACGATTTACACCACCCCGCGCAGGCCGTCGGCGCCAAACACCGGTTCCAGCATCGCGCTGAAGTCCGGGCCGCGACGCAACATGAGCCCACCGTCGACGTTGATGACCTGCCCTGTCACGTAGCTGGCGGCATCGCTGAGCAGAAACATCGCGAGGTTGGCGACATCCTCGACCTCGCCCGGCCGCGGCAGTGGGGTGCAGAGCCGGTAATCCTCGCTCAACTCCGGCGATTCCAAGACGGGCGCGACCAGTTCCGTGCGGATCAAGCCCGGGCGGATGCTGTTGACCCGCACCCACGAGGCTCCGAGTTCGTCGGCGGCCAACTGCATCATGTGGTCCAGCGCCGACTTGCTCACCCCATAAGCGCCGAACCAGCGATGGGTGTTGCTGGCCGCGATCGACGAGATGCCGACGAACGACCCGCCGCCGCCGCGCACCATCTCACGCGCGGAGTGCTTGAGCACGTACATGGTTCCGTTGACGTTGAGGTCGACAGCCCGACGCCACAGTTGCGAGTCGACCTGAGTGATCGGCCCGATGGTCTCCGACCCGCCCGCGCAATGCACCACGCCGTGCAGCCTGCCGTGCCAGGCCGTCACCGCATCCACCGCGCGGGTGGCCTCCTCCTCACTGGTGATGTCAGCGGGCTCGTAACGAATCGAGCCGCCACCGGCCGCGCTTGATTCGATCTCTTTGACGGCCCCGGCGAGTCGGTCTGGGTTGCGGCCGACGATCATGACCGAGGCCCCGGCAGCCACCAGGCCAGCGGCCACTCCCTTGCCAATTCCACTGCCACCGCCGGTGACCAGGTAAGTCCGGTCTTCGAACGAAAGCTGCATGCCGGCTCCTCACGCCGAAACTGAAACAGGTTCTAGTCATAGAACCACACCCGCCACAGCAGGCTCCGAGATAACGGGCACTCGTTGACTCGCCTTCGAGCGACAATTCGACGGCCGCGACACGAGAAAGTCGTTACGAGGCGGGCACAACCCATATCGCCACCCAAGTAAGCCGTGACGACTACGGAGTGTCCTTGCGGGCGATCTTCGTCGGCTTGGGGCTGCGCCAGTCCTCGACGTCGGGCGGCAGCCCGATCGGGTACCGGTTCTCGTTGTGCGCGGCCCAATGCGCGTGACCCAGCTCGTGGATGTGAAACGCATGCCGCAGCGCCTCGGTGAAGCCCATCGCATCCGACGCGGCGTTCACCGAATCTTTGATCAGCAGCGCCGCCATGGTGGGCCGCTCGGCGATGCGCCGGGCGAACTCCAGCGTCTTGTCGGCCAGCTCGTCGGCCGGAAAGACCTTGGACACCATGCCGAGCCGATAGGCCTCGTCGGCATCCAGTGAATCGCCGGTCAGCAGTAGTTCTTTGGCTTTACGCGGGCCGAATTCCCAAGGGTGAGCATAGTATTCGACACCGGGCATACCCATTCGGACGCCGACGACGTCGCTGAACTTCGCATTGTCGGCCGCAACGATCAAGTCGCATGCCCAGATCAGCATCAAGCCCGCGGAGATCGCGTTGCCCTGGACTTGGGCGATGGTGATCTTGCGCAGATCCCGCCAGCGGCAGGTGTTCTGGAAGAAGTAGTGCCACTCCTGCAGATAGGTCTTCTCCGCGACGGCATCACGGTTGGAGCCGTTGATCCGGAAGCTGGGCAGCTGATCCGGCCCCGGGGCCCGCTCCGCGAGAGCCAACTCCGAACCCAGGTCGTGGCCGGCGGAGAAGTTCTTGCCGCGGGCCGCCAAGATCACCACCCGGACTGCGTCGTCGGCCTCGGCGCGAAGAAACGCCTCGTCGAGTTGCACGAGCAAACCGCGACTCTGAGCATTGTGTGCCTCTGGCCGGCTGAGCCAGATGCGCGCGATGCGGCCCTCGTCGAGCGTCTCGTAGGCCACCAACTCTTCAGACTTCGCTTCAACCGGGACTGCCATTGGCCCACCTCATTCGCATCAGCTGTGTCTCATGGCCCGGCTTCTCCTCGGGCCGCTGCACGACCCGCATCGTCGCCGGGCGCGTGCTTACACATTACGGCCAGCCCGTAACGCTCCGATCGGCGGGTGACAGCGCACTCTGCGGCTGATTACGCACTTCGCATACAGTTATGTCATGCCCGCTAAATCTGACACCCATGAAATCGACGACGTGGCCCCATTGGCTGACGACACCGCCAGTCAGGCCAGGCGCGTAGTGGCGGCCTACGCGACCGACGCGGATGAATGCCGCGTCTTCCTGGCGATGCTCGGTATTGGGCCCGCGAAAATCGAGGTGTAAGTGCCCGGCGCGGGAGGCAAGAGGTCGAAAGACCCTGTCTCCGGCGTGTCCGACTTCGTGGTGGTCGCCAATCGGCTGCCGATTGACATGGAGCGATTGCCCGACGGCAGCACTCTTTGGAAGCGCAGCCCGGGCGGCCTGGTCACGGCCCTAGAGCCACTGTTGCGGCGCCGTCGCGGCGCCTGGATCGGGTGGCCCGGAGTCGTCGACGACGACGTGGACGTCGTGGACGAACCCATCGTCGAGGAGGACCTTCGGCTGCACCCGGTGCGGCTGTCGGCCGACGACGTCGAAGAGTATTACGAGGGTTTCTCCAACGCCACCCTGTGGCCGCTGTATCACGATGTCATCGTCAAGCCGAGCTACCACCGCGAGTGGTGGGACCGGTACGTCGACGTCAACCGCCGGTTCGCCGAAGCCGCGTCACGCGCGGCGGCCAATGGCGCCACCGTCTGGGTGCAGGATTATCAGCTGCAACTGGTCCCCAAAATGCTGCGCGAGCTCCGGCCCGATCTGACGATCGGGTTCTTTTTGCACATCCCGTTCCCGCCCGTCGAGCTGTTCATGCAGCTGCCCTGGCGGGCCGAAATCATCGAAGGTCTGCTGGGCGCGGATTTGGTCGGATTCCATCTGGCCGGCGGTGCCCAGAACTTCCTGATCCTGTCGCGGCGCCTGATCGGCGCGAACACGTCCCGGGGTTCGGTTGGGGTGCGGTCGCGCTTCGGCGAGGTGGAGGTCGACGGCCGCACCGTGCGGGTGGGCGCCTTCCCGATCTCGATCGACTCGGCCGAACTCGACCAGAAGGCCCGCGACCGCAACATCCGCCGACGGGCCAGAGAGATCCGGGCCGAGATCGGCAATCCGCGCAAAGTCCTGCTCGGCGTCGACCGGCTCGACTACACCAAGGGCATCGATGTGCGGCTCAAAGCGTTCGCCGAGCTGCTGGGCGAGGGCCGCGTCAAAGCCGATGACGCCGTGCTGGTCCAGCTCGCCACACCCAGCCGTGAACGGGTCGACAGCTATCAGAAGCTGCGCGAGGACATCGAGCGCCAGGTCGGTCACATCAACGGCGAATACGCCGAAGTCGGCCACCCGGCAGTGCATTACCTACATCGACCGGTTCCCCGCGACGAGCTCATCGCGTACTTCGTGGCCAGCGACGTCATGTTGGTCACCCCGCTGCGCGACGGGATGAATCTGGTCGCCAAGGAGTACGTGGCATGCCGTAACGACCTCGGCGGTGCACTAGTGCTCAGCGAATTCACCGGAGCCGCAGCCGAACTGCGACAGGCCTACCTGGTCAACCCGCATGACACCGAGGGCGTCAAAGACGCGATCGAGGCGGCGCTCAACCAAACTGACGACGAGGGGCGGCGCCGGATGCGCGCATTGCGGCGTCAGGTGCTGGCGCACGACGTCGACCGGTGGGCCCGGTCGTTCCTCGATGCGCTGGCTGCTGGTCATCCGTCAAACAGCTGAATCCGTGGTGCGACCGGTAGGTGCACTGGGATACTCGATGCACGCCCCCGCAAGCGGGAGGCACCCCAAGCCGGAAGGGAGCATGAAGGTGATCACCTCCCGCGGCCTGACCGCCGCCGCCATCATGACACTTGTCGCTGTGGGAACGTCGACGCCCGCCAGAGCGCTCGGCCCGCCACCGGATGGCATGTACAGCTTCACCGAAGCGGGCGTGCCCACGACGAACTGGAAGATCTTGGCTCTGTGTGATGCGCCATCCCGCCAGCGCGCCATCCCTGATTTCACCGACCCCGTCATCGCCGCCGACCTCTGCGCACTGAACGTCAGCAGCACCACAGCCCGGGTGATCAGCCGCTCGGAGAAGATGGCGAATTTCGTTGGCCGAGCGCGACTTAGCAGCGATCTGTGGACCTTTCAAATAGACAAGGCCAACGGCGTCTCGTGCCCGGACGGCACCACCGCCGCGTCCACGGATACCTACGCGTTTAACGACGTATCGCTCACCGGGACGCACACCAGCATTCACGGTGATATCTGTGGCCTTCAGCCCGCGATGACGAAGACACCGTTCACACTTGCCTTCCAGGGACCGCTGCCCGTACCGGCCGATCGTTACCCGCTGGACTGCAACGAGATCGGTCAGTGCCGCTGACGCGATTGGTCGGCTAGATCGGCGTGATGAAGTTGATCAGCCATTTGCCGCCGATCCGCTGGTAATCGACCCGCAACCGGCTACCGTCATAAAGCGGTTGGCGGGTTTTGTCAGTCACCGTCCGGTTCATGTACACCATCACCGATGCCGAATTGCGTTGCGCCACCATCACTCCCACGCCGACCACGCTCGCCTGCACGACGACCTCACGCTTGCGTGCCTCCGGGATGATCTGCTCGTTGGCGCTCTTCTCGAACTCATGGCGATAGGCCGGCGTCAGCAACAGGTACGCGGCGCCCAGGCTGCGTTCAACCGTCTGGTAGTCGTAGGCGAAAACCTCGGGAATCTCTTGGGAGGCCAACGGCGGAAGCGCCGCACGGACCGCCTGCTCACCGCGGGTTTCGACCCGCTGCCAGTAGAGCCAACCGCCGGCCGCGGCCAACCCGACGAACGTGGTGGTCAGCAAGCTCACGACGGCCGCGATCAACCATCGCATCAATTGCCTCCGTCGGGATACTTCAGGTCGTAACCGGTCATCCGCCCGTTTTCATCTTCGTGCACGATGACCCGCATCCGGTAGGGCATGGACGGCTTGTTGACGCCGTCGAGGTCTGTCACCGTGACACGTATCGATACCAGCACCGACGCGTTGTCGGTAACGCTGTCAATGCTTTCCAGCGCGGCACCGTTGACCACCGCCTCAGAGTTCGCGTCGGTGTGACGGAACAACGCCTTGATGTTCTCGACGTTGTTGTTCGAACTGAGCATGCCGTGCAGGGGCCCGCTGGTCCCCTCGACGAATCTGGCGACGCTTTGATCGATGTTGTCTTGTTTGTAGCTGAACATATTCACCACCGTCTGGGTGGCGGTGTCGACGAAGCGCTGGACGCGGGCATGGTCCGCATCGGCCTGACGCTGCTGATAGATCTCGAAACCCACGCCGCCGGCCAGCGTCGCGATCCCGACCAGACTGGCGGCCAGCGCAATCCATCCGACCCGCCTGCGGTGCGCAGGCCGGCGCGGTGGCGGACCGACCGGCGTGTTGATC
>NZ_JBAPRN010000658.1:0-5128 GCF_049281135.1 Mycobacterium sp. | reverse complement strand
GGCTCGGTCTCTGGTAACGGCGGGGCCAACGGCGCTGGCGCACCAGGCACTACTGCGCCTGGGCTGGGCGGTACGAACGGCCCAACCGCACCGAACGCGCCAGTCGGCACCCAGCCCGGTGGGCCTGCCCCCGGCACCGGCGGCGGTGCCGCCGGCCAAAACCCCGGCAACGGAGCCCCGGGCGCGTAACCTGCAGGAAGGCAACACAACGGAGAGGCCCGCTTCGGCGGGCCTCTCTTTTGTCGTCGATCCGGTAGAACCGGCCCGTACCTACGTCATCGAAATTCCGACGGCCTGAGGCCTGCCGGACCTGTCGACGCACGCCCGCTTTCGGGTGCTCGCCCGGGCGATTGCCAGCGCTCATCATCGGCGGCCAGTTAGTATGTGCCGACAGCACCGGGCGCGAATGCGCAACGCCAGCAAGCTAAAAGGGGGGCGCCCATGCCGGCCATCCACTTCATCTCGGGCCTGCCGCGGTCCGGCTCGACTCTGCTGGCCGCGTTACTGCGACAAAACCCGCGATTCGAGGCCGGTATGTCGGGTCCGCTGGCCGGCCTGTTCGGTGCGCTGCTGAGCGAGATGAGCGCACGCAACGAGTTTTCGATATTCATCGACGACGCCAAGCGCGAGCGCATCCTGCATGGGTTGTTCGACAGCTACTACGCCGACACCGACGCCCAGGTGGTCTTTGACACCAACCGATTCTGGTGTGCCTGGACACCCGCAATTGCCAAGCTGTTTCCCGACGCGAAAGTGATTGCCTGCGTGCGCGACATGCCGTGGGTGCTCGACAGCATCGAGCGGTTGGTCCAGCGCAACGTCTTCAGCCCGTCGTCGATCTTCAACTACAGCTCCGGCGGCACGGTCTATACCCGCGCCAACGGTGTGGCGGCAGCCGATGGCATGGTCGGTGCTCCCTACGATGCGCTCAAACAGGCGTGCTTCGGCGCGCAAAGGGACCGCCTGCTGCTGGTCCAGTACGAAACCCTGACCACCGACCCGGCCAAGACCATGCACGCCATCTACGACTTCATCGACGAGCCGGTTTTCGAGCACGATTTCGACCACATCGACTACGACGTCAGAGAATTCGACGAGCGGGCCGGTACTCCCGGGCTGCACACCGTGGGCACCACGGTCAAGGCCGAACCGCGCGCGAGCTTGCTGCCGCCGGACCTGTTCAACCGTTTCGTCAACGACGCCTTCTGGCGCGATCCGCAGAGAGTTCCCGAGGGACTGCAGGTCGTCTGAGGTCTCTTAACAGTGAAGGAGCCACCGCCAAAGTGAACGACGCTCAAACGAACGGCGCTCAAACGAACGCCGACCCGCGTGCCGACATTGTCTCCCGCCAGTACGAGCGGTGGCGGTACCCGCAACCCATACAGGACCTCGAGGCATTGCCCGATGGCGTCTGGCATTGGTTCGATCCGTCCCGCTTTCACCGGATTTTTTGGCCCGACCGGGAATATCAGCCCGACCTCGATATTTTGATTGCGGGATGCGGCACCAACCAGGCATCAGTTTTTGCCCATAGGAACCCTGGTGCGAAAGTCGTCGGGGTCGATATCAGTCAGCCATCACTGGATCATCAGCGATATCTCAAAGACAAACACGGGCTGTTTAACCTCGAGTTGCACCTGCTGCCGATCGAGGAGTTGCCCACACTCGGCCTCGATTTCGACCTGATCGTCTCGACCGGCGTGCTGCATCACATGGCCGACCCGCAGGCAGGCATGAACGCACTCGCACAATGCCTGCGACAAGATGGCGCTATTGGTCTGACGCTGTATGCAAGATACGGCCGAATCGGCGTCGAAATGCTCCAGTCGGTCTTTCGCGACATGGGGCTGCGTCAGGACCAAGCATCGGTCGAAATAGTCAAAAAGACGATCTCGCTGCTACCCCCGGGTCACCCTCTCCAAAGCTACCTCAGAATAGAGGGAGCGGAATTGCAATACGACGGCGCCGTGGTGGATACGTTTCTGCACGGTCGCGACCGTAGTTACACGGTCGACGACTGTATCGATCTTGTCACCACCGCCGGACTCGCATTTCAGGGATGGTTCCTCAATGCGCCGTACTACCACCACGATTTGCTTGAACCAGCGAATGAGTTCGCGCCAGCCGTCAGTGCGTTGCCCGAGCGCGAGCAGTGGTCCGTGATGGAACGTGTGCACGAATTTGCCGGTTGCCATTTTTTCATGGCGTGCCGTCCCGATCGGCCGAAAGAAAGCTACGTCATCGATTTTTCGACGGATGACTGCCTCGATTATGTTCCGGAGATGCGCATGCGTTGCGGTCTCTCCGGCGCCGAGATTTTTCGGCCGAGTTGGCGGATGGGTCTCAACTCGGCTCAGTTGCCTTTCGTGCAGAACGTCGACGGCCGTCGCACGATTCGCGAGATCGCTGAGCGCGTGGCGCAGAGCGGAGAGGCGCCGCGAGCGACCGCAGCCGACCTCGAGACATTCGGCCGCAAGCTATTTCAGTCGCTGTGGCGTCTCGATTTCCTTGCGATGGTCCTGAACGCGAACTCACATCGCTAGGCCACGTCAGACAAATGACGGCACAGGAGGAGACCACGTGCCGGCGCTGATTCGTTCGATGGGCCACGCCGTTGCCGTACGGGACCTCGATCAACAGCTCACCGTGAAGGAGCCATCGGAGAAGTGAGCGACAATCCGCGTGCCGACGTTGTCTCCCGTCAATATGAGCGATACAGGTACCCGGAACCGATACCGGACCTCGAGCCATGGCTTGCAAACAACTGGCAATGGTTCGATCCCAGCCACGCACACCGAATATTCTGGCCGGACCGGGAATACAAGCCCGACCTCGATATTTTGATTGCGGGTTGTGGCACGAACCAGGCGGCGGTGTTCGCTTTCACGAACCCGGATGCCAAAGTGGTCGCGGTCGATATCAGCCAGCCGTCGCTGGATCACCACCAGTACCTCAAAGACAAGCACGAGTTGTCCAACCTGGAGCTGCATCGGCTTGCGCTCGAGGAACTGCCAAACCTGGGCCGCGACTTCGACCTGATCGTGTCGACCGGTGTGCTGCACCACTTGGCCGATCCGCAGGCGGGAATGAATGCCGTGGCACGTTGCCTGCGGCCAGATGGTGCCATCGGTGTGATGCTGTATGCAAAATACGGCCGAATCGGCGTCGAAATGCTCCAGTCGGTCTTTCGCGACATGGGGCTGGGTCAAAACGATTCGTCGATCCCCGTTGTGCGGCAAACGCTTTCGCTCCTGCCGCCCGGTCACCTGGCGCAACCCTACCTGGGCGGCGCGCGGGAATTGCAGTACGACACCGCCTTGGTGGATACGTTTCTGCACGGTCGGGAGCGCAGTTACACCGTCGACGACTGCATCGACCTCGTCGCCTCAGCCGGACTCGTGTTTCAGGGGTGGTTCCACAAGGTGCCGTACTATCCGCACAGTTTGTTCCGGCCGCCCAACCCGGTGCTTTCGGCTGTAAATGCATTGCCGGAGCCGACGATGTGGTCAGTCAACGAGCGTCTCCGCGCTGTCAACGCGTGCCATTTCTTTATGGCGTGTCGTCCGGAGCGGCCGAAAGAGTCCTACGCGCTCGATTTTTCGGCCCGAGATTGCCTGAACTACGTTCCGCTGATGCGGATGCGGTGCGGGCTCTCGGGCGACGAGATTTTCCGCACGGACTGGCGAATCCGTCTCAACTCGGACCAGTTGCCCTTTGTTCAACGGGTCGATGGTCAGCGCACGATTCGGGACATTGCCGCGTCGGTGCGCAGCGAGACCACGTCGCACGACAACGTGGCTCGCGTCGAGAAATTTGCTCGCGGGCTGTTCGAGGCTCTGTGGCGCCTGGATTTCCTGGCGATGGCCCTGAACCCGGACGCACACCGCCCAAAGCGATAGTGCGTGCGCGAGATCTCGTCGCTAACCCGCGGCCCGGCGCGTCACTCTCCGCGCTCGGCCCACCTCGAGCATAGAAGCGGGCGGCCGCCGGCAAAGCCGGCGAGATTCTTCCCGATAGTCCGAAGCTGGGGGCCAACCGGCCCGACACCTGAGAAAAGCACATGATGCGTTAAGGCTTCTAGCGAGCTGACGCATGTTTTCGGACAACGCTATTAGTGGCGAACCGGCTGCTGATCTGCGCCAATCCCGCCTCCATCCGATCTCTCGGACGAAATTTCTCGAAAATCGGACAATCTGTTTTCTCGAACGTTAGTTAAGGAGTACCTTAAGGCCACCTGAGATGTTCAACCGGTGTCCAACGAAGGAGCGGTGGGGGCGATGTCTGGAAAGCACTCCTCGAAGAAGAATCGGTCGGCGAAGGCCAAGGCGCGTCGTCGGGCGATTGGGCTCAGTAGTGGCGCGGGGGCGTTTTTGGCGCTCGGGTTGGGGCCGTTGACGGGTGTGCCGACGGCCAAAGCCGATGTGTTTGACGACATCCTGGATGTGGCGGTGGGCTCGGCCGCCAGTTCGGCGATCACCGCGGTCAACCCGACGGATTTCTTAGATCCTGGCGTGCTGAGTGGATTGCTCGCCGACTTGAGCACCCCGAGCGGGTGGGACGCGTTGCTGACCGATCTGGGCAATCCCAGCGGCGGCCTTGACGCGTTGTTCTCGGGCCAGACCATCCTGGCATCCGAGGCCGGGTCCGCTGCGACGGCCGATTCATCGACGTCGTTCTGGCAGGTACTGGAGCAGGACTGGACTCAGTTGACTCAGTCGGTCGACAACTACCAAAATGCCGCCGCGGTGGCCGGCCTTCCCATTTGTGGCACCGGGCTAGCCGATCTGGTCTGCAACGGTGCTGACGGTGTTGGCGGCGGCTCGCTGACGCAGGCCGATGGTGCAGCCGGCGGGTTGCTGTACGGCGACGGCGGCAATGGCGCCACCGACCTTCTGGGTCAGGGTGGTACCGGTGGCGACGCCGGCGCCTGGGGCAATGGCGGTGACGGCGGTGCGGGTGCGGACGGTATGGCCGGTGGTGACGGCGGCAACGCCGGTACGTTCTTCGGCAACGCCGGTGACGGCGGCAACGGCGGTGACGGTGTGGCCGGCGGCACTGGTGAGGTCGGCGGCACCGGCGGTGCCGGCGGTGACGGCGGCGGTGTGGGCTTTTTGAACTTGTTCGGGAC
>NZ_JBAPRN010000657.1:0-5323 GCF_049281135.1 Mycobacterium sp. | reverse complement strand
ACCGAACGCTTGGTGCCGTCGATGCTGACGTCGCAGTCGAAGCTGGCGCCCTTTTTGACGGTCGGATTCTGACCGTTGTTGCACTTGACGTCCTTGACGTTCTTCGCGCCGTAGCCGTTGGTGCTATCGCTCAGGATCTGTTGCACGCCGGCATTGGCTTTGCTGACGTCCAGCTTGGTGGTCACGAAGAACCCCGGCGCCCAGAAACCCAGCACCAAGATCACCGCGACGGCGACGGCGGCAATCACACCGGCCACCGAGCCGACCATCGCCTTCGAACGCTTCGGGCCGGCCGGCGGCTGTCCATAGGCACCCGGGTACTGGCCGTACTGACCGGGTTGGGGGTACTGGCCGGGTTGCCCGTACTGACCCGGCTGACCGTATTGAGCAGGCTGACCGTATGGGCCCGGCTGGGGCTGGCCGTATTGCCCCGGCTGCTGCGGGTAAGCGGCGGTCTGGCCGCCGTACTGGTCCTGCTGCGGGTAGCCCTGCGGATAGGACTGCGGCGGTGGATAGTACGACGTGGGCGGCTGCTGGTACTGCCCGTATTCAGTGGGCGTGTACGCGGGTGCCTGCCAGGTCTGGTGCTCTCCACCACTGGCCTGCCAGCCCTGGTCGCCGGAGGATTGCTGCCACGGTGACACGTGCTGGGTGTGGTCCTCGCCGGCTTGCTGACCTTCCCCCTGCGTCGGCTGCCACGGCTGCGTCGGGTCGGGTCCCTGTGGTCCGCTCATCGTGTGTCAGTCCTCTCAGTGCTGCTTGCAGTCCTCGCGCCGGTCGTCGTGTGCAACCGTAGCTTCGGCACAGCCTACCCGGCGTCAACTGCTACGACGCCGCGCCGAATCGCGTCGATCGCGCGTTTCGCGGTGGCCCGCAGCTCCGGCTGGGGGGCGGCATTCCGGACCTGGTCAAGCAGGTCGAGCACCTGCCGGCACCAGCGGACGAAATCCCCTGGCGACAGGGGCGAACCGTTGCCCTCGTTATCGGAGGCTGCCAGCGCGGTGACGAGGTCACCACTGCTGGCCCAGCGGTAGATGGCCGCGACGAACCCGTCGTCGGGCTCGCGGCTCAGCGTGATGCGATGGCGATGCTCGTCGGCGCGCAAGTCCGCGGACAGCCGCCGCGTGCGATTCAGCGCTTGCCGCAACCGTGGGGTCGGCACCTGCTCGTTGCGCGGGGCGCCGGGGCCGTCGCCGCCCCGCGTTTCGTAGAGCACGGCCGAGAGCACGGCGGCCAATTCCGCATCTTTGAGTCCTGTCCATGCGTCACTGCGCAGGCATTCGGCGACCAGGAGATCGCTCTCGCTGTAGATCCGGGCCAGCAGCCGGCCGTCGTCGGTCACCGTGGGAGTGCCGTCGGTGAGCTCGATGAAGCCGCGCTCGGTGAGCAGTCCCACGATCCGGTCGAAGGTGCGGGCCAGCGAGTTGGTGGCGGCGGCGACTTTCTTCTGCAGCGCGGCGTTCTCGCGTTCCATCCGCAGGTAGCGCTCGGCGACCCGGACCCGGGTTTCCCGGTCGGCTTCGCGGTGAACCGGATGACGACGCATCTTTTCCCGTAGCGCCGCCAGCTCGGGGTCAACATCGCGGCTCTCGGTGCGCTTGCCTCGACGCTCGCCGGTCGTCGACAAATCGGCGGCCGCCGAACGCAGCGCCGACGCCAGGTCGCGACGGACCCGGGGTTGCCGGTGTTCGACCCGCTTGGGCAATGTCATCGACCCGACCGGCGCCGACTCGCCGGAATAGTCCGATGAGGAAATCCTTCCAGCCCAACGGTTTTCGGTCAACACCAACGGTCGCGGGTCGGTGCTGTCGCGGGCCGCCTCCAATACGACGGCAAGTCCGCCGCGTCGGCCGTGGGTGATCGTGATGATGTCGCCGCGCCGCAGCCCGGCCAGCGCGTCGTTGACCGCCTGGCGACGTTGCAGACGCGACGCGCGCGCCCGGGCACGCTCCTGCTGGCTGATCTGCTCGCGCAACCGGGCGTATTCGAGGACGGGAGCATCGTGTCCACCGAGCTCGGCGGCGGCCTCATCGAGCATCTGCCGGCCGCGTTCCACTCCGCGGACCAGGCTCACCACCGAGCGGTCAGCCTGGTACTGCGCGAACGACTGCTCCAGCAGTCGATGCGCCTGCTCCGGGCCCACGCGGTTCACCAGGTTGATCGTCATGTTGTACGACGGGGCGAACGAGCTGCGCAGCGGGAAGGTGCGGGTGGAGGCCAGGCCCGCGACCTCGGCCGGTTCGCTGGTGTCTTCACCGGGATTCCACAGCACCACGGCGTGACCCTCGACATCGATGCCGCGGCGGCCGGCCCGCCCGGTGAGCTGGGTGTACTCGCCGGGGGTCAGCGGGAGGTGCTGCTCGCCGTTGAACTTCACCAATCGTTCGAGCACCACGGTGCGGGCGGGCATGTTGATGCCGAGTGCCAGCGTCTCGGTGGCGAAGACGGCCCGGATAAGCCCGGCAGTGAACAGCTCCTCGACGGTGTGCCGGAACACCGGCAGCAACCCGGCGTGGTGGGCGGCGATGCCGCGCAGCAGCGCCTCGCGCCACTCGTAGTAGCCGAGCACGTCGAGGTCGGCGTCGTCGAGGTCGCCGCAGCGGTGGTCGATCACCTCGGCGATCTTGGCCCGGTCCTCGTCGGTGGTCAGCCGCAGCGACGAACGCAGGCATTGGCCCACCGCCGCATCGCAGCCGACCCGGGAGAACACGAAGGTGATCGCCGGCAGCAGGCCGTCGTCGTCCAGCATGCGGATCACGTCAGGCCGCGGCGGCGGCCGGTAGAAACCCGACCGGCCCGGGCGTCCCGAACCTCCCCGACCGCCTTGGCGGCGTGGGGCATGCCAGTCCGTCAGCCGATCAGCCTCACGGCGATGGGCGATGTGGCGCAACAGGTTCGGGTCGACGATCGACTGTTGGCGCTCCCCCGGCTCATGCGCGGCGTAGTCGAACAGGTCGAAAAGTCGCTTCCCGACCAGCATGTGCTGCCATAGCGGAACGGGCCGGTGATCGTCGACCACCACCGAGGTGTCGCCACGCACGGTCTGGATCCAGCCGCCGAACTCTTCGGCGTTACTCACCGTCGCCGACAAGCTGACCAGACGCACGTCGTCGGGCAGATGCAAGATGACTTCCTCCCACACCGCACCGCGCATCCGGTCGGCCAGGAAATGCACCTCGTCCATCACCACGTACGAAAGTCCGCGCAACGCAGGAGAATCCGCGTACAGCATGTTGCGCAGCACCTCGGTGGTCATCACCACCACCGGGGCGTCGGCATTGACTGACATGTCGCCGGTGAGCAGACCGATTTGGTCCTTGCCGTAACGCGCCACGAAATCGTTGTGTTTCTGGTTGCTCAACGCCTTCAACGGCGTGGTGTAGAAGCATTTCCCGCCGGACGCCAGTGCCAAATGCACCGCGAATTCGCCGACGACGGTCTTGCCGGCCCCGGTCGGTGCGCACACCAGGACACCGTGGCCGTTTTCCAGCGCCGCACACGCCCGGCGCTGAAAGCCATCGAGCTCAAACTCCAATTCCGCAGTGAACCGCGCTAATTCCCCCGTGTCGCCGCCGCCGCTTCTCCTCATAGCTTCGCTCTGCATCGTCGCGTCGGGGGCGGGCGCGTCAGGTGATGTCGTCATGAGGTCCGGCGATGCTCGACGGCGCGCCGACCGCAGAGGGTGGTTCGATGACCGAGGCTTCGTCGTCGTCGAGGGCGGTCAAGGCTTCCCGTCTGGCTTTGCGTTTGTCGTGCACGCGGGCGATCTGGATGGCCAGCTCGAGCAGCAGGGTCAGCGCCAGCCCCAGCGCCGTCATCGAGAACGGGTCGGAACCGGGCGTGAAAACGGCGGCAAAGACGAACATCGCGAAGATCAGGCCGCGCCGCCACGATCGCAATCGCGCGTAGGTCAACACCCCGACGAAGTTGAGCATCACAACCAGTAGCGGGAATTCGAAGCTCACGCCGAACACCAGCAGCAGGTTGATCAGGAACCCGAAATACCGGTCGCCGGACAGCGCGGTCACCTGCACATCGCTGCCGACCGTCAACAGGAAGTGCAGCGCCTTGGCCAGCACCAGGTATGCCAGCACCGCGCCGGTGACGAACAGCAACGCGGCCGGCACGACGAATGCGACGGCGAAGCGCCGTTCCTTCTTGTACAGCCCCGGGGTGATGAACGCCCAGAGTTGGTAGAACCACATCGGGCAGGCCAGCACCACCCCGGCCGTCAGCCCGACCTTCAACCGCAACATGAACTGGTCGAAGGGCGCCGTGGCCAGCAACCGGCACTGGCCGTTGGCAATGTCGGCCCGCGCAGAGGGGGGCAGCGCGCAGTACGGGTGCCGCAGCCACTCGCCCAGACTTTCCAGCCCGAACAGCGGGTGCGAATACCAGACGAAACCCAACGTCGTGGTGAGCGCGATAGCCGCCAACGAGAGCAGCATCCGCGCGCGCAACTCGGTGAGATGATCGACGAGCGACATGGTCGCGTCGGGGTTGACGCGGCTACGACGGGAACGCGGATCTAGCCGCCTGAACAAACCGGTGGTGCGCACAGTGAATAGGCGCTCGGGCGCCGCTGGGGCGATGCCAGGCTAGGCCGGCCGACCGTCAGCCGCCGGCGGATCGACCCGCTCGGAATGCACCGGCTGAACCGGCGCGGCTTGGGTGGCTGACGTTTCGGGTTTGTTGTCGCTTTGCAGTTCGCGGACCTCGGACTTGAAGATCCGCATCGACTTGCCCAGTGAGCGAGCGGCCTCGGGAAGCCTCTTGGCGCCGAAAAGAACAATCACCAGGACCGCGATGATAGCCAGGTGACCCGGAGTCAGAGCATTCACTTTTATTTACCTCCAGATGTCACAACGATGCTACCGCAGCGTTTGGTTCATCAGCCGGACCGCGCCGCGGCCTGGTACGACTCCAGCGCGGCCGCCGCGGCATCACGCACCCGGGCGGCCAGCGACTCCGGCCCCAGAACGCGCACCGCCGACCCCAGCCCCAGTACCTGACGGGCCATCCAGTCCTCCGAGGCATAGGTCATCGCCGCCTCGCAGTAGCCGTCGGGCAGTTCGTGGAGCAGGCGCATCGGGTAGTACTCGAACATCCACGAGGCCTCGGGCGCCAGCTGCAGTGTCGCCGACGGCAGCGACGGGTCGGCGTCGAACAACGACGTGTCCGGCGGCGCCTGGAGCGCGGGTTCCGGTGGCGCAGAATGCTCGTCGAGCACGCTGGCGTCGACGATGCGGTCGAACCGGAACAGCCGCACGCCTTCGGCTTCCCGCGACCACGCTTCCAGGTAGCTCTGATCGCCGACCAGCAC
>NZ_JBAPRN010000656.1:0-3159 GCF_049281135.1 Mycobacterium sp. | reverse complement strand
CCCTACGGCGTGGTCGGGCTGATCTTCCCGTGGAACGGACCGATCTTCAACGCCAGCGCCAAGCTCGCGCCGGCGCTGGCCGCCGGCTGCAGCGTGCTCGTCAAACCCGCTGAGGAGACACCGCTTTCAGCTCTACTGCTCGACCGGCTGATCCACGAAGCCGGTGTGCCCGAAGGTGTCGCCAACTTGCTGACCGGCTACGGTCACACCGCGGGTGCGGCGATCACCGCGCATCCCGACGTCCAGAAAGTCGCCTTCACCGGCTCGACTGAAGTCGGCAAGGAGATCGTGCGGGCGTCCGCCGACAATCTGAAGAAGGTCACGCTCGAACTCGGCGGCAAGTCGCCGGTCCTGATCTTCGACGACGCCGACATGAGCAAGGCCCTCCTGATGGCATCGCTGGGCATCTTCGTGCACTCCGGCCAGGGCTGCGTCTGCGGATCGCGGATCTTCGCCCAGCGCGGCGTGTACGACCAAGTGGTGGAAGGCATCTCGATGATGGCCAACACCTTCAAGCTCGGCGCTCCCAGTGAGGAGGGCTGCGTCAGCGGCCCGCTCATCAGCCAGAAGCAGCTGACCCGGGTGATGGGCTTCATCGACGAAGGCAAAAGCGACGGCGTCGAAGTGGTCACCGGCGGTTACCGGCTGGACCGTAAGGGCTACTTCGTGCACCCGACGGTGCTCACCAACGTCGATACCAGCATGCGGCTCTACCAGCAGGAGATCTTCGGGCCCGTCGTCACGATCCTGCCGTTCGACGACGAGGAAGAAGCTGTGGCCCTGGCGAACGACACCACCTACGGCCTGGCCGCCACTGCCTGGACGCAGGATGTCGGCCGGGCCCACCGGATGCTCAAGCGCCTACACGCCGGCAGCGTCCAAGTGAACTGCCAGTTGGTCTTTGACCACGACGTGCCGTTCGGCGGCCACAAGCAGTCCGGCTGGGGCCACGAGTTCGGCAAAGAGGGCATCGACATGTACATGAAGACCAAGTCGGCCTGGATTCAGCTGTAGACGCGTATATCGTCTGCGCATGGCGCAAAGTCTCGAGGCCCGGCTGAATTCGTATTGGCCGCCTGCCTTATCAGTGTTTCGGGTGATGTTCGGGTTGCTGTTTGTCAGCCACGGCCTGTCCGGGCTGATCGGCTGGCCGGCTGCGGATCACGTGGCGCCGGTGGGCCAATGGCCCGACTACTACGCCAGCTGGATCGAAGCGGTCACCGGTGCGCTGATCACCCTCGGGCTGTTCACCCGGCCTGCCGCCTTCCTGGCTTCCGGGGAAATGGCGTGCGCCTATTTCACGGTCCATCTGCCGCATGGCTTCTTCCCGATCAACAACCACGGCGAGGACGCGGTGATGTTCTGCTTCGCGTTCCTGTTGCTGTTCTTCACCGGCGGCGGGCCCTACGCGTTGGACGCCCACCGAAGTCGGTGGCCCGGGCGCCGAAGTCGACTGCGGCGCTGAGCTTTACCGCACCGTCGCGAAGAATGCCCGGACGTCGTCGACGAACAACTCCGGCTGCTCGAAGGCGGCGAAGTGCCCGCCGCGCGGCATCGTCGTCCAGTGCGTGACGTTGTAGGCGGCGTCACACCAGCTTCGCGGGGTGCGCAGGATTTCCTTCGGAAACGCGGCGACTCCAGTGGGCAGCTCCACACGGCCATCGGTCACAAACCTGTTGAAGCTCTCCCAGTACAGCCGGGCTGAGGATGCGCCGCTGCCAGTGACCCAGTACAGCATCACGTTGTCGAGCAATTCGTCACGGCTGAGCACATTCTCGGGGTGCCCGCCGCAGTCGGCCCATGCCCAGAACTTCTCGGCGACCCACGCCAGCTGCGCCACCGGCGAGTCGACCAGTCCATAACCGAGCGTTTGAGGCCGCGTGGATTGCTGCTTGGAATAGCCGGTGCCCCACTTCCGGTGTTCCGCATATGCGGCCAGGGCCTGTTGATCGTCCTCGGTGAAATCGGCGGACCCGGCGACAGGCTTCGCGATCGGCATGTTCAGGTGGATGCCCACACAGTGACCTCCGTTGCGCCCGATTTGCGTCGTCACCGCCGCACCCCAGTCACCGCCCTGCGCGCCGTATCGTTCGTAACCCAGCCGTCCGACCAACGTCTCCCACGCTTCGGCGATCTTCTCCACCCCCCATCCGGTGTGGGTTGGCCGGCCGGAGAATCCGTAACCCGGCAGCGATGGGCAGATCACGTGGAAGGCGTCCTCGGCGCGACCCGACGGCGGGTTGACCAACGGCTGGATCACCTTGTGGAACTCGACCACCGAGCCCGGCCAGCCGTGGGTGATCACCAGCGGCAGCGCGTCGTCGTGCGGCGACCGTTGATGGATGAAATGGATGTCCAGCCCGTCGATCTCAGTCAGGTAATGATCGAACCGGTTCAACGCGGCTTCCCGCGAACGCCAGTCGTAGCCATCGGCCCAATAGGCGGCCAGCTCCCGGGTGTAGGCCAGCGGGATCCCCTGGCTCCAGTCGTCGACCGTCTCCGACTCCGGCCATCGAGTGCGCGACAACCGCTCCTTGAGGTCATCCAGAACGGCGGCGGGCACGTCGATGCGATACGGCCTGATTTCCGGCATGGCTCCCATCATGCAGGCAGCAACTATCGCCGACTGTCACCAGGTCCGAGGTGATACCTCTGACACCAGGTCACAGGATGTGCCGCGGCGACCTGCCCATGTAGTAACCGGTCGGGAACGACATCTCGATCACCCGAAGTTGATCGTGAGCTTTCGACTCGAGCTCGAGGACAACGCAGCTCTCGTCGAAAGATTTCGACTCCAGGACGATGTAGTGCTGACCGCCGCCATGGACGTCGGTAATCGGGTCACCTGACCGCAGTGCCTCCACTGGCACCAGCTCGGGATTTCCGTGTAGCTCCACCCTCGTCACGTTAGGGCATTCGCGGAAGAGTGGGAACGCTTTTTGGTGCACCGACTCCGATCACCCGTCGAGAGCGAGGTCCTTGCGGAATCGCTTCATCCCGTCGACCTTCTCGGCGAGCGTGCCATCCGGTCCGGAGTAGAACATCCACGGCATCGTGATGATGCCGGTGATGCCGGCGTCCTCGGCGCGCTGGTAGTGGGCGATTGTGAATGCATCGGTCAACGGGGTAAGGACAGTGAAATCGTCCATCGTTAAACCG
>NZ_JBAPRN010000655.1:0-26373 GCF_049281135.1 Mycobacterium sp. | reverse complement strand
GATGCGGGCAGGGGGCCAACTCGGCGCGTTGGCGCGGTGCGGCCAGCGCCGCCGCACTGTCGGCGTCGCGGTGCTCGCGCGGGGAAGCGGCCGACGGAGGGTTGGCGGAGTGCGACGCGTCGCGCAGTTCCACCAGCAATGCGACGAGCAGCGCGGCCACAACCACCAACACCGCGACGGTCCAGCGGGTGGCTCGAGAGGTGAACGTGATCAAGGGAACCCCGACGCAGCGCCGCCGCTACAGCCCGGCCATCGCCAGGAGGTGTTCGGCTTCCGGTCCCTGCACCAGCGCGGCGGCGATCTCCGGCTCGGTCGGCCCCGTACCGAACGACGGGCAATCCTTGGCCAGCACGCACACCCCGCAGGCCGGTTTGCGGGCGTGGCACACCCGGCGACCGTGAAAGATCACCCGGTGACTGAGCAGCGTCCACTCCTTGCGTTCGATGAGTTCGCCGATGGCGTGCTCGACCTTGACCGGATCCTCCTCGGTCGTCCAGCCCCAACGCCGGACCAGGCGCCCGAAGTGGGTGTCGACGGTGATTCCAGGGACGTCGAACGCGTTGCCCAGGATGACGTTCGCGGTCTTACGCCCCACACCGGGCAGCGTCACCAGCTCGTCCATGGTGTTAGGCAGCTCGCCGTCGAATCGCTCGATCAATGCCTGACCGAGGCCAATCAACGACGACGCTTTATTGCGATAAAAACCGGTTGGGCGAATGAGAGTTTCGAGTTCTTCGCGATCGGCCTGCGCGTAATCCAATGCGGTGCGATAGCGGAGGAACAACGCAGGGGTGGTGAGATTTACCCGCTTGTCCGTGCTTTGCGCCGACAAAATCGTCGCCACCGCGAGTTCCAGCGGCGTGGTGAAGTCCAACTCGCAATGCGCATCGGGAAACGCCTGTGCGAGTTTGCGATTCATCCGGCGAGCCCGACGCACCAAGCCGGTTCGGGTCTCCGTGGACCAACGGCCGGCGACGGCGACGCCCGCCCCGGTAGAGGCTTTGCCGGCGGCGCGAGAAGGTTTGGCCGTTGTCACCTTGACAGGGTACTCATTCGTGATCCCGCTGAGACCTTGGCCGTGTTTACTAGCTGCTTGTGTCCTGGTTGCTCGTTGCACTCACCCCCGGGTTGCTGATGCTCGCAACTTTCGGGCTTCAACGGCTGGAATCCGGCTTGGAAAACGACACGCTCACGGCAAGTGACGTCGCGGAATTTCTCGAGCAGGCCGAACCCGCAGATGTGCGCACATTGGCCCGGCAGGGGATGCCCGAGGCGCTGAATTCCTTGCATCGGCGGATCAACTACCAAACGGCGCCGCTACCCAGCAGCGCGGAGCCCGATACCGATCAATGGTCGGCGGCCACCTTAATCTCCGCCCCCAATCAACCCACCTCACCTAGACACCAGCATCAGCATTCGCGGGCGAATCGGCAATTTGCGCCGCGTGAGCATGCCAATCGTGTGTAGCGTTGGCACGTCGACTCGAAGGCTTACCTCTTAGACTGGGGGCCGGCCGGGCCATCGACCGAGAACAGCTACTAGTGACCTGAATAGCCGAAGGGGCAACGTGGACGAGATCCTGGCGAGGGCCGGAATCTTCCAGGGGGTTGAACCGAGCGCCGTCGCCGCGCTGACCAAGCAACTGCAGCCCGTCGACTTCCCGCGCGGGCACACAGTTTTCGCGGAGGGCGAGCCGGGCGATCGGCTGTACATCATCATTTCCGGCAAGGTCAAGATCGGCCGCCGTTCACCGGACGGCAGAGAAAATCTGCTGACCATCATGGGTCCGTCCGACATGTTCGGTGAGCTGTCGATCTTCGACCCCGGACCGCGCACCTCCAGCGCGACGACTATCACCGAGGTTCGCGCGGTGTCGATGGACCGCGACGCGCTGCGGGCCTGGATCGCCGATCGTCCCGAGATCGCCGAGCAGTTGCTGCGGGTGCTGGCTCGCCGGCTGCGCCGCACCAACAACAACCTCGCCGACCTGATCTTCACCGACGTGCCCGGTCGGGTCGCCAAGCAACTGCTGCAGCTCGCTCAGCGGTTCGGCACCCAAGAGGGCGGCGCGATGCGGGTGACGCACGACCTGACTCAGGAAGAGATCGCCCAGCTGGTCGGAGCCTCCCGCGAGACGGTGAACAAGGCGCTGGCCGACTTCGCCCACCGCGGCTGGATTCGCCTGGAGGGCAAAAGCGTGCTGATCTCGGACTCCGAGCGGTTGGCCAGGCGCGCGCGCTAGCAGTTTTGCATCGAGATTGACGTCAGCGACACGATCTCTCGATCTTTCTCTCGCTGGCGTCGATCTCGACGCGCTAGCGACGCAGATAGTCCAGCTGAGCCTGCACCGACCACTCCGCTACGTCCCACAGCTCCTCGTCGACGTCGACGTAGACGTGCTCGACGACCTGACGCGTCGTGGCCTCATCGCCGAGTGTGCGCAACGCCGACCGGACCTGCTCCAGCCGCTGCTCCCGATGGGCCAGGTATCCCGCGGCCACCGCTTCCACGTTGGCCAGGTCGGGGCCATGTCCGGGCAGCACGGTGCGCTGACCCAGCCCACGCAGCCGCTGTAGCGACTCCAGATAGTCCGCAAGGCTGCCGTCCTCGTTGTCGATGACGGTCGTTCCCCGGCCCAGCACGGTGTCCGCGGTCAGCACCGCATCGTCGAGGACGAACGACAACGAGTCGGCGGTGTGGCCGGGTGTCGACCACACCGTGATGCGCAGGCCCGCGGCGTCGATCACCTCGCCGTCGGTGAGCTCGCCGGACAGACCGCGCAGAAATCCGCTGCCCGCCGAGCGGACCGGTGCGCCGGTCAGATCGACCAGCTTGTCGATCGCGTCGGTGTGGTCGCCATGCCGATGGCTGATCAGGACCAGCGCGATGCGGCCCACCCCGGCCAGTTTCGCGATGTGCTCGTCGTCGTCGGGCCCGGGATCGACCACCACCACCTCGTCGCTGCCCGGACCCCGCAGCACCCAGGTGTTGGTGCCCTCGAGTGTCATCAGGCCCGGATTGTTGGCCAGCAGCACCGACGCGGTATCGGTGACCGGCCGCAACTCGCCGTAAGCGGGATGCGTCAACTCCGCAGCGGTTTCCGTCACGCCCGCTACCCGACCTCGACCACCAGTTCAACCTCGACTGGGGCGTCCAACGGCAATTCGGCGACACCGACCGCCGAGCGCGCATGCACGCCGCTGTCGCCGAAGACTGCGGCCAGCAGATCCGAGGCGCCGTTGATCACGCCCGGTTGACCGTTGAATCCCGGTCCGGACGCGACGAATCCGACCACCTTCACCACCTGGGTCACCGAGTCGATGCCCACTAGCGAATGGATGGCAGCCAGGGCGTTGAGTGCGCAGATCCGGGCCAGTTCGTTGGCCTGTTCGGAGGCGACGTCGACGCCGACCTTGCCCACCTGTACCAGCTTGCCGTCCTGCATCGGCAGCTGGCCCGAGGTGTAGACGAGATTCCCGCTGCGCACCGCCGGCACATACGAGCCCAACGGCTTCACGACGACCGGCAGGTCGACTCCGAGTTCGGCCAGTCGGGCCGACGCGCTCACTTCGGGCGCTTCAGGTATGCGACGTGCTGCTCACCGGTCGGGCCTTGCAGCACGGAGACCAGCTCCCATCCGTCGGCGCCCCACTGGTCGAGGATTTGCTTGGTGGCGTGGGTCAGCAGGGGGACGGTTGCGTACTCCCATGTTGTGGGTTGGCTCATATCCCGAGCTTATCGGCAGGCCGATCGCGCGATCTGGTTAGCATGCAGGGGTGGGGACCACATCGAGCGGCGGCAGCAACGTCGGCTGGCCATCGCGATTGTCCAAGGCCCGTCTGCATTTCGTGACCGGCAAAGGCGGCACCGGTAAATCGACGGTTGCGGCCGCGCTGGCGCTGACCCTGGCGTCCGGTGGGCGCAAGGTGTTGCTCGTCGAAGTCGAAGGGCGCCAAGGGATTGCGCAACTCTTCGATGTGCCGCCGCTGCCCTACAAAGAGCTCAAGATCGCGACGGCCGAACACGGCGGCCAGGTCAACGCGCTGGCGATCGACATCGAGGCCGCCTTCCTGGAATACCTCGACATGTTCTACAACCTCGGGATCGCCGGGAAAGCGATGCGTCGCGTCGGCGCGATCGAGTTCGCGACGACGATCGCGCCGGGCCTGCGGGACGTCTTGCTCACCGGCAAGATCAAGGAGTCCGTGATCCGGACCGAAAGAGGGACCAAGAACCCGGTCTACGACGCGATCGTCGTCGACGCGCCGCCGACCGGTCGCATCGCGCGCTTCCTGGACGTCACCCGCGCGGTGTCCGACCTGGCCAAGGGCGGGCCGGTCTACTCGCAGGCCGAGGGCGTGGTGAAGATCCTGCACTCCGACCAGACGGCGATCCACCTGGTCACCCTGCTGGAGGCGCTGCCGATGCAGGAGACCAAGGAAGCCATAGACGAGTTGCAGGAGATGGGACTGCCGATCGGTTCGGTGATCGTCAACCGCAACATCCCCATCTATCTGCAGCCCGCAGATCTGGCCAAAGCCGCCGAAGGCGATGTCGACGCCGACGCCGTGCGGGCGGGCCTGGCCACCGCCGGAATCAAGCTGAGCGACGAGGACTTCGCCGGCTTGCTCACCGAGACCATCCAGCACGCCACCCGGATCACCGCACGCGCAGCGACCGCCGAACAACTCGACGAGCTGAAGGTGTCACGGCTGGAACTGCCGACCATCGCCGACGGTGTCGACCTCGGCAGCCTCTACGAGCTGTCGGAATCGCTTGCGCAGCAGGGAGTTCGATGAGCACCGCACCGCCAGTTCTGGATCTCGCCGGTATTCTCGAGGACACTTCCAACCGGGTCGTGGTGTGCTGCGGCGCGGGTGGGGTGGGTAAGACCACCACCGCAGCGGCCATGGCGCTGCGCGCGGCGGAGTACGGCCGCACCGTGGTGGTTCTGACGATCGACCCGGCCAAGCGGCTGGCGCAGGCGTTGGGCATCAGCGATCTCGGCAACTCGCCACAGCGCGTGCCACTCGCCCCCGAGGTGCCCGGTCAGCTCTTCGCGATGATGCTCGACATGCGTCGCACGTTCGACGAGATGGTGATCCAGTACTCCGGATCCGATCGCGCACAAGCGATTCTGGACAACCAGTTCTACCAAACGGTTGCCACCTCATTGGCCGGCACGCAGGAGTACATGGCGATGGAAAAGCTCGGCCAGTTGCTGGCCGAGGACCGCTGGGATCTGATCGTCGTTGACACCCCGCCGTCGCGCAACGCGCTGGACTTTCTCGATGCACCCAAACGGCTGGGCAGTTTCATGGACAGTCGGCTGTGGAAACTGCTGCTGGGGCCCGGGCGCGGGATCGGGCGACTGGTGACCGGCGCGGTCGGCTTGGCGATGAAGGCGCTGTCGACCGTCCTTGGTTCGCAGATGCTGTCCGACGCCGCGAGTTTCGTGCAGTCTCTGGACGCCACCTTCGGCGGCTTCCGCGAGAAAGCCGACCGCACCTACTCGCTGCTCAAGCGACGGGGCACGCAATTCGTCGTGGTGTCGGCGGCCGCACCGGATGCGCTGCGCGAGGCGTCTTTCTTCGTGGACAGGCTTTCTGAGGAAAACATGCCGCTGGCCGGGCTGATCCTGAACCGCACGCATCCGATGTTGTGTTCATTGCCGGTGGAACGCGCCATCGACGGTGCCGAGACAATCGAGAACGACGGCGCGAACGCGTTGACCAAAGCCGTCTTGCAGATCCACGCCGACCGCGCCGCGACGTCGAAGCGCGAGATCCGGCTGCTGTCCCGATTCACCGGGGCCAACCCCCATGTGGCGATCGTCGGCGTGCCATCACTGCCGTTCGACGTCTCCGATCTGGAGGCGCTACGTGCGATCGCCGACCAGATGACTTTGGTCGGTTGACGACGCGGGCTTAGCCGACGCTGCGGTGCTTGCGCTGGGTGCTGAAGAACTCCGCCCAGGACACCACCTCGGGGTGCTGCTTGAGCAGCGCCCGACGCTGACGTTCGGTCATCCCACCCCAGACGCCGAACTCGACCCGGTTGTCCAGCGCGTCAGCGCCGCACTCCAACATCACCGGGCAGTGCCGGCAGATGACCGCGGCCTTGCGTTGTGCAGCCCCCCGCACAAACAGCTCATCGGGGTCAGCGGCCCGGCACAGCGCCTTGGAAACCCAAGCGATCCTTGACTCCGCCTCAGCCCCAAACGGAATGGTGGCTGCAGGGGCTGCTGCGGTCGTCTTACCCGCCGCGGTCCGAATACCTGACACCAGCGATTCCCCTTCGCTCTTGCCACCGGTGTGGCAACCCACTGCGTGATCCAGAAACCCGATGCGACCTGCGCCACACTGTGTTCGTCGGTGTTACCTGTATCTCATTGTGTGGATAAGCTACGTGGTCAGGTACCAATTACGCAACATTCTTTGACCCCCTTTTTTGGGACGACCGTGCAATCCGATCATGAAGGGGACTCCGGAAAGGGCGAAAAAGGCGAGTAATAGCCTCCTGAGCTGCGGCTGAGAGAAACCTGAGGCGCGGCGGTCGGAGAAGAAATCTTCGTCGACCACTCGCGCAGACTACCGTGGCCGCGACGCTAGTGTAGTTGCCATGTCGGAGCGCCCCGCGACCGCGGTCACCATCGCAAAGCTCGCCGGGTGCTGCCTGCTCGCCAGCATCATCGTCGCCGCCCTGCTGTTTCCCGTCGCCGGTGGCATCGGGCTGGTATCCAACCGGGCCTCCGAAGTCGTCGGCAACGCATCGGCGCAACTTCTCGAGGGCGACGTCCCGGCGGTGACCACGATGGTGGACGCAAAGGGCAACACCATCGCATGGTTGTACTCGCAGCGCCGATTCGAGGTGCCCAGCGACAAGATCGCCAACACCATGAAGCTGGCCATCGTCTCGATCGAGGACAAGCGATTCGCCGAGCACAACGGCGTCGACTGGAAAGGCACGCTGACCGGCCTGGCCGGCTACGCCTCGGGCGACGCCGACACCCGCGGTGGCTCGACGATCGAGCAGCAGTATGTAAAGAACTATCAATTGCTGGTGATCGCACAGACCGACGCCGAAAAACGTGCGGCGATCGAGACAACTCCGGCGCGCAAACTGCGCGAGATCCGGATGGCGCTCACTTTGGACAAGACCTTCACCAAGCCGGAGATCTTGACCCGTTACCTCAACCTGGTTTCGTTCGGTAACAACGCCTTCGGCGTGCAGGACGCGGCGCAGACGTATTTCGGCGTCAACGCCTCAGACCTGAACTGGCAGCAGGCCGCCCTGCTGGCCGGACTCGTCCAGTCGACCAGCGCGCTCAATCCCTACACCAACCCGGACGGCGCGCTGGCCCGCCGAAACCTGGTCCTGGACACCATGATCCAGAACATTCCCAACGAAGCCGACGCGATACGCGCCGCCAAGGCCGAGCCGCTGGGAATCTTGCCGCAGCCCAAGGAATTACCGCGCGGCTGCATCGCGGCAGGTGATCGCGCGTTCTTCTGCGACTACGTGCAGGCCTACCTGTCGCACGCCGGCATCAACAAGGAACAGCTCGCTCGCGGCGGCTATTTGATCCGCACCAACCTGGATCCCGATGTGCAGGAACCGGTCAAGCACGCGATCGACACCTATGCCAGCCCCACCCTCGAGGGCATCGCCAGCGTGATGAGCGTGATTCGGCCCGGTAAGAACTCGCACAAGCTTGTGGCGATGGCCAGCAACCGCACCTACGGGTTGAACACCGAGGCCGGCGAGACCATGCGCTCGCAGCCGTTCTCGCTCGTCGGCGACGGCGCGGGCTCGATCTTCAAGATCTTCACGACGGCCGCTGCGATGCAAATGGGTATGGGCATCAACGCCACCCTCGACGTGCCGACCAGATTCCAGACCAAGGGCATGGGCAACGGCGGCGCCAAGGGCTGCCCCAAGGAGACCTGGTGCGTCGTCAACGCCGGCAACTACCGCGGGTCGATGAATGTCACCGATGCACTGGCCACGTCGCCCAACACCGCGTTCGCGCGGCTGATTCAACTCGTGGGTGTGCAGCGAACCGTCGACATGGCGGTCAAGCTCGGACTACGGTCCTATGGCGAGCCGGGCAGCGCCCGCGACTACGACCAGGAGAGCAACGAGAGCCTGGCCGACTTCATCAAGCGGCAGAACATCGGCTCGTTCACATTAGGGCCGTTCGAGTTGAACGCGCTGGAGTTGTCGAACGTCGCAGCGACGCTTGCCTCGGGCGGAACCTGGTGCCCGGCCAATCCCATCGACAAGCTGATCGACCGCAACGGCAACCAGGTGGCCGTCAGTACCGAAGCCTGTGACCAGGTGGTCCCTGAAGGGCTGGCCAATACGCTGGCCAATGCGATGAGCAAGGACGCGCTGGGCGGCGGCACCGCGGCGGGGTCCGCCGGGGCGGCGGGCTGGAACCTGCCGGTGTCCGGAAAGACCGGGACCACCGAGGCGCACCGGTCGTCGGGCTTTGTCGGCTTCACCAACCAGTTGGCGGCGGCCAACTACATCTATGACGACTCCACGTCACCGTCGGACCTGTGCTCGTCACCGCTGCGACGTTGCGGCGACGGGAACCTGTACGGCGGTAACGAACCGGCCCGTACCTGGTTCACCGCGATGAAACCGATCGCCACCCTTTTCGGCGACGTGAGGATGCCGCCGACCGACCACGAGTACGTCGAAGGCGGGCCCGGCTCCCGCGTGCCGAGCGTCGCGGGTCTCGACGTGGACGCCGCGCGTCAGCGCTTGAAGGATTCCGGCTTCCAGGTCGCCGAGCAACCCGCATCGATCAACAGCAGTGCGAAGTATGGCGAGGTGGTCGGGACTTCACCCAACGGCCAGACGATCCCCGGTGCGGTCATCACCATCCAGACCAGTAACGGCATCGCGCCGCCGCCACCACCACCGCCGGAAGGTGTCCCAGGTGGACCAGCGCCGGTGGGTTCGCAAGTGATCGAGATCCCGGGTCTTCCGCCGATCACTATTCCGATCCTGGCGCCGCCGCCTCCATAGCAAGTCTGCTGGTGTGTGGCGCGCCGGTACCTGGCGAGCGGCAGTACGCTGGCCTGCATGCCCTCCGCCATGACCGCTCTGAAAAGTACCGGTGCCGTCGCGCTTGGATCGGCTGTTGCCGGAATCGGCTACGCCTCGCTCATCGAGCGCAATGCGTTCGTGCTGCGCGAGCTGACCATCCCGGTGTTGGACCCTGGTTCATCGCCGTTGCGGGTGCTGCACATCAGCGATCTGCACATGCGACCCGGTCAGCGCCGCAAGCAGGCGTGGCTGCGTGAACTCGCCGGCCTAGAGCCCGACCTGGTCGTCAACACCGGCGACAACCTGGCACACCCCCGGGCGGTGCCGGCAGTAGTTCAGAGCCTGGGTGACCTGCTTTCGGTGCCCGGGGTCTTCGTCTTCGGCAGCAACGATTACTTCGGTCCGCGGCCGAAGAACCCGTTGAACTACCTGACCAAACCCGGTCACCGCGTGCACGGTCAGCCGCTGCCCTGGCAGGACCTGCGGGCGGCATTCACCGAACGCGGCTGGTTGGACCTGACTCATAATCGTCGCGAATTCGAAGTCGGGGGCCTGCACATCGCGGCCGCGGGTGTGGACGATCCGCACATTGCCCGGGATCGCTACGACGCGATCGCCGGACCGGCTAGCCTGGCCGCCGACCTGCGGCTGGGGCTGACTCATTCGCCCGAGCCCCGGGTGCTGGACCGCTTCGCCGCCGACGGCTACCAAATGGTGATGGCCGGCCACACCCATGGCGGACAGCTGTGCCTGCCGTTCTACGGCGCTCTGGTGACCAACTCCGGCCTGGATCGGTCGCGCGCCAAAGGCCCGTCGCGCTGGGGCGCCAACATGCGGCTGCACGTGTCCGCTGGGATCGGCACATCTCCGTACGCGCCGGTGCGGTTCTGCTGCCGGCCCGAAGCCACCTTGCTGACCTTGATTGCGGCCCCCATCGGAGGGCGCGAGGCGCAACGCGATCGTGGCCGCTCGCAACCCATCTATTCGGTGGGCTGAATCGCTATTCCTGTGACGAAGTGATCAGGATCCGGGAATGGGATGGCACGCTCACTGAACCCGCGTGCTCAGTCCATGCCTGATCTATGTCGCTATCTGGAGCGGTCACCAGCAGCCACAGCACCCCAAGGGCCAGGAATCCGCCGAACACCACGGCGCCTAACACCGTCATGATTTACCCGCTTTCGTCGCACATCGTGCTCTTTAGCTTATGGAATGGCTCCGATATCTCGGTTATTCCACGCCGGACTGTGGTGCAAATCCCCGACCGCAACCGATGTGATGCACAGGACGTTGGCACCGACGGTCGGTTCGCCCATCCGTTTTGGCGGCAAACCGGGACGGTGCGATACGCTGTCGTGGCTTCACGCGGGGTGTGGCGCAGCTTGGTAGCGCGCTTCGTTCGGGACGAAGAGGTCGTGGGTTCGAATCCCGCCACCCCGACTGTGTTTTAGCTGGTAGCAGGCCCACCAGGTCTGCTAGGCAGATTCCGCACCGTTTTCCTCTCAATTTCACTGTTGCCGTTGACAATTGACGGTTGCAGCGTCGGCATACACATGCTCGGCGCCAATTCGCCGATAAAAACCAGTAGGCCGGGTCTGCTGTGTACGCAGCTTGGGTACCGCTGCCCACCGGTAAGGCTGTCCCTGCTACTACCAGGATTGATTGGGACGGGCTGCCGATCCGTTTGCCGGAATTCGCAGCGCGCGCGGTGCGCTAATGGTGGGCACAAGTATCGGTTCACACGGCGGCTTAGCCTTCGATGGAGAGGAATCAATATGCGTGCCATCCAGATTGACCAGTTCGGCGACCCCGCGCAGGTGCTGCGCGTTGTCGACATCGAGGAGCCGCCGCCACCGGGTCCGCAAGAGGTTCTATTGGGCGTTGAGGTCTCGCCGTTGAACAAACACGACCTCCTGGTTGTCCTCGGCATGCTGGCGCGACCACCCCTGCCCCACATACCGGGCGCGGAGGGGGTCGCCCGCGTGCTTGCCATCGGCGCCGAGGTCGATGGACTTCAAGTCGGCGATCTTGTCGTGCTACCGCTATATGCCGGTGCGTGGCGTGAGCGGCTGGTCGTGCCCGCCGACGGCCTGTTCGCGCTCCCCGCGGGCGGCAACATCGAGCAGTACTCGATGCTGGGCAGCAACCCCCCGACGGCAGGATTAATGCTCAGTGAAGTCACCCGCCTGCAGCCCGGTGACTGGGTGGTTCAGAACGCCGCGAACTCCGGTGTGGGACGGTCATTGATCGCGCTAGCCGAACGTCGGGGACTGAAGACGATCAACCTCGCCCGTGACGACTCAACGTTCGCCGAGCTGACGGCGGCCGGGGCCGACGTGGTCCACGTCGACGATGCCGATGCGCCCGCCGATGTTCGAGCACTGATCGGCGACGCGCGAGTGGCGCTGGCAGTGGATGCCGTCGGTGGTCCAGGGGTGTCGCGGTTGCTCGACTTGCTGTCCGACGGTGGATGGTTGGTCAGCTACTCCTGGGCCAGGGACGAACCCATGTGGGTCGACACCTCGACACTGGTCGGCAAGCACCTCACCGTCCGCGGATTCTTTGTCGGTGAATACGACTACCGCGACAAGGTGTTGCCTGTCATTCGTGAGGCGGCACCGCTGGTGGCCGACGGCGCCCTCGCGGTCCCCGTGGCAGGCGTGTACCCCCTGGAGCACATCCAGGACGGAGTGCAACATCTCCTCCGAGGCGGCAAGATCCTCCTGAAAGTGGCCTAACTAGCCCTCATGCGCCGGATACGCGTGGATCACCGCGGCAGACAGTTTGGGCAGCGCGTGAATCAGGTCGTGTTCGGCATCGTGGGCGATGCCGTGCGCGGCAGCCAAGCTCATCGCGGGGTCAACGTCGAGTTCGGCATCGGCATGGAGACGGTGGCCGATCCAGCGCATCCGCACGCTACGCACCGACTGCACCCCCTCCCGGCCGGCTAACACGGATTCGGCCGTGTCAACCATCTCAGGCTCGACGCCGTCGATGAGGCGGCGGAACACGTCACGCACGGCGGTGCGGAGCACCGCGAGGATGGCAACGGTGATGACCAGACCGACGATGGGGTCGGCGAGCGGGAAACCCAGTGCGACACCGCCGGCACCGACCAGCACGGCCAACGAGGTGAACCCGTCGGTGCGGGCGTGCAGGCCGTCGGCCACCAAAGCGGCGGAGCCGATCCGCCTGCCAACTCTGATGCGGTAGAGCGCGACCCATTCATTACCGATGAACCCGGCCAACCCCGCGAGTGCGACCCAGCCGACATTCGCGATGGGTCGCGGGTGGATGAGTCGTTCGATGGCTTCGTAGCCGGCGACGATCGCCGACAGGGTGATCATCGCGACGACAAACAATCCCGCGAGGTCTTCGACTTTGCCGAATCCGTAGGTGTAGCGACGGGTTGCGGCTTTCGTGCTGAGCGCGAACGCGATCCATAGCGGTACGGCGGTCAGCGCATCGGAGAAATTGTGGATCGTGTCGGCGACCAGTGCGATCGATCCGGACATGACCACGATGACGATTTGCGCGAGCGCCGTCGCGCCCAGCACCAGCAGGCTGAGTTTGACGGCCCGGATGCCCGCAACGCTGGATTCCAACGCGCTGTCGAGACTGTCGGCGGCGTCGTGCGAGTGCGGCGCGAAAACTTCCTTGATTGCACCGCGTAGCCCTTTCGGATGGTCATGGTCATGGTGACGGTGGTGGTCATGACCGTTCTGAACGTGCGTCATCGCTGAGTTGCCTTGCGGGGCCGACGATCGCCGGCGATGCCGCGCACGGTGTCGTCGCTGCGGTGGTGGCGGGGCACCTCCGGGCCGGCATGTTCGGCGTTGTACACCGCATCGACGACGAGCTGGCTGACGTGTTCGTTTTCCAGGCTGTAGAAGATCGTGGTGCCCTCGCGGCGGGTGCGCACCAGCCGCGCCATCCGCAGCTTGGCCAAATGCTGCGATACCGATGGCGCGGGCTTGCCCAGTTGTTCGGCGAGTTCATTGACCGCCAACTCACCTCCATTGAGCGCCCACAGCACCCTGATCCGGGTGGGGTCGGCCAGCATGCGGAACACTTCGACGATCAGGTTGACCTGGTCTTCGGGAATCAATGTCGGAACGTCATTATCTGCGTTCATACGCAGATAATAGCTTACGCAGGAACTACCAGGCTATTCGTCGCGAGCGGCGCCCCGAAATAGGTGGCGTCCGGATCGACGACGACGGTCTTCGAGTCGCCCTGCTTGGCCAGAACGTCGCGGGCCATCTGCTCGAACGTGATCTTGTCGGGCCCTCCGACATTGTCGATGCCATCGAGCGGTTGACCTTCGGCCACCCGGGCGATCTCATCGGCAAGAGCTCGGGTGGTGATCGGCTGGATCAACGCGTCCGGAACACGCGCCTCGTCGCCGACGGTCAGCGATGCCGTGATGGTGTCGGTGAATTCGACGAACTGAGTGGCGCGCACGATCGTGTAGGGGATCTCCGCCTGCTCGATGAGTTCCTCCTGGGCGACCTTCGCACGCATGTAGCCGCTCTCGGGCAGCTGGTCGCATCCCACGATCGACACCGCGACGTAGTGCCCGACCCCCGCGCCCCTGGCCGCGGCGACCAGATTCCTGGTCGAGGTGGTGAAGAACTTCATCACCGGACCGGCGTCGAAGGACGGCGCGTTGGATGCGTCGACGACTACATCGGCATCGGTCAAAGCATCGGTGAGGCCGTCGCCGGTAAGCACATTCACGCCGGTGGAACGCGACGCCGCGACCGCGTCATGGCCTCGATCCCTCAGCGTCCCTACCACTTTCGATCCAAGGACGCCCGTGCCGCCAATCACCACGATCTTCATCGCGGTGTCAGCGCTGCCCGGCCACTTCAGATGCCGGGGTACCACACATCGGGCGGCAATAGGCTGGACAGATTCTCAACGAACGCCAGCGCCGCTGACGTGTCAGCCAGCCCACTCCACATCAGTGAAGCGTCGGTAGACCCGGGGGCTTCAAACCAGAGAGCTGAGCCAACCCCTGGGTCATCCACGGAAAGGTAGGTACCCGAGGCCGTGGTGAGGAGATTGTCCACTTCGCCGTTGCCTAACGTCACGTGGATGTCATGGAGCGCGGCGGTGACGTCGGCCGGCGGAAAATGCTCGGTGGCGGCGTTGAAGCTGGGGTAGAACGCGGAATCGGTAACCGTCGCACCGGCCAGGCCACCTGGGTCGGTACCACTAGTGGCTGCGCCGAAGTTGTAGACCGACTCATCAGTCCACGGCGATGCATAGTCAGACTCGAACACGTCATAACTGCCGACGGTCGTACCACCTATTTCCACATTAGTCGGCTGGTACTGCTGCCACTCGGTGAAAAACGGCTGGAACCCCACATACCCGTCGACGCCGAGTGCCGTGTAGGGCACTTCTGGGCCAGCGGGCACCAAGGTAAGGCCGTCATCGGCGTGCGCGAGTGCGATCGGGACGACGGCGGCGGCGAGGCCGCCGACGGCCGCGCCGATTGCCAATAGAAAACGACGTTGTTCCATCACGGGAGCCCCCCTTTTGGTTATTGCATTCACACGCAACAAGTCCGAATCCCGGAAGAGTACCTCCCGGGTGATCTTGAAGCATCCGGAATGAAAAATATTTGCTACCACTCAAGTTTCTCTTCACCAAAGTCTTAGTTTTCGTGCGAAAGTCGCCCTCTGCCCCCCGGCTCCCTGAGCTGCGCAAAGGTAGCCATATGCGAGCGGGGCCGGCGCATCAGACGATTGAAACCGGCTGTGAAGCAGGTGAATTGCTCGCCTTTCAGCCCGCCTCAGGCCCGAATTTCTACAGGCCCAGCGGACGTGTGCAACAGTCGCACAAGATTGCGTGTTCAAGATCGATCGCTACACCCAAATCGACTGCGCGACTGCCGGAAACACTGGATGATCGCCGGGTGAAGGTCATCGTCACGGGCGGCAACAGCGGCGTCGGCGCGGCAACGGCAGCCACGCTCGCCGCCGCCGGACATAGCGTCGTCATCGCCTGCCGCACCATCCCGAAAGCCGAGCAAGCTGTAACGAGCATGGCCGGCGACGTCGAGATCGCTCACCTCGACCTGGCCGATCTCGCGAGCGTGCGAAAGTTCGCCGACTCGATTGACGGGGTCGAGGTGCTGATCAACAACGCCGGGGTGATGGGCCTGCCGCTGATGCGCACCGCTGACGGATTCGAGGCCCATATTGGCACCAACTACCTCGGCCACTTCGCATTGACATGTCTGCTCGCCGACCGGATCAAGGATCGGATCATCTCGGTGGTCAGCTCGGCCTACGCGCTGAGCCGCCTGCACATCGACGACTTGCAGTGGCACCACCGCAAGTACTCCAAGTGGTCGGCCTATGGCGAATCGAAGTTGGCCGTCATGCTGTTCAATCACGAGCTGACCTGCCGCGGCGTGCGGACTTACATGACTGATCCGGGAGCGACGAATACCGACATCAGCCGCGACGCCACCGGCATGGTGCCGTGGATTCGCGACCACACTTTCCGCGGCTTTCCAGCCCACAGCGCGGCCACCGGCGCGCGGTCAACTATTCAGGCGGTGACTACCGATCTGCCCAGCGGCAGCTATCTTGCGCCGCGATTCAATCAATGGGGCAAGCCGAAGGTGACCACGCCGCGTGCCAAAGCGCGTGACGCCGCGATGGCCCGTCGGCTGTGGGACGTATCTGTCGAGCTGACCGGGTGCGACTGGCCCGTTTGACGAGTGCCCTTTCGGGGGTACACACCCCCGTGACTCACCTACAGGCAACGGTCGAACCTCCGCTGCCAGCTCCGCATGGGCCGCTATCGCTGGCCGTGCGGCGCAACCTCACCGAGCCCGCCCCGCAGGATCAGCTGACCCGCATCATCGCATCGGTCGGCGACCCGGATCCGTACGGCCTGGATCTGCAACTGGCGCTGTACATGTGCTACGAGCTGCACTACCGCGGGTTCGCCGGTGTCGACCCGAGCTGGGAATGGAATCCCGGATTACTGCATCTGCGTGAACAATTGGAACGAGTATTTCTGGCCGGTGTACGTCGCGATGTGGGCGCGATCGAACCCGGCCGCACAGCCGATGCCGAAATGAACGACCTGTCAATCGAATCCGCGGACGGGACCGGTCCTTCATACTGGCTACGCGACAACGGGACGTGGGAGCAGATGCGCGAATACTTCGTGCATCGATCGCTGTACCATCTGAAAGAGGGGGACCCGCACGCCTGGGCGATCCCCCGTCTTACTGGTCAAGCGAAAGCGTCTTTCGTTGCAGTCGAATTCGACGAATACGGAGCAGGTCAGGGCGCCAGAGTGCATCAGCAATTGTTCGCTGACCTGCTGACCGCGGCCGAACTGAATGCGGCCTACCTGGCGTACCTGGAAGGGGTTCCCGCCGAGTCGCTGGCCGTGGTGAATCTGATGTCGCTGTTCGGCTTGCATCGCCAGTTCCGCGGAGCTGCCATCGGACATTTCGCTTCGACGGAGATCACCTCATCGCCGGGGTCACGCCGGCTGGTGATAGCGCTGCAAAGACTGAACGCCCCGCCGGAATGCGTTGCATTCTATCGCGAACACGTCGAAGCCGACGCGGTGCACGAACAGGTGGTGCGCAACGACGTGGTCGCCGATCTCGTTGCACGAGAACCGCATCTGGACCGCGATGTGATCTTCGGGATTCGCGCCCATGCTGCTGTCGAGGACAGGCTGGCCGATGTCATCATGACGTCGTGGAAGGCTGACGAGACGTCCCTGCTACGGCCGCTTGGCTGAATTCGCCTGCGCTGCGGGCCGACAACGTCGATGACTGGTGTCACACATCGGGTAGTCCTTACTGCGGCGACACGTGCACACAGCAACCAAGAATCGATCGGACTCGACAACATCGCCGCCCGGTGTCTCGATGCGGACCGGCCCGGGTATCAACACCGGCCCGTTGGGTATCACCTGCACCCGCATCCGCTCGGTCACGGTTTGTCCGCCCGGATAACCACTAGTTTCTCCGTCCGGCATCCCCGCTTGATCTGGCCGGTGACAGTGAGCCAGCCGGCCCGCGCCGAGAGCACCGGGCCGAATGTAATCACCTGGGAAGCAATAACTTCGGCCTCCAATCCAGTCGCCCGCAAGGAGTTCAGCGACTTCTCGACTCCGGACAGCGCCGACTGAACCAGCAACATCGAGCCGCCGGCGTCCAGTAGCCCGGCCGCCGACTCACACAACGGATCCAGGACCATCCGTCCGTCGACACCGGCGTCCCAGGCCCGTGCGGGGCCCGCGGTGATCGGGATGACGTCGATGTCGCCGGCCGGTGGTGTGGGCACATAGGGCGGGTTCGACACGATGAGATCGAACGGTGCGTAATCCAAAGCGCTGGAACAGGATCCTTCACGAACGTCGATGTCGACGCCCGCGTACACGGCATTGCCCTGCGAGCAGCACACCGCGCGTGGGCAGATGTCCAACGCGATCACGCTGGCGGCGCCGAGCTCGGCGGCGGCGATCGCGACAACGCCACTTCCCGTGCAGAAGTCCAATACCCGCCGCCCCCGCGCTAATTCGGATTGTTCCAGGCTGTCGATCAACAATTGCGAGTCATGTTGCGGGGGGTAGACACCGTCGATATCGAGCGAATTGCTCGATGCGGAATAAGCGATGGTCACTTCGGCCTTTCGAGATCCTGATGGCCATGATGATCACGGCTTACAGTAAGGGAATTCCCCCAATCCACAGCCTCGAAACAGGATTCGCCGGCGATGTATTCAGCTGCGCGCAGGAGCTTGCCCTAGCTGCGTGACGATGGCTGCACAGAACGCCGGAAGATCGGACGGCGACAACAGCTCTTGGGGCCGTTCTGCTCCGTCATCACGGTGTAGCCGAACCGTCTCATACGATCCGGATACCCGTGTGCCGCCCAGGCAAACGACCAGTCGGCCGCTAGAGCCGGTCTTTGACCGCTTTCGACAGCCGCGCCCCGTCGGCCTTGCCGGCCGCCAGCGCAGTGGCCGCCTTCATCACCGTGCCCATCTGTTTCATGCCCGGCCGCTCGCCCAACTCCTCGGCGACCTGTGCCAGTGCGGTGTCAACGACGTCGGCCAGCTCGGCGTCGGTCAGCGGGGTCGGTAGATACTCGTCGATGACCCGGGCTTCGGCGTGCTCGTTGGCCGCGAGCTCGCCCCGGCCGTTCTGGGTGTAGATCTCTGCCGCCTCGCCGCGCTTGCGGGCCTCCTTGGCCAGGACCTTCAGCACCTCGTCGTCCGACAGTTGTCGGGCCTCCTTGCCGGAAACCTCCTCGGTCTGGATCGCGGCCAGCAGCATCCGCAGCGTCGCGGTGCGCAGCTTGTCCTTGGCCTTCATCGCATCGGTCAGATCCGCCCGCAACCGGGTCTTGAGTTCCGCCATGACGGAGACGCTACGCGCCGCGCCACCGTCGGACGCCGAGGCCCGCAAACACCGCGGCACGTTGAGAAATGCCGGGGTGGTCGACAGTATGGGAACCATGATCGACCTTGACGGCGGCTCCACCAGGTGAGCGCGCCGCCGCCTGATTACCCGTATAGCGGTTACCCGCCGATCGGCTACCCCCCCGCCGCGTACCCACCGCCGGGCTATCCCCCAATGGGCAATCCACCGCCGGGCTACCAGTGGCAACCTACGCCCGGCTATCCACCGCCGCCGCGCTACCAGCAGCCTGGCCACCCGCCCCCGGGTTACTCGCAGCCCGGTTACCCTCCGCAGGCCCGCCGGGCGTGGGCGCCGGGAATCATCCCGTTGCGGCCGTTGAGCCTGAGCGACATCTACAACGGCGCTGCCGTCTACATCCGGGCCAACGCCAGAGTCACGTTGGGACTGACGGCTGTGGTCGTCGTGATCACGCAACTCTTGACCCTGGCCGCCGCCCTCGGACCCCTGGCCGCGGCCAGCCGACAGAAAACAGCCCCGCCCGACGAACTCACCGGGGGCGACGTCGGGGCCTGGGCACTCGCGGGAGGCCTCAGCGGGCTGGTCGGGTGGCTATCCGGCACCTTGCTGACCGGCATGCTCGCGGTCATCGTCGGCCGCGCGGTATTCGGCTCGACAATCGGCGCCAGGGAGACGTGGGCCAGGATTCGGGGACGGCTGCCCGCATTGATCGGGCTGGTGGCGCTGGAGTCCGCCGGGTTGATACTGCTCTGCGGCGCGGTGGGCGTGATCGTCGGGGCCATCGCCGCCGCCGGAAACACGGGAGCCACGGTCATTCTCGGATTTCCGCTGGTGCTGATGTCGATCGCGGCGCTGATCTATCTGTACACGGCGCTGTCATTCGCGCCGGTGCTGATCGTGCTGGAGCGACTGCCGGTGATCGGTGCGATCAGGCGATCATTCACGTTGGTACACAACAGCTTTTGGCGAGTGCTCAGTATTCGTGTGTTGACCTGGTTGGTGGTCATGTTGATTGCGGGCGCCATCGCCGTACCGTTCGAGCTCGCGGGTAATCTATTCGACGGACCCAACGTCCCAGTGCTGCTCGGTTTGACTGTGGGGGCCGTCGGATCGGCGATCGGCCAGATCATCACCGCCCCGTTCAGCGCAGGCGTGGATGTCCTACTCTACGCGGACCGCCGGATCCGCAGCGAGGCATTCGATCTGGTGCTGCAGACCGGCGTCGCCGGAGGTCCCTCGACAATCGGGTCGAGCGACTACCTCTGGCTGTCGCGGCCGGTATAGGGACCATTCGAGGATGCCCGCTATCGACATCGGCCGCGACCCCGCGCATGAGGCTGCCCAGCGCGAACTCGACAAGCCGATCTACCCCAAAGGCTCGGTGGCGCAGCGGGTGGACGAGTGGATCCACGAGCTGCTGTACCGCCTGGTTGAGAAAGGCTCTTCGCTGCCCGGCGGGTGGTTCACCGTCAGCGTGCTGCTCACCCTGCTGGTCGTCGCGATAGTGGTTGCCATTCGCATCGCACAACGGACCATCCGTACCCGTCGCGGTGGCGATTACCAAGTGTTTGGCGCCGGCCAGCTCACGGCGGCTCAGTATCGCGCTATCGCCGAACAGTTTGCCGCCGAGGCAAATTGGACCGCCGCGATTCGGCATCGGTTGCGCGCGGTGGCACGCGCTCTCGAAGAGAGCGGGACGCTGGACCCGTCTCCCGGTCGCACTGCCAATGAACTGGCCGAGGACGCCACCGAACGCATACCTGCGCTGGCCGCCGAATTTTCACAGTCGGCAACCGCATTCAACGACGTTACCTATGGGGAAAGACCGGGCACGCCGGCCGCTTACCAGATGATCGTCGATCTCGACGACCATCTCCGATTCAGTCCGGCAGCAACCCGACCCGGGCCCGCCGGGCAACGCCCGGCCGACTCGTGGGCCCGAGTCCGGTGACGGTCGCACAGGCACCACGCCCGATACGGCGTCGATCGTGGCGGTGGGTTTTACCCGCGCTGGTCGCGATCTGCGCCGTGGCCGCAATCGGGACGTACCTGACCGCACCCCGGCCGGGCGGGCAGATGGATCCCGAGTCGACGGGACCCGAAGGCGCGCACGCGCTGATAGCGCTGCTGCGCGATCACGGTGTCACCGTCGTCGTGGCCACCAGCGTCGACGACGCCGCGAACGCGGCACGCCCTGGAACGCTGCTGCTGTTCGCGCAGACGCAACGCGTCTCCACCGAGGGGTTACTGACGAGGCTGGCCGACGCGCCCGGCGACCTGTTGCTGGTCGAACCGACCTCGCATGCCCGCGCAGTGCTCTCGCCCGGTATCCGTAGCGGCGGCGCCAGTACCTCGGACACCAAGCCGGATTGCGCTCTGCGAGAGGCGGATCAGGCAGGAGCGGTGGACTTCGGGCCGTCGAACACGTTCCGCGCCGTCGGCGACAAAACCGTGAGTAGCTGCTATGGCGGTGCGCTGGTCCGCTATCGCGACGGCGACCGCACGGTCACGGTGGTCGGCAGCACCGACTTCTTGACCAACGGAAGTTTGTTGCGGGCAGGCAACGCCGCTCTGGCGATGAATCTCGCCGGCCAGCATCGCCGTCTGGTCTGGTACGCACCGCAGCACCTCGAAGGTGGATCCTCAGGCAAGGGAAAGATTTTCGACCTGCTCCCCGACAACGTGGTCTGGATGGTCGTACAGCTGTGGCTGACGGTGGCGCTGATCGCATTGTGGAAGGGCCGACGGATCGGGCCGCTGGTCGCCGAAAAGCTGCCCGTAGTCGTACGCGCGTCGGAGACAGTCGAAGGCCGCGGTCGGCTGTATCGATCGCGGCGAGCCCGAGACCGGGCCGCGCAGGCACTGCGCAGCGCGGCACTACAGCGCATGGTCCCCCGACTCGGTCTAGGCGTGGACACTCCACCGCCGGCGGTCATACTCGCGATTTCTCAACACGGCGGATCAAGCCCGGAATCGTTGCGGCACATTCTGTTTGGCCCGTCCCCGGCCACCGATGCCGACTTGATCCAACTCACCCGCGCACTCGATGACATCGAAAGGCAGGTCACACACCTATGAATCAACCGTCCCACAGCTCCGCTCAGCCGCCGCCGGCGCAAGCGGCCCGACATGCGCTGCTCGCGCTACGGGCCGAGATCGGCAAAGCCGTCGTGGGGCAGGACGCGGTGATCACTGGGCTGGTGATCGCGCTGCTATGCCGTGGTCACGTTCTGCTCGAGGGTGTTCCGGGCGTGGCGAAGACGCTGTTGGTTCGGTCCCTTGCCGCGGCGTTGCGGCTGGACTTCAAACGTGTCCAGTTCACCCCGGACCTGATGCCGGGCGACGTCACCGGATCGTTGGTCTATGACACCCGCACCGCCGCGTTCACCTTCCGCAGCGGCCCGGTTTTCACCAATCTCCTGCTGGCTGACGAGATCAACCGCACGCCACCGAAGACGCAAGCGGCACTGCTGGAAGCGATGGAAGAACGTCAGGTCACCGTGGACGGCGAACCCAGAGCGCTGCCCGATCCGTTTATCGTTGCGGCGACGCAGAATCCGATCGAATACGAGGGCACCTATCAGTTGCCCGAAGCCCAGCTCGACCGGTTTCTGCTGAAGCTGGACGTGCCGCTGCCACCACGCGACGCCGAGATCGCGATCCTTGGCCGACACGCACACGGCTTCGACCCTCGCGACCTGTCCGCGATCCGGCCAGTCGCCGGGCAGGCTGAGTTGGCCGCGGGCCGCGATGCGGTGCGCCGGGTACTGGTGGCCGACGAGGTTCTCGGCTATATCGTCGACATCGTCGGTGCGACTCGCCACTCGCCGGCATTGCAGTTGGGCGTATCACCGCGCGGTGCAACCGCTTTGCTGGCCACGGCACGGTCGTGGTCCTGGCTGTCCGGACGCAACTACGTCACCCCCGACGACGTCAAGGCGATGGCCCGCCCGACGCTGCGCCACCGGGTGATGCTTCGGCCGGAGGCGGAGTTGGAGGGCGCCAACACCGATGGCGTGCTCGATGGCATCTTGGCCTCCGTTCCGGTGCCACGCTAGTGATTTTGACCGGGCGCACCGGCCTGATCGCACTGTTGTGCGTTCTGCCGATTGCGCTGTCACCCAGGCCAGACGCATCTTTCGCAGTGCTGCTGGCACTGCTGGCGGCCGCGGTTATCGCGGACGTCGGCTTGGCAGCAAGCCCTTCCCGGCTGCTCTACACCCGCCTGCCGAACGGCTCGGTTCGGCTCGGTGAATCAGTGAATCTCGGCCTGCTGATCCACAACGGCGGTCGACGACGATTTCGCGGCCGGGTTCGCGATGCCTGGCCGCCCAGCGCGCGGGCCGAACCACCAACGCACGCCCTCGATATCGCTGCCGGGCAGGCCCAACGGGTAGATTCCTGCTTGCGGCCGATTCGCCGCGGCGATCAGCAATCGGCGGCGGTGACTGCGCGTTCGATCGGTCCACTGGGACTCGCGGGGCGGCAGAAGTCGCAGCCGGTACCCGGTCAGGTGCGGGTACTGCCACCATTCTTGTCCCGCAAGCACCTACCGTCACGCCTGGCCAGGCTGCGCGAGATCGACGGTCTGTTGCCGACCCTGACCCGGGGCCAGGGAACCGAATTCGATTCGCTGCGTGAGTATGTGGTCGGCGACGATGTGCGTTCCATCGACTGGCGGGCGACCGCCCGGCGCGCCGACGTCGTGGTCCGGACCTGGCGGCCGGAGCGCGACCGGCGAGTGGTCATCGTCCTCGACACCGGACGGACGTCTGCCGGTCGCGTCGGAGTCGACCCGACGGCCGCCGACCCCGGCGGCTGGCCCCGGTTGGACTGGTCCATGGACGCGGCGCTGCTGCTGGCGGCACTCGCCTCACGAGCCGGCGACCACGTCGACTTCCTCGCCCACGACCGGACCACCCAGACCGGCGTATTCGGCGCGTCACGCACGGAGCTGTTGGGCCGCCTGGTCGAGGCGATGGCGCCCCTGAATCCGGCACTCATCGAATCCGACGCCACAGCAATGGTTTCCGCGGTCCTGCGTCGCGCGCGGCGCCGAGCACTGGTGGTGCTGATGACCGACCTCAATGCCAGCGCCCTCGACGAGGGCCTTCTGCCTGTACTTCCCCGGCTGTCGGCCAAGCACCACGTGATCGTCGCTGCAGTCACCGACCCACGCATCGACCAACTCGCCGCGGGGCGTTCCGACGCAGCCGCCGTGTACGACGCGGCCGCGGCCGAACGCTCCCGTAACGAGCGGTGGGCGATAGCTTCTCGGCTGCGCCACAACGGGGTCGAGGTCGTCGACGCGCTACCCAAAGAACTCGCGCCGGCACTTGCTGACCGCTATCTGGCGATGAAAGCCACCGGGCGGCTTTAGCTCACCGGGTCGGCACCACGTCTGGCGCATCGGCGATGTCACCGGTGTCGCCGGCCCGCACGGCACGGCGGCCGAAATAGCCGACGTACACCAAAAACCCCACCTCGGCGAGCACTCCGATGCCGATGCGCAGGAAAGTCGGCAACGAGGACGGGGTGACGAACGCCTCGATTGCACCCGAAACGAGCAGCACGGCAACCAAACCCACGGCAACCGAGATCACCGCACGGCCCTGCTCGGCCAACACCTGCCCGCGCGAGCGATCACCCGGCGAGATCACCGACCAGCCCAGCCGCATTCCGACGGCACCCGCCAAGAACACCGACGTCAGCTCCAACAAGCTGTGCGGGAGGAGCAATCCCAACAGCACATCGGTCTTGCCGGCCTGAATCATCAGACCGGCAACAACCCCGAGATTGGCGGCGTTGGAGAACAGCACAAACGGAATCGGCACTCCCAGCACGACGGAGAACGCGATGCACTTGGCCGCCACCCAGGAGTTGTTCACCCACACGTGCAATCCGAACGCGGCGGCCGCATGCTCGCTGTAGTACGAGGCGAAGTCGTGGTTCACCAATTCGTCGATCTCACTGGGTGTTCCGATCGTGGACTGCACTTCCGGGCTGCCCATGACCCAGATGGCAATCAGGGCCGTGACGGCGAAGAACACCACCGCCGTCGCCAGCCACCACCGCCACGCGCGGTAGGCCACAACCGGAAACGACACCGCCCAGAATCGGGTGAACTCACTCGACAGCGGTGCGTGAGCGCCGGTGACCGCGGCTCGGGCCCGCGCGACCAGACTCGAAAGCCTGCCGACCAGTGCCGAATCGGACGACGCGGAGCGCAGCATCGATAGGTGCGTCGATGCCCGCTGGTAGAGCTCGACCAGTTCGTCGACCTCGGCACCGTTGAGCCGCCGGCGGTTCTTCACCAGTTGCTCGAGGCGATCCCAGGTGTCACGGTGTGCGAGCACGAACGCGTCGACGTCCACACGGTAAACACTAGTCAACCCGGGGTAGCGTTCGCTGTATGTCGGAAGTGGTGACCGGGGACGCCGTCGTGCTCGACGTTCGGGTTGCGCAACTACCGGTGCGCGCGGTCAGTGCACTCATTGACATCACCGTCATCCTGGTGGGCTACCTGGTGGCACTTGTGTTGTGGGCGGCCGCGCTGACCCAATTCGACGACGCAGTGGCCGGGGCGATCATGATCATCTTCACCGTGCTGGTCTTCGTCGGGTACCCACTGGTGTTCGAGACCGCGACACGCGGTCGAACACTCGGCAAGATGGCGATGGGTCTGCGCGTGGTGTCGGACGACGGCGGCCCGGAGCGCTTCCGCCAGGCCCTGTTTCGAGCGTTGGCGTCGATCGTCGAGATCTGGGGGCTGTTGGGCAGCCCGGCGGTCATCTGCAGCATGCTGTCGCCGCGGGCCAAGCGGATCGGTGACATCTTTGCCGGCACAGTGGTGATCAGCGAGCGCGCTCCGAGGCCGGGTCCGCCACCCAGCATGCCGCCACAGCTGGCCTGGTGGGCCACGTCCCTGCAGCTGTCCGGCCTGAGCGCTGAACAAGCCGAGATCGCACGTCAATTCCTCACGCGAGCAATGCAACTCGACCCGCAGGTGCGCGACCAGATGGCCTACCGGATCGCCAGCGATGTGTTCAGCCGGGTGGCGCCTCCGCCGCCGCCCGGGACCCCGCCGCAACTGGCCCTGGCCGCCGTACTCGCGGAACGACACCGCCGAGAACTCACCCGGTTACGCGGCTTTTAGCTCACAGCGCTACTGCGTGACTGTGGTGGCGAGGACGGCGATGTCAGCGATCAGCAGCGCGATCGCAATCACGGGGATCACGAATCCCCATCGGCGCCGCGCGGTGAAGAAGGAGGCAACGAACGCTACGGCCGCGACCACCGGTGCTCCATAGAACAGCATGTCGAAGCTGATCCCGTTCGGGCCCAGGTTGGGGCACGCCTTCTCGCTGCAGGCGGCGGTACTCATCACCGAAACCAGGGCGAACGCCATCACAATGCCCGCACCCACGACCGCGAATAGCGCCAGCGCCCAGTTCACCCACAGCCGTACGCGCTTGTCGCGGTCGGTATCGCCGGTCTCGGCCAGTGCGTCGCGGTCACCGCCTATGTCGGCGTTTACGTGCATATTTTCCTGGCTCATGGGTGAGGTGCTACCCCTCCGCCTGCGTCCACAAACCGCCGCGGAAGCGGCCGGCTCAACGTTCGACCTTGCGTAACGATAGGTTCCGATATATCGTCGTCGTATCGGTAGTGCATACGGCGCTATCTTTCCAGAAACGAGAAAATCCCATGAGTAACCCATTTCCCCATGTGGGCGGGCCATTCGCGGGTGGGCCGGGACCGTCAGGCTTCGGATTCGCACCCCAGGACCGCCGCGCACTACACGAACAGCGCAAACATGCCCGTCGCGAGTTCCGCGACTTCGTCCGCGGTCAGGACGCCGGTCACGACGGGCCGTTCGGG
>NZ_JBAPRN010000654.1:0-17965 GCF_049281135.1 Mycobacterium sp. | reverse complement strand
CAGCAGAACGCTGACCTCGCCCTCCGGGATCTCCAAAGTGACGTCTTCCCAGATCCGCTGGGACCCGAAGGACTTCGTCAGTCCCTCGACCGAGATACCGATGCCCATTACGACGACTGCCCTCCGTGAAACACCCTCGGTGGCACGACTTAACTCCGATTCCCCTGTCGCCCCATGGGCATCTCTTTTGCTAGTAAGACGGTTGCTATCGTCGCTGACCCCGATCGTTGCCCGCTTCCCCCGAAAGAGCACAGTTTGCTCTCCTACCGGGGGCATGACTCACGTGAGGGACGGAGTGGCGAACCAAAAGCCAAGAATCATCACGGCCACGATGACCGGCCAAGCTTGGAAAGCAACACGTACGGGAATCGGTGCATCGCGCAGCTCCATGAAGTCCAGCATCACGTAACTAACCTTCATCGCAGCGATCGCGAAAATTCCGACGACCGCGACGGCGGGGCTGACCAGATCTTTCGAAAGTCCCCATGTGGTAACGCAAGTCAGCACCATGAGGCCCAGCCAGACCACGGTGACCCGTTCACGCAACACCGACATCAAGCTGCCTTCTGCAAGTAGAGCAAGGGGAAAATGACAATCCACAACAGGTCCACCAGGTGCCAGTAGGAAGCGACGCATTCCGGCACGACCCGTTGCAAGCTGTTGTAGGCGCGGCGCCGGGAGCGAACCCAAAGGTAGCCAAGAAGGCTGGTGCCGAACACGACATGCAAAAGATGGATCCCGGTCAGGGTGAAATACCACATGTAGAAGTCGTTGGTGGCCGGCCGGATGCCTTGAGCGAACTTCTCGAAGTACTCGATCGACTTGGACACCATGAACATCAGACCGGTAAGCGCCCCGCCGAGCAGATAGCGAGGCACTCGGTCGATGAGGTCCCGTTTGAGGGCTTGGATTGCGAGTGCCACCGACCAGGAACTGGTCAACAGAACCAGTGTGTCGATGCCACCCAGATTCATGTTGAGGGTATGGCGCGAAGCCTCGAAGACGGCTGGATTGTGCAGCCTAGCCTGCATGAAGCTGCCGAACAGGATCGCGAAGATGACCGAATCGGCGCCGATCGCAACCCAGACGCCGTCCACACCGGGAAGGCGTCTGGATGTCACGCGATCATCGGTGGTAACGACCTCCGTGTCGCTAATCGTTGACACGCCCCGCGGCCTCGTCTTCGGCCTTGATGCGGTCGACAGCTCGAATGATGTAGTACGACAGCGACGGGATCCAGATGAACCAGGTGAAGAACGCGATCCAGAAGCTGATCACGCCGTTGAAGGCCAGCGGGCCGGTCGTCACGAACGGGATCGCACTGACCGCAAAGAACGATGCAAAGGTGACCCAACCCCACCAGATGACGAATTGTCCGACCAGCTTCTTCTCGCGCCTGTCCCGCATGAACACGATGCTGATTGCGGCGATCTGCAGCGAGGTGACAAAGTAGGCCAAGTCGAAAAGCAGCCAGCCCATCCAATAGAGCATGTGCATGACGCCGGGAGTGAGGTTGTCGACCTCGTGCGCGGCGGTCAGCCAAATCGCCAAAGTCACCATCACAGGCGCACAGGTGATCGTTCCACCCATCATCTCCAGCTTGGACAACAAGCCGTTGGGGCCCTCCACACGTTCCATCACGCGAGCGACGGCCACGCTAAATGACATGTAGAACGCGGTCATCGTGACGCAGATGCTCAACGCAATCAACAGCGGAAGCCGGAAATCGTGGAAGTGCGCCTTGACCTGTTCCGGCGTCGCGCTGGGCGGGAATGGCGGCATGTTGTGCGCAACAATCCCCCAGAGCACGAAGACCGCGAACAGAAACACAGGACCCGTCCACGCCAGAACCTTCCACGACGTGTAATCGGTGCGGTACGGCGATAAGTCGCGCGCGGCAGCGGTGGCGGATTCGGCATGTATTGCCATTGGACCTGCTCCTCAATTCACAATGTGCAGGGACACACATCAGCGACCCGGAACCAACGGGCTTCTCACCAATCGTCGCCGACGCCGCCGCGGCAGGCTTCACCCGAAGGAGCGGAATTCGCTACCCCTTTCGGGGACAATCATCAGAGCCCGCCGCCTGCGCACGGAATGCGGTCGCTAGAAGCCGGCCCCGTGAACCTCGTGACCGGGCGTTTCCGTCGCGAGCCCGCGGTATGCGTCGTCAGGGGTAGCGCCATGATTGATAACGCCGTCGACTTCACGAGCGATCGGCATGGCAATGCCATACGAATCGGCGAATCCCATCACTACGCTGACGGCTTTGACTCCCTCAGCGACCTGATTCATCGACGCGATGATTTCGTCGATAGGCTTGCCTGCACCGAGTTCCTCGCCAACATGGCGGTTGCGGCTGCGCTGGCTGGTGCATGTGACGATGAGATCGCCCATACCGGCCAGCCCGGCGAAGGTGTCGCGGTAACCACCCGCCGCCTCGCCGAGCTTGGACATCTCGCGCACCGCACGGGTCATCACCATGGCGCGGGTGTTTTCGCCAATGCCCACCGAGTAGCCCATGCCTACAGCGATCGCGTAGACATTCTTCAGCGCGCCCGCCATCTCGACGCCAATGACATCGTCGGTGGTGTAAGTCCGAAATCGCTTGGTGCGAAACAACCCGGCAAGATTCGCGGCAAGATTCTGATCCGACATCGCCAACACGGCCGCGGCCGCATAGCCCTCGGCCACTTCGCCGGCGATATTGGGACCGGCCAGAATACCGGCTGGATGCCCGGGCAAAACTTCGTCGACAATCTGGCTCATCCGCATGTTAGTGCCTTGTTCGAGGCCCTTGACCAGAGACACCACCGGCACCCACGGGCGAAGCTGGCTGGCCAGCTCGGTGAGCACGTTGCGGAACCCGTGCGAGGGCACCCCCATCACAACAACATCGGCGCAATCGGCCGCCTCTGCGAAATCGGTGGTGGCGCGCAGCGTATCGCTCAATGCGACGTCATTGCCGAGATAGCGACTATTGCGGTGGTAGTCGTTGATGTCTTTCGCGGTCTTCTCCGAGCGCACCCATTGCAAGGTGGGTCCGCGACGTGCGCAGATGGAGGCGATGGTCGTGCCCCACGAGCCTCCGCCGAGGACCACGACGTGGGGTTGACGTTGGGTGGGTGTCACGTCGGCCACGCTTTCACTGCCGCCACGATGACCGCCTCTCGTAGCACGCTTCACCTGCGCGAACTCAGACGTCGCTATCCTCGCCGATTCGGCCGGCGCGGGCTTCCCCCCAACGGGGCACTTTTGGCCTGCCTCCTCAGGGCATACCGCAGAGAACCGAACCGACTGGGGTCAAACGGTAAGTTCGGAGGTTAGGTCATCGGGCTGACCAGTCACCGACAGCACTGTCTGCCAGAGGTAGCCATTGGTGTCGACCTGTTTCCGGGAAGCGACCGCCAACGGAATCGGTAAGTGGGTCAGCCGGCGTCGCCAAGAACCGATCACGATGTCGGTCTTGCCAGCCATGCCGGCGTGAACAGCCGCGTGACCCAACCGAAGACAGAAGTTGGCATCCCGAGCATTCGCAGGCAGACTGCGGATCATGTAGCTGGGGTCGATGTATTTGAGACTTACCGAGGTTCCCCGAGCCTGAAACTCTTCTGGGATAACCTTTTTGAGGTACACCCCGATATCACTATGGCGACGATTCCCTGACGCATCAAACTCCGCTGTCTCACTGAGCAGATTCTGGCCGGCCCCCTCGGCCACGACGATCACCGCATAACCGTCTCTCTGGATCCGCTGCCACGTTGCCTCGATGACCCCAGCGACGTTAAACGCAATCTCGGGAATCAGGCATAAACCGACTTGGGTATCGGCGAGCGTCGCGAAGCTGGCGATGAACCCGGCGTCGCGACCCATCAACTTCACCAGACCGATGCCGGCTCGGTGGCACGACGCCTCGACAAACGCCGCGCGGGTTGCCTGGCGCGCCGCCTCGACCGCAGTGTCGAATCCGAAAGACATGTCGATATAGGAGATGTCGTTGTCGATAGTCTTGGGTACACCAACCACAGCGATATCAAGCTTTCGGCGCCGAATCTCCTCCACGATCAAATGCGCCCCGCGGAGCGTTCCATCGCCTCCGACCGTGAACAGCAGTTGGATCCCAAGTCGCTCCAGAGTGTCGACCATTTCATCGACCGGTTGCGGACCACGGGACGAACCCAGGACACTACCGCCTACCTCGTTAATCTGACCGACACGGCGCGTGGTCAGCTCGATCGGTTTCAAACTGTCTGGCTCGGCCAGACCCGCGTAACCGAACCGGAAGCCGTAAATCGCTGTAACACCGTACTTTTCCTGAAGACAAAAGACGATAGACCGGATGACGTCGTTCAAGCCGGGACAGAGGCCGCCGCACGTGACAATTCCGCACCGGAGTTCGCCGGGGTTGAAGTAAATCCGTTCTCGCGGCCCAGCTAGCTCGAAGGCGGCCGGATCCACGCCTGCTTCGATCTGCGCGCGCAGTTCGTCAATGTCCGTGCGGAACAAGAGCCGTTTCGATGTGTCCATGAAATGCGCAGTCCGCAAAGGCGAAACGACGGCGCACTCGCCGATGCTGTCGGTACTAAAATCTGGCGTCGTTGGCGTCATATTGCACGTGCCCCCTCAGAGACGTCGCCATCGTCGCCGACCCAGCCGAGCCAGGCTTCCCCCCGACGAGCACCTTTTGGTCTCCAACTCGAGTCATCCCCCGCAGATTTCCTGTCCAGCGGGGCAATGCACGCGGCGGCGGGCCGTTTCCTCATCACGGTTTGTTGGCCTTCTACCTACCCGTCATCATCTGGAGCGTCTACATCACGTTGATCACCGGGTTCATGCTCACAGAGCTAAGACGCGCTCCCGAGCGGCCAAAGATCCCTGAACCCATGGGCCGAACCTGATGTCGATCGGGAGCGTGTCGCCGCAGGATCCGCTGCTTCCATTTCAAGGCCCTCATGGTTTATGGTCTGACCTAAAGACCATTTAGTAAATTTTGGACGAGGTTGGCGGGAGACAAGCTGATGCGATGGGAACTCTCCGAAGAGCAAGAGCTGTTCACCACCTCACTGCGCGAGTGGTTAGGCCAACGTGCCGAGCCAGCTGCGGTGCGCGGCTGGTTGGATGCCGGCGACCCTTCCAGCTTCGAGCGGCTTTTAGCCGGTGAGGGTTGGGCCGGGGTCGGCTTCGACGAGGAGCTCGGCGGCCAGGGCGGTGGCTTACTGGAACTCGCACTTACCGCCCGAGAACTTGGGCGGGTGGCGGCGCCGTCGGCCAGCTGGTTGCAGTCGGCGATTGTTGTCCCAGCGCTGGCCGACGAGCCGGCGCTGGTATGTGCGGCAAACGAGTCTGGTGAGTTGACCGCGTTGGCGGTACGGGCCGATCGCATACCGGCGGCGTCGTCCTCGGTGGAGAGTCGGGCTGACCGGCTGCATGGGCGCATACCTTGCGTATTGGGCGCCACCCGGGCGGCACGATTTGTGGTTCCCGTAGCCGATGAAGGAAATCTATCGCTATGGCTCGTGGATGCCGCTGACCGTGGCGTCGGGCTTCACCCCCGCTCGTTGCTGGACCGCTCGAGAGACGCCGCTGATGTGACCTTTGACGACGTACCGGCGCGGCGGCTCGACGCCAACGCGACCGCGGCGATCGGCGAAATCGCGACCCGGACAGCGGTTCTGACGGCCGCAGATGCATTGGGCGCATCGGAGCGGATGCTCCAACTCGCTGTCGACTACAGCAAGCAGCGAGAGCAGTTCGGCCAGCCGATCGGCGCATTCCAGGCGGTCAAACACGCCGCCGCACAGATGTTGGTCACCGTAGAGTCCTCGCTCTCCATTGTCTGCTACGCGGCAGAATCGGCGGAGGAAGGTTTGCCTGACCGTGCGACCCACGCCGCGGTTGCCAAGGCGCAAGTCACCGGCGGCTGCGCTGCGCTCGCCGACAGTGCACTGACGCTCCACGGCGCCATTGGCTACACCTGGGAGCACGACCTGCACCTCTTTTACAAGCGCGCCAAGCTCGACCGCGTGCTATTCGGCGCACCGGCCGCGTGGAACGAGCGCATCGCGGACCTACTGCCGTTGTTGCCAGCCGCGGGGTGACCATCTGTGGGCGACGAGAGCCTGAACACCCGGCCTTCCTTTTTGGTCTGTCCATTAGTATGATTAGTCCTTAGATCGAACAACCCCAATCCCGAGTGGAGAGCGTCGTGGATTTCCAGCTGAGCGATGACCAGCAGACGATTCGCGCTGCGGTCGCTGAACTTGCAGGGAAGTTCGACGACCACTACTGGATGACCAAGGACCAACAGCACGAGTTCCCGACCGAGTTCTACGACGCGTTCGCCGAAGGCGGCTGGCTCGGCATCACCACGCCGGAGGAATACGGCGGCCACGGATTCGGCATCACCGAGGCGTCGATTTTGCTCGAGGAGGTCGCGGCAAGTGGCGCCGGAATGAACGGCGCAAGCTCGATGCACATGTCGATATTCGGCATGCATCCGGTAATCGTGCATGGATCCGAGGAGCTCAAATCGCGCACCCTGCCCCGAATCGTGACCGGTGATCTGCATGTATGTTTCGGCGTCACCGAACCCGGCGCGGGACTGGATACCACAAAGATCACCACGTTCGCGCGCCGCGAGGGCGATCACTACGTCGTCAACGGGCGCAAGGTGTGGATCTCCAAGGCGCTGGAGTCCGAGAAGGTGCTGTTGCTGACTCGCACCACCAAGTTCGAGGACGCGAAGCGCAAGACGGATGGTATGACGTTGTTTTTGACGGACCTCGATCGTAGCAAGGTCGAGATTCGCCCGATCCCCAAGATGGGCCGAAACGCGGTGTCCTCCAACGAGTTATTCATCGATGGCCTCGAGATTCCCGTCGAGGATCGTGTCGGCGAAGAGGGCCAAGGTTTCCGTTACATCCTCGACGGCCTGAACCCCGAACGCTGCCTCATCGCGGCCGAAGCGCTAGGCATGGGGCGCGCCGCGCTACGAGCCGCGGTGCGCTACGGCAACGAACGGGAGGTGTTCGGCCGCCCGATCGGAATGAATCAGGGACTGCAGTTCCCGCTGGCCGACTCACTGGCCCGGCTCGACGCCGCCGAACTGGTGTTACGCAAGGCAACCTGGCTCTACGACAACAGCAAACCCTGTGCGCGCGAAGCCAATACGGCCAAGTACCTATGCGCCGATGCAGCGTTCACCGCTGCCGACCGCGCCCTGCAGACACACGGTGGCATGGGGTACTCCGAGGAGTACCACGTCGCGCGGTACTTCCGCGAGGCGCGGCTGACCCGCATCGCCCCGATCAGCCAGGAGATGGTGCTCAACTACCTCGGCGAGCACGTGCTGGGCCTGCCAAGGAGCTACTGATGACACAGCGTGATGTGTTTCGGCTCGACGGGCGCTCAGCGCTGGTCACCGGTGCGGGCAGCGGACTCGGCGAAGCGATCGCCCGGGCCTTCGCGGCCGCCGGCGCCGCTGTTCTGGTAACCGACCTCGATAAGGACTCCGCCTCGGCCACAGCGGAATCGATCAGCGCCGCGGGCGGCACCGCACAGCCGTTTGTGCTAGACGTGCGCGACTCGGCAGCGGCAAAGGAAGCCGCCGCGGCAGCAGCCGAACTCGGTGGCGGCACATTAAACATTCTGGTCAACAACGCCGGCGCCATCGCACCCGCGATGTTCGCCGACCTTTCCGAGGAGAAGTTCCGTCGTATCATCGACATCCATCTCGTCGGCAGCTTCGTCTGTAGCCAGGCCGCATTGCACCACGTCCGTGCCGACGGAACCGGGCGCATCATCAACGTCACCTCGGCGGCCGGCCTCACCGGAACCATCGGCCAAGCCAATTACGGGGCCGCCAAGGCGGGCATCGTAGGCCTGACGAAGTCGCTGGCTCGTGAGCTCGCGCGCCAGTCCATCACCGTGAACGCCGTCGCACCACTGGCCGCGACGGCCATGACGGCCAATATCCGCAGCAACGAAAAGCTGGCCGCGAAAACCCTTGCCCGAATTCCTCTGGGGCGGTGGGCCTCCCCGGACGAGATTGCACCAACCTTCGTCTTCTTAGCCTCGGACGCCGCGTCATACATCACCGGCCAGGTGCTGCCGGTCGACGGTGGGACGGTGATCTGATGCCCCACACCGTGATCGGGCCGTTCGCCTCGACGGGCCGCGCTGCCTACATCGCCGAAGCGGTACGCACCCCGGTAGGCAAATCGCATCCCGAGCGTGGCTGGTACCGCGACGTCCACCCCAACGCGATGTTGGCGGCCTGTTACACCGAGCTGATCAAACGCACGGGAATCCAGCCCGCAGAGGTCGAAGACCTCGTGATCGGCTGCACCGCCCCGTTCGGCGAACAATCGCGCAACATTGCTCGCAACGCCTGGTTACAGGCAGGCTATCCGCCCGAAGTGCCGGCCACAACACTCGACCGGCGTTGCGGTTCAGCGCAAACCGCGGTGGAAATGGCTGCCGCGCTGGTGGCTTCGGGCACGCACGACATCGTCATCGCCGGCGGCGTGGAGCACATGGGCCACGTCCCGATCGACTCCCCCATCAAGATCTCCGAACTATACGGCGACCCCTGGCCGGCCGAGCTGCGCGACCGCTACGCCTTCGTCCACCAAGGTGAAAGCGCTGAGCTCATCGCCGACCGTTGGGAGCTGAGCCGTGAGGAAATGGATGCCTTCGCGGCGCGGTCACACCAGAGCGCCAGCAAGGCCATCGCCGATGGCCGGTTCGTCGGCGAGATGGTTCCGATGACCCTCGACGGCCAAATCCGTTCCACCGACCAGTGCGTGCGCCCGGAGACGACGGTGGAGACGTTGGCTAACCTCAAACCGGCGTTCCGCAAGGAAGGCGGACGAATCACCGCCGGATCGTCATCACCCATCAGCGACGGCGCAGCCGCCGTTTTGCTGTGCTCCGCTGACGCGGCGCAGCGGCTGGGGCTACGACCGCGCGCCCGGATCGTCGACCAAACCACCGTCGGTGTCGATCCGATCATCATGCTGACCGGGCCCATCCCTGCTACCCGGAAGTTGTTGCAGCGCAACGATCTCAGCATCGATGAGATCGATTTGTTTGAGGTCAACGAGGCGTTCTCTTCGGTGGTGCTGGCCTGGCAGCGCGAGCTGCGTGCCGACGTCGACCGCGTGAACGTCAACGGTGGTGCGATCGCGCTGGGCCACGCCGTCGGCGCGACCGGGGCCAGGTTGATCGCCACCCTGATCCCCGAACTCGAACGCCGCGACGCCGACCTCGGGCTGGTGACCATGTGCTGCGGGGGGGGTCTGGGGACAGGAACCTTGATCCAACGGGTACCGACGTGATCGATTTCAGACAATTCCTGTCGCGGGATGACGGAGTCTGGTGGGGTCAGGCCGCCGCGGAGCCGCGTCCGTTGGTCGATGCGCTGATCTTGCAGAGTCCCCGGATCGGTCCGATCCGCACATTCACCGGGCTGAGCTGGAACGACCAACACGCCATCACGATGCCCGGCCGCATGTCGATGGTGTCCTATGGCGGGCTCGGCGAGCTTCGGGAGCTGAGCCGGTCCGGACGCCTGGACGTGGTGCCGTGCCACTATTCGGCTCTACCGCGGATGTTCGCCGAACGTCGGCTGCCGTGCGACGTCGGCCTGATGCAGGTCTCCGCACCTGACCGAAACGGGACGTGCTCTTTGGGCATCGGTGTCGACTACGTCGCCGATGCGATGCAGCACACGCCGGTGCTCATCGCCGAGATCAACCAAAAGATGCCGGCCACGGTTGGCACCCAACGAATCCCGCTCGACCGGTTCGCGGCGACCATCAGCACTGACCGTCCGCTGGCCGAAGATCCCACCCGCGCACCAGGTGCCACCGAGCAGCGCATCGCCGCCCAGGTCGCCGAGCTCATCGACGATGGAGACACCGTGCAGTTGGGAGTCGGCTCGCTGGGCGCCGCGATGCTCGATGCGCTGGCCGAACACGAAGATTTGGGATTTCACACAGGCATGGTCACCGACGGGCTGCTCCGGCTGGTCGACAAAGGGGTGGCGACCGGCAGCCGCAAGGAGATCGACCCCGGATTGATTGTGGCCGGCACCGCGCTTGGTACGGCTGAGCTGTACAACCGGGTGCCCGAGCTTCCCGCCAGGTTCCTGCCGACCAGTTACACCCATAGTCCACAGGTGCTTTCGCAGCTGCACTCATTGGTTTCGGTCAACTTCGCAGTCGAAGTCGACCTGAGTGGGCAAGTGGGCGCCGAGGTCAGTCGCGGCGTATATGTCGGCGCTGTCGGCGGGCAGGTGGACTTCACCCGGGCCGCCGCACTCACCGGCAAACGTTCGATTATCGCGTTGCGGGCCACGTCGGGTGGCCAGTCCACGATCAAAGCCGCACTCGACGGCGGGATGGTCACCACCACGCGCTCCGACGTCGACACCGTCGTCACCGAATACGGCGTCGCGCATCTGCGTGGCTGCGGCTTGAGGGAACGAGCCCGACGAATGGCTGCCATCGCCGCCCCCGAGTTCCGCGACCAGCTTGACCGCGAAAGGAGCACACTGTGAATAGATTGCCCGAGCACATCGACATCCGCGAGGTGGGCCCGCGCGACGGCTTTCAGAATGAACCCGAAACCATCGCCACCGCCGACAAGATCGATCTGATCAACCAGCTGGCTCGGACCGGGCTGCGCCGCATCGAGGTTGCCAGTTTCGTGCGACCAGACGTCATCCCCCAGCTGTCCGACGGCGTCGAGGTGCTGCACGGCATCGATGTGCCCGACTACGTGTCGCTGATGGTATTGGTGCCCAACAGCAAAGGACTCGACAACGCACTCAAGGTGCGCGAGACCTTCTCCGAGGTGGCAATCTTCGTCAGCGCCTCGGAGACACATAACAAGAAGAACGTGAACCGAAGCATCGCCGAGTCGATGGCCGACAACGAAGTCATCGCCAAGCGCATCGTCGCCGAGGATCTGCGTTGCGCCGCCGTCATCGCAACCTCGTACGGTTGTCCGTTTGAGGGCAAGGTGCCGATGAATCGGGTGCTCGACATCGCCGAGCAGTTCGCTGCTGCGGGCGCCAGCGAGGTCGGGTTCGGCGACACCACCGGGATGGCCAATCCCGCCTATGTCGGTGAGTTCTTCGCTGCCGCTATCGAACGGCTGCCCGGTGTCGAGGTCACCGCCCATTTCCACAACACCCGTGGCCAGGGACTGGCCAATGCTTACGCCGCGCTGCAAGCCGGGTGCACCAGCTTCGAATCGAGCTTCGGCGAACTCGGCGGCTGCCCGGTGCCGGCTGGTTCGACCGGAAACATCGCCTCGGAGGATCTGATCAGCATGTTCCAGGAGATGGACGTGTCCACCGGGGTATCGCTGCCCGCCATCATCAACGCGGCCCGCGCCGCTCAGAGCGTGCTCGGCCGCAAACTAACCAGCCACTCCATCGTCGCGGGGCCGATCGACTGGGCACCCAATCCAGGCGTTAAGTCCTGCCGCTAAGCAGTCCATTACTCAAAGGAGAGAGCAGATCATGACCAACCGCGTCGCATTCGTCACCGGCGGAGCCCAAGGCATCGGCCAAGGCATCTCTGAAACCCTGGGCGCCAACGGGTTTCGGGTCGCCGTCGCAGACCTCAACCTGGAGGCGGCCGAAGCTACTGCAAAGCGCATTGCCGAGGCCGGCGGCGAAGCCATCGCGGTCCACGTCGATGTGACCGACACCAACTCGGTGCGCGGTGCGGTCAAGACCGTCGCCGACGAGCTCGGGGACATCGAAATCGTGGTCAACAACGCCGGCTGGGACGACTTCATGCCGTTTCTGAAAACTTCAGAGGACTTCTGGGACAAGATCCTTGACATCAACTTCAAGGGCGCACTGCGTGTCATCCACGCCGTCGTGCCCGGCATGGTGGAACGCGGGTTCGGACGGGTGATCAACATCGGTTCGGACGCCGGCCGGGTCGGGTCGTCGCTGGAAGCGGTCTACTCCGGCGCTAAGGGCGGCATCATCGCGTTCACCAAGACGCTGGCCCGCGAGGTGGCGACCAAGGGTGTGACCGTGAATACCGTCTGCCCGGGCCCCACCGACACCCCGGCGCTGCGCAAGTTCGCCGACACCTCCGGGCAGGATGCCGACAAGGTGATCGGCGGGATGACCCGCTCCGTGCCTATGAAGCGGCTGGCTCAGCCGTCGGATATCGCGGCCGCCGTCGCCTTCTTCGCATCCGATGCGGCCGAATACATCACCGGTCAGACGCTGTCGGTCAGCGGTGGCCTCACCATGGCGTAGCGGTCACACGGTTACACAGAATCCAAGGAGGGACATCAATGATGCAGTCCGAAAACGGTTCACCGGTAAGCCTGCGCATCGTGGACTCGGTGGTCGAGATCACGCTCAACCGGCCACCGGCCAACGCACTGGGCATGCCGATCATCGAAGGGCTGCACAGAGGGCTCGATGCCGCTGACGCGTTGCCCGCCAAGGTCATTGTGGTGTCCTCGGCGCTGCCCGGCTTCTTCGCGGCGGGCGCCGACATCAAGCACATGTCGTCCGTGGACGCGGCATCGTTCGGCGCGTATGGGGACGCCCTCCGCGGCGTCGTCGAGCGCCTGGCAGCCCACCCCGCGGTGTCGGTGGCTGCCGTCGACGGGCGAGCCCTGGGCGGCGGTCTGGAGCTTGCGATGGCGTGCACGCTGCGTGTCGGCGCTGCGGGGGCGCGGTTTGGTTTGCCCGAAGTCAAACTCGGCCTCATCCCGGGCGCTGGGGGGACGCAGCGCCTGCCCCGTCTCATCGGACGGGGCCGAGCATTGGACATCATGCTCACCGGACGCGAGGTGGAGGCGGACGAGGCGTTCTGGATCGGGCTGATAGACCGTCTTGCTGAACCGGATACCACCGCCAGAGCAACGGCATGGCAGCTGGCCGTTGCGTTGACTGGCGCCTCATCACCCGCGCAGCGTGCGGTCGTCCGCACGGTGGACGCTGCCTACGACCGGCCGCTGGCCGAAGGTCTGCGCTACGAGGCCGAACAGGTCCAAGAACTGTTCGAGCGGGGCGAGGCACTCGAGGGCATTCGGGCGTTCATCGACAAGCGCACTCCCGAATTCGCCTGAGCAGAAGGAATTTCCGATGATCGATCTCGAACGGCGTTATCAAACATTGCTTCTCGAGTCACCCGCGGACGCTGTACTCCAACTGACGTTGAACCGGCCCGAGCGGCTCAACGCAATGACAGTAACCATGTTCGACGAACTTGAGTCGGTCGCGCGCGCGATCGCGGACGACCGTGACGTCCGCGTCGTGATCCTGACCGGTGCCGGTAGGGCATTCTGCGCGGGCTACGACCTGGACGAGGCCGAGGAACTGGCCTCGTTGTCGGCCTTGGGCATGCTTGACCGCCAGGAGCGCGCGGCCCGCGCGCTGAGCGCCGTCCGGGCAATACCGGTGCCGGTGATCGGCGCGGTGAATGGGCCCGCCGCCGGCGGTGGCATGTCGCTCACCCTGATGGCCGACATCCGCCTTGGGTCGCCTGCCGCGAAGTTCAACGCCGCGTTCGTACGGATCGGGCTCTCCGCCGGCGACCTGGGGGCGTCCTGGCTACTGCCGCGGCTGATCGGCCCGTCGGCGGCCGCCGAAATCGGTTTCACCGGACGTATCGTCGAGGCCGAAGAAGCTGAACGGCTCGGCTTGCTCAACCGGGTGACTGGTCCCGACGACTTGCTCGACCAAACCCTGGCCATGGCAACCCAGATCTGCGCCAACTCTCCCGGCGGCATCCGGATCTCCAAACGCGCATTGCAGGCGAACATGGAAGTCGCATCCTTCGCCGCGGCGCTCGAACTGGAAAACCGCGGCCAGGCACTGCTGACGCGCTGCGACGACATGACCGAGGCGTTGCAGGCCTTCAAGGCCAAGCGACCACCAAACTTTTCCGGGCGGTGAACGTGAGCACCGCCACATCACACTGGAATCGGGTATCGCGGCGGCCGCTGGCCGATGTGCTTGGCGAACTGCATACGGCCCAGAACCTGGCCTTCGATGAACTTCGACCAGGCATCGTTGTCATGTCGGTGAATCGGCCACACCGTGCGAACTCGCAGACAGTCGACATGTTTGGCGAAATAGCCTGGGCCACTGCATTGTTGCGTAATGCCCCGTTACATGCATTGATCGTCACCGGGGCGGGTGGAAAGGCGTTCTGCACCGGCTTCGATCTGGACGAGGTGGACGTCCTGACCCGGATGTCGGTGTCAGAGTTCACCGATCTCGTTGAGACCGCCGCGGCCGGGTCCACCGGGCTGCGCGCTCTGCCGTACCCGGTGATCGCCGCGGTCGGCGGCCCGGCGGCCGGCGGTGGTTTGTCACTGGCGTTGGCCGCCGACATCCGCGTCGCCGACCAGACCGCCAGTTTTAGCGCCGGCTTTGTGCGAGTCGGGCTGTCCATTGGCGAGCTCGGCACCTCGTGGAATTTGATCCGGCTGATCGGGCCGGGCCGGGCGGCGGAGCTGGCGTTCACCGGGCGGACGGTGCGAGCCGTCGAAGCCCATCGCATCGGACTGGCCGACCGGCTCGCCGAGACGGGCAGTGCGCTCGACACGGCGATCGAGCTGGCCGAAACCGTCGCCGAAAACTCCGACGACAGTATGCGATCCACCAAGAACGCACTCGTCCGCAATCTCGAGAACAACTCCTTCAGGTCCGCGCTGGAGATGGACACCCGCGGCCAGGCGCTAGCCCTGCAGGTTCCGACCACCCGCAGCGCACTGTTGAAGCTGCAGGAGGAGTCACCGTGACCGCATCGGAAGAACTGCGCACCGGGCTCGGCCCCGCCGACGACCTCCGGCACCGATCGGTGGCCGGGGAGAGAACGCGTGACTCCCTGTTCTGGGAGCTGATCATGCCGGAAGAACAACTTGGCCTCCAGGTCTACCTTTACCTGACGGGCAGCGGTAAGGCCGGCTACAACGTTTGCGTCTGGGGCCCGGATGCGCGCCCTTTGGCGCTGCACCTCCATCAGGGGCGGGTGCCCGATCATTCCGATCTCGACGACTTCTCCTTCGACGGGCTGACGCTCACGCAGCCTGAGTTACGCAAGTCCTGTGTGCTGGCCTACCAACGTGACGACGTGCGAATCGATTTCGCGTTTGCCGGTATTCACGATGCGTTCAGCTACCACTCCAATCCGGACGGGCTGCCCTCGTGGTTTGCGGTGAATCGGATCGAGCAAACCGGACGGGTGCACGGACAACTCGAAGTCGCAGGCCGGCGCATCGAGTTGGACCGAATGGGGCATCGAGATCACTCGTGGGGGGTCCGCGACTGGGGCGTCCCACAGCATTGGAAATGGTTCGTTGCGTACACCGAATCTGGCCGCGCGCTCAACGGGTGGATTTGGATCGCCAAGGGCGAGTGGGGTTTCGCCGGCTATGTCGTGCGCGACGGAGTCACATACCCAGTCCGCTATATCGACCACCGCGCCGACTACGACGAACAGATGCGCCAACGTCGGCTGCAGGCGACTTTGACCGATATCACCGGTGCGCACACTGAGCTGGAGCTCGACGTTTTCGGTGTGATCGAGTTACCAACCCACGACCGGTTGCAGACAGTAATCCGCGAAGGCGCTTGCCGAGCCGTCATCGACGGCGAAAAAGGGGCGGGGCAGTTCGAGACACACTGGCAGGGAAGCTACCTGGACTACCTTTCGGAACAGGACAGGTGATGTGGTCGTGGTCTGAGGCCGAGGTCCTCCGGCTGGGCTCTTTCCTTGCCGACCGTGGCCTGTGCGGTCCGACGGTCACCGCTCAGGCCATCGGGGACGGGCATTCGAACCTGACATTCCTAGTGTCGGACGGACATTCGCGGGTCGTGGTGCGCCGACCACCGCCACCCCCGCTACCTCCCGGCGCCCATGACGTGCTGCGCGAAGCGAAGCTGCTGACGGCGTTGTCTCAGACTCTCGTCCCAGCGCCGGCCGTGTTGGCGACCGCAGAAGCAGGTGAGTTACTGGACGTTCCAACGTTCGTGATGGACTTCGTCGATGGCGCCGTGATCACTAACGCGACGCCGGCGCCTGTCGGTGACGCGCGAATACGCAGGCGCATCGGCGAATCACTGGTGGACACGCTTGCCGCGTTGCACAGCGTGCCTTGGCGTGAGATCGGACTCAGCGACTTCGGCAAGCCCGACGGGTTCAACGCCCGACAATTGCGGCGAATGCGGTCCCTGATTGCTGTAGATGGCACCGTGCCCAAGCCATTCGCAGAACTGGACGGCTGGCTGCACGCCCACCTCCCGCCTGAATCCCGAGTAGCGATTGTTCACAACGACTTCCGTATTGGCAACATGATCGTCAACACGAAGGTCGGCTCCATCGCAGCAGTCCTTGACTGGGAGCTTGCCACTATCGGGGACCCACTGGCCGACCTCGGGTACTTCCTCACCTCATACCCTGGCCCGGGTGAGCCGCTGGTCCCGACATCCGCGATGGGCACAGCCGTTCTAGAGCCGGGCTACCCTGCACGCGCCGAGCTGCTCGACCGATACGTCGACCGCACCGGCGCTGATGTGTCAGCACTGAATTGGTATGCGGCGCTGGCGATGTATAAACTCGGCGCGCTCTACGAGTACAGCCGTAGGCGACTCGAAAGTGGTGTCGGCGATCCCTACTACGCCGATCCTGCGTTGGTGAGTTCGTTCCTGGCTGCCGGCGAACGGCTAGCAGCCAAGGATTCCGCACTGACCTGATTTGCATCGGAACACAATCTTCAGGTGGCGCCCGTCACTTCCGTTCGCGCGCTGCCACTCTCGGTGGAGCGAAAATCCCTGATAGGGGGGACGAGACCAAGTGATTTATCGCATACCCTGACTGCGTGCCACCGGTCGATCACCCATTGAACCTGACCATGCAGGCGATCCTGACGGACGTCAGTTGGGCGCTGACCGCCGTTCTCCTGGTGCTTGCGGTCTGGATGGGTATGCGCGAGCGGACGCCGTTCTATGCACTCTTGGTGTTAGGGGCCTTGGTCGGCGCATTCGCCGAGCCGCTCTACGACGTGGCAATGATGCTGTACTTCTACTCCACATCCGGCATGTGGAGCCACTTCACTGCGTTCGACATCCCGCAACCGATCTGGACGCACAGCGGCTATGTCGTGCTCTACGCTGCCCCGGCGATCTACATCACCCGCCAGATCGCACGCGATGCGATGACCCGCGGCACGCTGCTCGTCTGGGCGGGCATCACGCTGCTTGAGTCGGCCGCATTCGAGATGATCGGAATCAACGGCGGACTTTACACTTACTGGGGCCCACACGTGTTCCGGATCTTCCAGTACCCGTTGGTGATTGGTGTGCTCGAAGCCGCTCAAGTGATCTGCTTTGCGATCGCGGCATCGGTCTTGCGTGACCGTCACACCAGCCTGTGGCAGCTGCTGGGCCTCTTTGCGCTCTTCCCCTGTACGTTTTTCATGGCCAACTTCGGCGCTGGCTGGCCCACGATCATCGCTGTGCATCTCAAGCACACCTCGACGCTGGCCGTCACAGCGGCGACGGTGGTGAGCATCGGCTTTGCGGTCGTCCTCGTGCGGGCGGCCGCGTCGTTCTTGCCGCGACAACCAGCCGTCGACACGGCGAGTAGTCCGAGCCGGTCCGGCACAACGCACGCTCAGCCTCTTCCCGGCGGGGCCAGCGCAGCGGGGCGGTGATGAGGCAGTCGCCGGTTACGCCTATCCAACCGAAGGAGCTTGCCAATGTCTGCATCCACCAATATTCGCCACGCCTTCTTCATTCTTGCCGGTGTTGTGGCGCTGGTGCTGACTTGGCCACACGCTTTCCAGTGGATGGCGGACGGTGGCAACATCCTCAACCCGATCGCGTTCTTTGGCGATGCGATGGCTCCGGGTGGAACCGCCGCGTTCCTGAGCATCGACATGGCCATCGCCTGGCTCGTGTTCATGGTGTGGG
>NZ_JBAPRN010000653.1:0-22997 GCF_049281135.1 Mycobacterium sp. | reverse complement strand
TGCGAGGACCGGAGTTGAGTACATCTTCGGCGTCGACGGCGCCAACATCGAGGACCTCTACGACGCAGCATATTTCCGACCGGACATCACAGCCGTGCTGGCCAAGCACGAGTTTTCCGCTGCGACGATGGCCGATGGTTACAGTCGCAGCGGCGCCGGCCTGGGCGTAGTCGCCGCGACCTCCGGCGGGGGCGCGCTGAATCTTGTTCCAGCCCTGGGTGAATCGTTCACCAGCCGGATCCCTGTTTTGGCGCTGGTTGGCCAACCGGCGACCACGATGGATGGATTGGGCAGCTTCCAGGACACCAGCGGACTGAACGGATCGCTGAACGCCGAGGCATTGTTCTCGCAAATATCGGTGTTCTGCAGGCGGGTAACCAGCGCCGCGGACATCGTCTCCGCGCTGCCGGCGGCCATCGCCGCAGCAAAAACGGGCGGCCCGGCAGTGCTGTTGCTGCCCAAAGACATTCAGCAATCCACTATTGACCAGGCGTGCTCGCCGGATGCCGATCAGCCACGGATAGTTGGTAATCCGCATCCGATTGTGCGCGCCTTGCGGCGGGTGACCGGGCCGGTCACGATCATTGCCGGCGAGCAAGTGGCCCGCGACGACGCGCGTGCCGAGCTGGCCTCGCTTCGGGCGGTGTTACGCGCACGAGTGGCATGTGCACCCGACGCCAAGGACGTCGCGGGAACACCAGGCTTCGGTTCGTCGTCGGCGCTGGGTGTGACCGGTGTCATGGGCCACCCCGGTGTGGCCGACGCGGTGGCCGGTAGCGGGCTGTGCCTGGTGGTGGGCACCCGGTTGTCGGTGACCGCGCGAGCCGGTCTGGACGATGCGCTGGCCTCAGTGCCGACGATCTCCATCGGATCGGCGCCGCCATACTTCGCGTGCACCCACGTCCACACCGACGACCTACGGATGTCGCTGCGGGTGCTGACCGACGCACTCGTCGGCGCGGGACGGCCCACCGGCGTTCGGGTGCCCGACGCAATCGCGCACACCGAGCTCACCCCGCCGGCCTTCGACGGCCCGGGCGTGCGCTATCGCGACGCGATGGCGGAGCTGGATGACCTACTGCCCGCCGGGGTCGACATCGTCGTGGATGCCGGTAACACCGGCGCGGCGGCCATTCACTATCTGCCGGTGCGGCGCAGGGGACGGTTCGCAGTCGCCCTGGGTATGGGCGGCATGGGTTACAGCTTCGGTGCCGGTATCGGAATGGCGTTCGCCCGCAGAAAGACTCGAGGCGCCGGCGGTCGAGTGGTGGTGATCGCCGGGGACGGCGCGTTCTACATGCACGGCATGGAGGTGCACACCGCAGTGCATTACCGGCTTCCGGTGACCTTCGTGTTGCTCAACAACAACGCCCATGCCATGTGCGTGACCCGAGAGCAGCTCTACTACAACGACTTCTATAGCTACAACCGGTTTTCGCCCAGCAATCTCGGGGCGGGTCTGGCCGCGATGTTCCCCAAGCTGTCGTCGGTAGACGTCAGCGACACCACGGGGCTGGCCTCCGCAGTGAGCGCCTCATTGAACATCGACGGTCCGGCGGTGATCAGCGTGGAATGCGCCGCCGACGAAATCCCGCCCTTTGCACCATTCCTCGGTGCCGCTGCAGCCAATCGCTCTACTAAACAACATGTTTCACTACAGGAGGATCACGCCCATGTCGCAGCCAGCGCTTGACGATATCGCCGCCCACACCGGCACTACCGAGCCGATCCCGGGCGTCGTTCGGATCGAGACCACGCCGTTGGAGGAGACGGCCGCAAATTTCTTCACGCAGATGCGGTCGGCATATCCGCACAACGAGGTGTTCGGGCAGTACTGCACCGTCAACGACTACGTGGACTGCCCGCCCGACGAACTTTTCGAATATCTGTCAGACACCCGAAGCCTCGAGGAGTGGACCTACACCCTGCGTGGCTTCACCCCGTCCGATGAACCCGGACTCTGGCTGGCTTACGACAAGCTGCTGCCCGACACCACGATCTACACCCGCACCTTCGCCAACTCGCAGGCGCGCACCGTCGACTATCACTGTGCGTGGGATCAGGGCAGGCATCTCTGGATGATCTACCTGATGCGCGTCCTCGACGCCAAGGTGGTGCTGGACAAGCCGGGTTCTGTTGTGATGTGGACGAATTGCCATCATCCGTTCTATGACGAAAACCCTTATCCCGAGGCCGCACCGGCGGAGCGTACCGGCTGGGTCGGCGACTTCTGGGATTTGTTCGCACCCGGCCACGCGCTGGAACTTAACAACCTCAAGAGCATCGCCGAATATCGCCACCGCCACGGCCTTTCGATCACCCCGGAGTGGATGAGATGACCACGCAACCCGACGTCAGCCTGATCGACGTCGCCAGCTACCTGCCTGGCGAGCCGATCGGCGCGGACTATTACGCGCAGTTCGCCGACTCCGACGAATTACGTGACAATCTGATGTTCCGCGCGCCCGCATTCCGTCATCACGTTGGGCGGGAGGAGACCGCGATCGACATGGTCGAACGTGCAGCGCAGGGATTGATCGAGCGACACGGTCGCGATGTCATCGAAAATGTCGATATTTTGATCAGCCACACACAGTTGCCGGACGTGCCGTTCTATGGTGCCGGCGGTGGAATGGCGCACCGGCTCGGCATGCGACCGAACTGGGTGCTTGATCTGCACAACGGCGGATGTGCGGCGTTCGTGTTGGCGCTCAACGTGGCCCGTCGGCTGCTCGCATCGGGTGAAGGGCACACCGCGCTGATCGCGATCGCACAGAATACGGCGGGGCAGGTCTTCGACCAACCAGGAGTACGGCGCAAGGCGCAGTCAGCGGTTCCCGGTGACGGCGCGGCGGTGGGCCTGGTGACACTGTCGGACCAGTCACCGATTCTCGATATCGAATGCCGCACATATGGCGAATACGCCGGCGACATGACGATCGCCATGGATCCGCCCCGCAAGTACTGGGAGGCGGGGCCCGGCGAGGGGTCCATCGGGTTCACCGAAACCAAGATTGCCAAGGTGCTGGCCCGCGGGAACCGTCAGGTCCCCGAAGTGGCGTACGCAGTGTGTGACCGAATCGGGCTCAAGCCCAGAGATATTGACCTGCTGGTCACCAACCAGCCCAACCGGGTGTTCCTGCGCAATTGGCGCGAGGCGCTCGAGGTGCCCGAGGAACGCCACCGCGACACTTTTGACGAGTGCGGCAACCTGTTTGGTGCTGGTATCCCGGTCAACCTGGATCGCGCAATCTCCGAGGGCCAAGTCGACGCCGGCGACGTGATCATGATGTCTGCTTTCGCGCACGCCGGTGACTTCGCCGGTGCGGCCGCTGTGCGCTGGGGAGGTCGAAACTGATGGCCGAACCCGCGCACGGCACCTCGGTGACCGCCGAGATACTGTCCTCGCTACCGCAGGCAGTCGACCCACTCGCCTTGTCGCTCAACGAAAGTCCCTTTCCACCCCTGCCTGCGGTGCGTTCGGCGTTGGCCCACAGCCTAGACGTGGCGAATCGTTACCCGGAGTTCCTGCCCGGCCAGTTGCGGCGAATGATCGGTGACCGCGTGGGTGTAGACGAGGACCAGGTCGTGCTCGGGACGGGAGCATCGGGGGTGGCGATGCAGGTGTTGCACGCGGTCACCCGCCCCGGTGACCGGATTGTCATGAGCACGCCGACATTCGACGGCTACCCGATATTTGCGGAGATGGCCCGGCTGACCGCGGTCACCGTCCCGCTCGACAAGTACGGCTATCAGGACTTGGCAGCGATGGCCGAGGCGGCGGCCGATGCGCGCGTGGTCGTGCTGTGCCGGCCGCACAATCCGACCGGAACATTGGAGCCGAGCTGGTCGGTGGAATGGTTCTTGAGCCAGATCCCCAGCGACACCGTTGTACTGCTCGACGAGGCCTACGTCGAATTCGTCGCCTCCCGGTACCGGATCGATGGGCCGGAATTAGTCCAGCGCTTCCCGAATATTGTTGTGCTGCGGACCTTCTCCAAGGCCTATGGGCTAGCCGGTTTACGGATCGGCTACGGATTCGCCGCGCCAGAGTTGGCGGGCAGGCTGTGGACCATGCAGTTGCCGTTCGGCATGAGCAGCGTCAGCGTGGCTGCGGTCGCCGCGTCGTACGACTCTGAAGACCAGCTTTCGCGCCGCATTCGCCGAATCACTTCGGAGCGCAACCATCTGCGGCTACGACTGATGGCGATGGGTGTCTACAGCACGGATTCACACGCCAACTTCGTCTACCTACCGAGCGGGCGGCGACCCTGGAACGAGGTCTTCGCCGAGGCCGGCCTGCAGGTCCGCTGCTACCCCGATGGCGGTGCGCGGATTACCGTCGGCGACCTGCCGTCGACGACGGCGGTGCTGTCTGCGGTGGAAAAGTCCCTGAGGTAGGCGGAGGACGGCCGCGCCCCGGCCCGATCTGCGGTATGAAAGGGCGTGGCTGCATCCAGTGACCCCGGCAAACCCGACAACCGCGATCCGATCGCGGTCGCGCGGGCGAACTGGGAACGTGCCGGGTGGGGCGACGTCGCCGAAGGCATGGTCGCGGTCACGTCGGTGATGCGGGCCCACCAGATACTGCTCGCCCGCGTCGAAACCGCCTTGCGCCCTTACGATCTGAGCTTCTCTCGATTCGAGTTGTTGCGGTTACTGGCGTTCAGTCGCAGCGGGGCGTTGCCGATCACCAAGGCCTCCGACCGGCTGCAGGTGCACGTCACCAGCGTCACGCACGCTATTCGCCGCTTAGAGGCCAACAAGCTGGTCCAACGTGTGCCGCACCCGACCGACGGCCGAACCACGCTGGTGCAGATCACCGACCTGGGCCGCTCGACCGTCGAGGACGCCACCGTCACGCTCAACGAGCAGGTGTTCTCCGATATCGGGATATCCGACGCTGAGTCGCAGGCGCTGGCGTCGTCGATCGAGACCCTGCGGCAGAACGCCGGCGACTTCTAGTCGATCACCGACGGCACCGGGATCGTGGCGGTGACCGTGGTCCCGGAGCCCGGCCGCGATCGAATGTTCAGCCGGCCGCCGACCAACTCCGCGCGCTCGGCCATCGACAGCACGCCGTAGCCGCCCATCTCGTCGCCACCCAGCGGATTCTCGAAGGTGTCGAAACCTATTCCATTGTCCGCGATTTCGAGGCGAGCGGTGTCGTCGTCCAGCGCGAAGCGCAGCCGGGCAACCGAGGCGTTGGCGTGCTTGACGATGTTCTGCAGGCCTTCTTGGGCGATCCGGTAGAGCGCGATCTCGATGTGCTCGGGCAACCGGACGTCGGCCAGCTCGAGCTCCGTGTCCAAGTCCGGTATCGACCGGGCGAGGCTGGCCAGCCCACCCGCCAGACCCAGATCGTCGAGCACCGGTGGGCGCAGCCCGCTGATCGCCGCGCGGGCTTCGCCCAGCGTCAAGCCGACCAGCGCCCGGGCCTCGGCGAGTTGACTGGAAGCTTCGGTGGGATCGTCGCCGACGGCGCGCGCCGCCGCGTCGAGCCGGTAAGACAGCGTGATCAGGCGCTGCGAGATGCCGTCGTGGATATCGCCCGCGACGCGGCGACGTTCGATTTCCTGGGCCTCGATCACCTGCTCCACGAAAAGCTCGTGGGCCCGTTCCCTGACCACCAGCTGCCGGTGTAACCGGGCCTGATGCATGGCCCCGGCGATCAGCCGGCCGATAACGCGCAGCAATTCGACGTCGCCCTCGGTGAATTCGCGGCGAGCGACGGTGTGCACGTTGAGCACCCCGACCAGCCCGCCCGGATCGGTTTCCATCGGCATCGACACCATTGAGGTGAAGTCGCGTCCGCGCAGTGACTGGATCGGCAGATACCGCGGGTCGGCTTCCTTGTCGTGGGTGATGACGACGGGCTCTCGATGCCGCGCGACCCAGCCGGAAATGCCGGATCCCAACGGCAGTCGGATTTTTCCCACGGAGGCGTCGAACGGCGGGGTGGCACCGGCGAGGGTGAGTGAGCGGTCGCTGTCGTCGAGCACGTGCACGAAACACACGTCGGCCCCGGTGGCCGCGGTGATCATCCGCGCGGCGGCGGCGGCCAGCGGCTCCACACCTGGCCCGGTCGAGGCGGCCTGGATGAGCTCCCGCAGCAGCGCCAGTTCCCGATCGGTGTCGACGAGATCGCGCACGCCGTGCGAGCCGTGGGCGCCGTCGTCGGGTGCGGTGCTCATTGGTAGATGCCCTCGCGCAGCGCGGTGGCTACCGCGCCGGTGCGGTCGTTCACCCCGAGCTTGCGGTAGATCGCGCGCAGATGACTCTTCACCGTCTCCTCGCCGATCACCAGCTTGGTGGCGATCCCGCGGTTGGACAGCCCGTTGACCATGCAGGACAGGATTTCGCTCTCACGCTGCGTCAGCCCCTGCCGGGCGCCGGGCCAGAATTCGTCGCGCTGCATGCGGGCCGCGGTGTCGGCCGCGCGAGCCGCCATCCCCGGGTCGATCACGGTGTCGCCGTGATGGGCCAATTCCAGCTGGCGCACCAACTCGTCACTGTTGATGCTCTTCAACAGGTATCCGCTCGCGCCCACCCGCAGCGCCTGATACAGGTACTGCTCGTCGTCGTAGACCGAGAGCATCACGACTTTGCGGCGTGCGTCGCGCTCGCGCAGCGACTTGCACAAGTCCAATCCGCTGGAGCCCTGCATGCGCACATCACACAGCACCACGTCGGGCTGCAGGTCGTCGACGACTTCGACGGCGCGATCCGCGCCCACGGCCTGGCCGACCACCTGCACCCGGTCCTTGAACGCGGCCAGCATCGCCTTGAGTCCTTCGATGACCATCTCGTGGTCATCGACGAGGACAAGTCGTACCGGGGCCGCCATGGCACCACAGTATGCAAGTTGGTCACGTGAATCCCCCTAATGGGGGAGGCTGGGCAACCCCGGTTCGGGCACCCTGTGGGCGTGCGAGCCAAGGGTCAGACTCGTGAAGCCCGCAGTTTTTGGTGGGACCGCGAAGCGCAGACGGAAGCCGATGTTCTGCGCGCGGTGATCTTCGACGCCGACACCGCACTGCCCGACGTCGAACATGACGGCCCCTGGACCGATCTCGTCGATGCGGTGATGAGCCTGTTTGTCGCGGGCATCTGGGTGTGCGTGGTGAGCACCCGGTCACGGGCCGAGGTGCAAACGCAGGTGCGGCAACTTCTCGGTGATGGTCTGGTTGAGACGATCGTGACCACCGAAGACTTAGCCGAACCCGACACGGCTCATGCTCGCAGCGGCGAGCTGTACCGGCTGGCGTTGTGGGAGCTTGGAATAACGCCGCGTGCCGCGCTGGCGGTCACCGGTTCGGGTTGCGTCTTGCGCACGTCGGCCGCCGCGGGGTTGCCTGCCGTATTCGTCGACAACAGAGAATTGTCGGCGGCCAGTTGTCAGCAAGCGCACCGACGCTGGTGGATCCGGCAGGCCGCCTAGCCCCGAAGCGTTTCGATGATTGCGCTGAAGTCCTTGTCGGCGTTGGCCGTTGCGAACTTCGCGTAGATGTCGGCGGCGTGGCTGCCCAGTGGCGCGGTTGAGCCGGTCGAGTTGACCGCATCCATCGCCAGCCCGAGATCTTTGTTCATCAGCGCGGTGGCGAAGCCGGGTTTGAAGTCGTTGTTGGCCGGCGAGGTCGGCACCGGGCCGGGCACCGGGCAGTTGGTCTGCACCGCCCAGCAGTTTCCGGTCGCGCCGGTGATCACGTCGAACAGCGACTGCGCCGACAGCCCGAGCTTTTCGGCCAGCACGAATGCCTCGCCGATCGCGATCTGATGCACGGCCAGTACCATGTTGTTGCACAGCTTGGCGGCCTGGCCGGCGCCGGACGCACCGCAGTGAATGATCTTGCCCGCCATCGGCTCCAGCACCGGACGGGCCAAGTCCAGCGCCGCGTCTTCGCCGCCGACCATGAACGCCAGCGTGCCGGCGACAGCGCCTTTGACCCCGCCGGAGACCGGCGCGTCGAGCTGGGCCACGCCGTGCGAACCCGCCAACGCGTGGACTTCGCGGGCGTCGTCGACGGAAATGGTTGAGCTGTCGATGAATAACGCGCCTTCACCGGCTGCCGGCAGAATCTCGGCGTAGCAGCGTTTGACCGCCTCGCCGTGCGGAAGCATCGTGATGACGACGTCAGCCCCGGCGACCGCATCCGCGCCGCTGTCCAACACCACGACCCCGTAGCCGGCAGCGGTTTCAGCGGCCACCGACACCGGGTCGAAGCCCCGTACGGTGTGGCCGGCGTCGATCAGATTCTTCGACATGGGACCGCCCATGTGACCGAGCCCCAAAAACGCGACCTTGAAGGAATCTGTCATCTGCTCTGGCCCTCCTAGGCGCTGGCGCGGACCCGGGCGGCTTCGGCCCGGCCGATGACCACCCGCATGATTTCGTTGGTTCCCTCCAGGATGCGGTGCACCCTGAGATCGCGCACGATCTTCTCCAGACCGTACTCGCGAAGATAGCCGTAGCCGCCATGCAACTGCAGCGCCTTGTCGGCGACATCGAAACACGCATCGGTCACATACCGTTTGGCCATCGCGCACAGCTCGACTTTGTCGTCGTCGTCGCTGTCGAGTGCCGCGGCCGCCCGCCACAACATCAGTCGCGAGGTCTCCAGCGAGGTGGCCATGTCGGCCAAGGTGAACCGGATGGTGGGCTCGTCGAGCAGGGGAGCCCCGAACGCTTCGCGGTGCGCGACATAGGTTGCGGCCTTGTTGTACGCGGCCTGCGCGCCGCCCAAGGAACACGCCGCGATGTTGATCCGGCCGCCGTTGAGGCCGTTCATCGCGATCCCAAAGCCGCCGCCCTCGCCGTCAACGCCGCCGAGCATCGCGTCGGCCGGCACCCGCACCCCGTCGAGCACAACCTGAGCGGTCGGCTGCGCGTTCCAGCCCATTTTCTCTTCGTGCGCACCGAAACTCAGGCCCGTGGTCCCCTTTTCGACGATGAACGCCGATATGCCACGCGGCCCGCTCGACCCCGTTCTGGCCATCACCACGTACACGTCCGAGGTGCCGGCGCCGGAGATGAACTGCTTGACGCCGTCGAGCACATAGTCGCCGTTCTGCTTGACCGCCTTGGCGCTCAGCGCGCCGGCGTCTGAGCCGGCACCGGGTTCGGTCAGGCAGTAGCTGGCGATCGCGTCCATCGAGGCCAGCCGCGGCACCCAGCCCTTGCGTTGCTCGTCCGTGCCGAACGCGTCGATCATCCAGGCGCACATGTTGTGGATCGACAGAAACGCGGAGATCGTGGGGCAGGCCGTCGCGAGTTGCTCGAAGATGCGAACCCCGTCCAGCCGGCGCAGCGCGCTGCCGCCCACGTCGTCGCGGCAGTAGATGGCCGCCATTCCGAGGCTCGCCGCCTCCCGTAGCTCGTCGACCGGGAAGTGCTGAGCGGCATCCCATTCCAACGCATACGGGGCAAGCTTCTTGGCGGCGAACGCGGCCGCCGTCTCGGTGATGACCCGTTCGTCGTCGTCGAGGCCGAACAATTGCGTCACCAGGGCTACTTCATCGTCGGGATGGTGAATTCGGCTCCGTCTTTGATGCCCGACGGCCAGCGCTCGGTGACGGTCTTGACCTTGGTGTAGAACTGGATCGACGCGGGGCCGTGCTGGTTGAGATCGCCGAAGCCGGACCGCTTCCAGCCGCCGAACGTGTGGTAGGCCACCGGCACCGGGATCGGCACGTTGACGCCGACCATGCCCACCTGCACGCGCGAGACGAAGTCGCGGGCGGCGTCACCGTCGCGGGTGAAAATCGCCACGCCGTTGCCGTATTCGTGCTCGGAGGGCAACCGCAACGCGTCTTCGTAGTCGTGGGCGCGCACGATGCACAGCACCGGGCCGAAGATCTCGTCGGTGTAGATCGACATGTCGGTGGTGACGTTGTCGAACAGAGTGGGCCCGATGAAGAAGCCCTTGTCCAGGCTGTTGTCGTCGAAGGTCAACTCGTCGGTGGTGCGCTCGCGGCCGTCGACCACCAAGTCGGCGCCCGCCTCGACGCCCTGGCCGATGTAGTCGCGCACCCGCGTGAGCGCGGCTTCGGTGACCAGCGGGCCGTAGTCGGCCTTCGGGTCGAGGCTGTGTCCGACGCGTAGCCCGTTGATGCGCTCAACGAGCCTGTTGCGCAACCGGTTTGCCGTCTCCTCGCCAACTGGCACCGCGACACTGATCGCCATGCAGCGCTCACCGGCGCTACCGTAGCCGGCGCCGATCAGCGCGTCGACCGCCTGGTCAAGGTCGGCGTCGGGAAGGATGATCATGTGGTTCTTGGCGCCGCCGAAGCACTGTGACCGCTTGCCATTGGCGGCCGAGGTCTCGTAGATGTACTGGGCGATGTCGGAGCTGCCGACGAAGCCGACGGCTTGGACGTCGGGGTGGTGCAGGATCGCGTCGACGGCTTCCTTGTCACCCTGGACCACCTGGAACACACCCGCAGGTAGGCCGGCCTCGAGGAACAGTTCGGCCAGCCGCACCGGCACCGACGGGTCACGCTCAGAAGGCTTGAGAATGAAGGCATTTCCGCATGCCAGCGCGGGACCGGCCTTCCACAGCGGGATCATCGCCGGGAAGTTGAACGGGGTGATACCGGCGACCACGCCGAGTGGTTGGCGGACGGAGTAGACGTCGATGCCCGTTCCGGCGCCCTCGGTGAACTCACCCTTGAGCAGATGCGGGATGCCGACGCAGAACTCGATGACCTCGATACCGCGCTGGATGTCGCCCTTACTGTCGGCCACGGTCTTGCCGTGTTCGATGCTCAGCAACTCGGCGAGCTCTTCGACATTGGCGTTGACCAGCTCGACGAACTTCATCATGACCCGGGCGCGGCGTTGCGGGTTGAACGCCGCCCACTCTTTCTGCGCCTCCTTGGCGGTGGCGACCGCGGTGTCGACATCGGCGGCGGAAGCCAGCAGGACCTGTGCCTGCACCGCGCCCGTGCTGGGGTTGAGTACGTCGGCGGTCCGAGTCGATGCGAGGTTGCTCCGGCGTCCGTCGATGAAATGGGGAATCTGTGTGGTCATGGTGTCCTCGGACATAGAAAAGAAGCAGATGGGTTTACTAGGACATCCTAGTAAATGCAGCGGCGTGGTGGCAAGCTGCGCAGGTCGGCGACCGGCTGCCCTGGCCAGACGGCGTCACCGTCTACGAGGTCGACCAGCCGCAGGTGATCGCGATCAAGGAAGTGCGGCTGGCCGGGGTGCGGCCGCACTGCCAACGCGTGCCGGTTGGCGTCGACCTCGCTGACGACTGGCCGAAAATGCTTCAGTCGCAGGGATTCAACTCCTCGGCACCGACGATCTGGACGATTGAGGGGCTGTTGCAGTACATCGAAGCCCCCGATGTCGACCGGCTGTTCACGCGCGTAAATGCGTTATCGGCGCCCGGCTCGGTGCTGCTGTACGACGTCGTCGGCAAGGCACTGCGCGAAGCACCGTTCCTGCAGAACACTATCGAGTTCATGCAAAGGCTGGGCGCGCCATGGGTTTTCAGCAGTGACACACCGGCCGCCCTTGTTGAAAACCACGGCTGGTCAGCCACCGTCACCGACATGGCCGTACCGGGCAACAAATGGAAACGTTGGGCGCACCCGCCGGTTCCGGCTGATGTACCCAACGCACCCCGCGGCTATTTTGTCGAGGCAGTCAAGGCCTGAGGCGTTATCCGCCGCCACCGCCTTCGCCGCCGCCTTTCGGCACGGTTGTCTCCTGGTCTCCGGTGCCTTTACCTGGGGCGTTGCCCTTCAGGTACTTATGGCCAGGCGAGTGTTCTTCCTCGAGTTGCTTCGGGCAGTACGCCTTCGCCGAGATCGTCGCGAATTGAGCGGCGCCGCTTTCGGTGAGGGCTGGGTTGCTCTCCTGCAGGTGCTGGATCAGGTGCAGGCCGCCCATGCCGTTGTGAAGGCAGCCGCACACGGCCTGGCCCGCGCTGACAGCCTGGGCTGGGTCGGAAAAGCCGATTCCTACCTTCTGCAGGTCAGCAATGAAAGAACCGTTGTTCTCGTCGTTGGACGGCTCGTCGAGGCCAGGCTCGGCATGTCCCGGCACGGCAAACACCAAGCCCAGGGATACGCCAAGGATGGCGAATAGCGATTTCATCGATCCTCCTTATCCTGTTTCGGTGGCGGCCTTCGCGACCGCAGCGGTCGCCTTGCCGTCGGTCAGATGCACGGCGTGAATGCCTGGTTTGGTCGACAGCTTGGCGACCAGGTCGTCGAGTCCCGCCTCGTCGACGTTCCAGTGCTGCACCTCGTCCGGCGACTCCTGCAACTTCGCGATGACTTTGTCGAGGGGGACCGGTCCCTTCGACCGCGCCGGTACGGTCACCTTGGCCCGCACGCCCGTCGAGCTGACGACGCGGGAAGCCGGGCTGCCCAGCGCGCCACCGGCCAAGCTGCCCAAGCTGGCCTGGTTGAGCGCGCTCAGCGGGACCTCCATCGTCGGAGCTGCCGTCGCGGCAAAAGCCCCGTCCGGCAACGACGTAGCGGCAAGCTGGATCGCCGGGGTGGCGCCGGCCCAGCTGGGCGGCACCGACAACTTGCCCACCGTCTGCGCGCTGCCCAGAGCCGCCGTCGCCGAACGCGCTCCTAGGCCGCCCAGACCCGCGGCGTGCCCGGGCGAGGACAGTCCAGCGTTGAGCGAGCCCAGCCCGATCCCGTGGCTCCAGGGCTGGTAGATGAAGAAGTTCTTCCACTGCGAAATGCCCATACCGGTCGTGCTGTTGACCACGTTGGTCCACGTGGCCTGGCTACCGGCGCCGGAGATGAACGAGTACATGTTCGTCCATGTCGTGGCCAGCGTCGACCCGCCGGGTATGGTGCCGAGCGCGTTGGTGACCAACTTGGTGTAATCAGCGTTCACCGCGGTGACCTGGTTGAGGAAGTTGGTAGCGGTGGCCTCGGCCTGCTCGAGGATCGATTCCAGAGAATTGGTCGGTGCTGTCGCGGCCGCCTGGGCGGTTGCGGCCGCCTGAGTGGTCGCGCCGCTGTCATTGGTCGTAGGCGGAGCCTCGGTGAACGAGCCCAACCCGGTGGTCGCGGATTGCGATGATCCCGCGTACCCGGTGATGGCGGCGACGTCCTGAGCCCAGAACTGGGCGTACTCGGTCTCGAGGGCCGCGATCGCCGTGTTGTACTGACCGAAGATGTTGGCCGGCAACAGTTGCAGCAGCTGGGTGCGGTTCGCCGCGATCTCGGCCGGCGGGACGGTGGCCGCCAACGCGGTCTCGTAGGCACTGGCCGCGGCACGGGCCTGACTTGCGGTCTGCTCGGCCTGGCCTGCCGTCGTTGACAGCCACGACACGTACGGCGCGGCGGCTGTTGCTGCCGCCTCCGCCGACGGGCCGGTCCAGTCGCCACCGACCAGGCCCGCAATCGTCGACTGGAACTGGGCGGCGGTCGACTGCAACTCGCCGGCCAGGGCGTCCCAGGCCGCCGCCGCGGACTGCAACGACTCCGCGCCCGGCCCGGAGTAGATCTTGGCGGAGATGAGTTCCGGTGGTTGCGCTGCGAAATCGAAAACCATTCCTGCTTCTCCTATTCCGCGCTCGGCGGGATCACGATGATCGTGGCGGTGGTGGCGATCTCGTCGGCCGCCACCGCGCCGGGCACGCGGTAACCCTGACCCACCGCGGCGCGAGTGGCGGTGCCGCCGATGGCGCGACCGGCCAGGCTGGACAGCGCGGTCTGGCCGAACATTCCGGGCTGAGCCAGCCCCATCTCGGGAGCGGCGTCGACCGCGGACGCTTCCATCTCGGCAGCAACAGTGCGGACCGCGGGTGTCGCCGCCGCCCAGTTCTGGGGAACCGAGAGAGCACCGATGGTGCCCGCGCGGCCGGCCGATGCCAGCGTTCCGACATTGCTTGCGCCGCCATAGGAACCGCTCAGGAGCCCACTGTGCAACAGCGGCGACAGTGCCCCGGTGACAGGCGTCGGGTGGAGCAGCGGGCCGATGCCCTGGATACCCGTACCGAGGCTCGGGATAGAGATTGAGACCTGCCACCAGTTCTTGAGCAAGCTCCCGAATCCGAGCGGGGTCCACGGGCCGGCAGCCCATGTGCTCAGGGTGTTGGCGCCCGAAGTGAGCGCCTGGTTGAACAGCGTGATGCCGTTCGTCACCGACGGGGGCAAGCCCAAACTCGCCAGCAGCTGCGCCAGGGTTGTGCTCGATTGCGGTAGCAGCGACGTGAGCTGCGTGTTCAGGGTTCCGAGCTCGGTGCCGAAGTTTGTCAGTTCGGTGTTCAGCTGAGTCAAGAACGCGGAGAGGCCGTCGGTGGTCGAATCTGCGGTCGAGGCGGCAGCCGACTGGGCTGTGCTGGCCGCCTGAGTGGCCTGCCCGCTGTCGTTGGTGGTGGCCGGCGCATCTGTGAACGGTGGCAGCTGACTTGCGGCGCTCGCCGCCCCTGAGTATGCGTACATAGCACCCGCGTCCTGAGCCCAGAACTCGGCGTACGTCGCCTCGGTCGCGGCGATCGCCGGGGTGTTCTGGCCCAGAAAATTGGTTGCGACCAGCGCGGCCAGTAGCGTCCGATTGGCCGCGATCACCGGCGGGGGGATGCTGGCAGCGAAGGCAGCCTCGTAGGCCGCCGCAGCCGCCTGAGCCTGGGAGGCCGTCTGTTCGGCCTGCGCGGCGGTGTTGCTCAGCCACTCGGTGTAGGGCGCCGCCGCACTGGCCGCAGCCTGCGAAGACGGTCCCTGCCAGCTGCTGGTCAGCTCGCCGATCGTGGATCCATACGACGCCGCCGTGGTCTGCAGCTCACTCGCTAACGCGTCCCAGGCCGTCGCGGCGGCCAAAAGTGGCGCCGAGCCTGGCCCTGCGTAGATCCGACCGGAGTTGATCTCCGGTGGCAGCGCTCCGAAATCGAAAACCATCCGTGTCCCTCGCTCCGGCTGTGTGTCCCGAATGCCCAGCGTTTGTCCAGCGCTGAGCGGCGGCAAAAAGCGTTCAGGGGCGTCCTTCAGCTCAGGCAATTAAGTGCGAATTGCCTGGCAGCTGCCTGATTTTCCCTGCACCGAAGATTAGCCAGCCTTCGCGAAACCAAGCCCCGTCGAAACGGCGCCGACGTCGGTCGTGGGGTGCCGCGGCCGCCGCCTGGCGGCTCGATGAGCGCGATGCCAAAACCAGGGTTTACCTGGCAAGATCACCTGTCGGGAGATGGTCGTGAAGCCCGTCGCGGTGGGTGAACGATCGGTAGCCGCGAATAAAAATCTGCGCATCCAAAATTCCGGACCGCGGCGTGAACGGACGGCAGCGTTTATGTGCGAGGAGATTCTTACCGGCGACCGCTGGGTTCGGCAGACCCCGATGCGTTCTGGATCGAGCGGCGTTTCAGCACGCCGCAGCAGGTTTTGGGTGGTCGCCGACGCGGTAATCCGTAAGGGTTCACCTGCAGATACGGCATCCGGAGCCGGCACGCCCGTAAGATTGATGAGTCGGGCTGGACCTACAGTCGACGCACAAGCCAATAGTTCAGTCCCTCCGCGTCCAGTTGCGGAGTCCGCCCTCGAGGAGACATACACATGTCATTCGTCACCACGCAGCCCGAAGCGCTGAGTACGGCCGCAACTGCCCTGGGCGGTATCGGCTCATCGTTCAGCGCCCAGAACGCCGCGGCGGCGGGCCCGACGACCGGAGTGGTTCCCGCTGCGGCTGACGAGGTCTCGGCCCTGACCGCCGCGCAGTTCGCCGCGCACGCGCAGCTGTACCAGGCCGTCGCCGCACAGGCCGCAGCGATCCACGAGCAGTTCGTGAACACGCTGGGCACCAGCGCCGGGTCGTACGCGGCCACCGAAGCCGCCAACGCCGCATCCGCGGGCTAAACCAACGACTCTCTGTCGGCCGGGCACCGTCGTGGTGTCCGGCCGACATTTTTCTGTCCACGTAGGCTCCGAGAGCGAAAGGTGCCTCGGAGGTCGACAGACAGGAAGAGATAAGTGCCTGAAGGTCTGACACAGGGCGGAAGCTCCGCCTCAGCCGTGGATGTCCTCGCGAAAGTCGTCGACGTGAGCGGTTCTCTTCAGGAAGTGTTGAAGCTCGCTGCTGTGTATCTCGAACTCGGAGAACACGACAAAGCACTCCACTACGCCTCGCTCGCGGTGCAAAGGGAACCCTCGGCCGCACCGGCCAGAGACCTGCTTGCGAAGGTGAACGTGGCGTTGAAGGACTACGCCTCGGCGTTGTCGGACTTCGAAGCTGTTGCCGCCCTCACCCACGAACAGCGTGCTGCACCGCCGGATCAATATGCGATTCCCGCGCATTTTGCCTTGCACAATGTTGAACAACTCGAGCACATACTCAGCAGCAATCGCGATCAGCAGGCGTCCGCCGGAGACTTGACTGAGAAATTCAGCCAGTTTCGCGGCCAACTCGTAGACCTGATCGACGGGGCCAACGGGGAAGCGCCGTGGGTGCCTCTGCAGGGGGAAGCTAGCCGGATTGTCGCCATCCCTCCGTATGTGAAGGTTTCAGAGGAGCGGTTGCCCCGATATGTGAACACGAGCGTCGACTATCGGCCGATCCAACAGGCCATCGCGACCGGTCAGAAGGTACAGGTCATCGACAACTTCCTGACGCCGGAAGCGTTAGACCAACTGCGAAAGTTCTGCCTGGAATCAACCGTCTGGCGTCACCCGTATAAGTTCGGCTATGTAGGCGCCTTTCCGCAGAACGGATTCGCCAGCACCTCACTGTTCGCTATCGCAGAAGAGTTTTCGGCAGCACTCGGCGAGGCGTTCGACGGGTATCAATTAGCGCAGTGGTGGGCGTTCGTGTACGACACCAAACTGCCGGGAACCGACATCCACGGTGATGACGCCGATTTCTCGTTGAACTTATGGATCACCCCCGATTCGGCGAACCTCGACCCGAATGGCGGGGGTCTCGTCATTTGGGACAAGGCGGCACCGAGCGACTGGAGCTACAACGACTACAACTCCGGCGGCGATCGAGTGCGGAAATACCTCGACGAGCACAACGCCCAGTCGCAGGTCATCCCGCATCGCGCGAACCGGGCCGTCCTGTTCGAAGGCCACCTCTTTCATCGGACTGACGACTTCAAGTTTGCGCCCGGATTCGCCAACCGGCGGCGAAGCCTGACCTTCCTGTTTCGCCGCAACAAGGGGTAATTCAGCTATCACATGTAACCCGAGACGCTATAACCCACTGTCAGGCAAGATTCCAGTGGAGCAGCCCTGGAGAAACAGGCAGGCGATATGTGACGGCACACGGCGATCCCGTCGGCCCGCGACCCTTGCGGTTGGTGTCCGGCGACGGCTACCCGGACTGGGAGGCGGTCTACCAGGACAACGCCACCTGGGTGTATCGCACTATCTATGCGCGAGTCGGCAACCGGGCCGACGCCGAGGATCTCACCGCCGAGGTCTTCCTGGCGGCGTTGCGGCCGCTGCGGCTGACCGCCAGCGTCGGTGAGGTTCGCGGCTACCTACGTGCCACCGCCCGAACGGTCTTGGCCGCGCACTGGCGCGAGACCCTGGGTCGGGAGATCACCTCGATCGACGATATCGAGCAGCCGCCCGAGAGTGAGCAGGCGATCAGCACCGCACCGCAGCGGGTGGCCGGCGTACTCGAGCAGTTGCCGGACAATTACCGGCGGATCTTGGAACTACGTTTCCTGCAAGGGCGTTCGATCAAGGAGTCGGCCGCCGAACTCGGGGTTACGGTCGCCAATGCCAAGGTGCTTCAGCATCGGGCATTGCGGCTGGCCGCACAGGTCAACGAAAAGGGCGAATCATGAACGCGCGCGCATTACGCAGGTACATCGACGACCTGCTGCGTGGCCGCCGCCCAAAGCCGTTCCGGCCCGACGACTTCGAAGCCGCGCAAATTCGGACGGCCATCGAACTGCAGGCGGCGCGGCTGGGCAGTGATGCTCCACGACAGGAGTTCCTCACCGATCTGCATCGTCGTCTCGCCGGGCAACAGGCAGGTACCGGACAGCCGGTGTCGAAGTCGACTGCGACCCGCAGGAATGTCCTCGTCGGCACATCGGCCGCCGCGGCGGCCGCGGTGGCGGCGGTATCTATCGATCGCGCGTTGATCGATGGTGCCCAGGTGGCCGACGGCGCCGACAGTGGGTCCCGCGAGCTCACGCCGACTACCGGACGCTGGATGCGGGTCGCGGCCAGCGCAGACGTGACCGACGGGGTCATGCGGCCCTTCGATGTCGGTTCGGTCATCGGATTCGTGCGTCGTGTCGACGGCAAGGCCGAAGCCGTCTCGGGGGTGTGCACGCACCAGGGTTGCCGACTGTGGTTCGACGCGCCCGACGACCGGCTGCGCTGCCCGTGCCACTCGACGTCGTTCGCGCCCGCCGGCCAGGTGCTGACGCATCAATTGCCGATAGCTCCGAAACCGTTGCCCACGTTGATGGTCCGCGAACAAAACGGCGGCATCGAGGTGTTCGTTCCGGCGCCGCCGAGCAAGCCGGCCTAACGACGTGTAACCCGCCGCCCTATCTATTGGCGACGTGTACTTTTCCGCCGAAGATGGAGGTGTATCGCTATGCCCGCACGACCTTGGGGCGCGCGTGCTGTGTTGGTGGGGCTGCTGGTGGTGGCCGGATGCTCGTCCCACCAGTCGGCGACGACGACGCCTTCGGTGACATTCGGGTCGGCGGCGACCACCCCTGGAATGCCGGGGATGAGCGGGATGGCGCCGATGCCGAACATGCCGGCGGGTACCAGCGCCGCGACGGCGGGACCGGCCGCGCCGGTGGCCGGCGATGCCGTCAGCATCGACAACTTCGCGTTCGCTCCTGCGACGCTGACCGTCCGCGCGGGTAGCACAGTGACCTGGACCAACAAAGACGAGGAACCACACACTGTCGTCGCCAACGACGGATCGTTCCATTCACCTGGAATGGGTTCGCAGGCAACGTTTTCCTACACCTTCGCCAAGGCCGGCACGTTCGACTATGTCTGCTCGATCCACCCGTACATGCACGCGACCGTGGTGGTGACGCCATGACCGACGATCCGCACACGATGAACCGTCGCCAGTTGATCCGGCACAGCGCATGGTTCGGCGCTGCCGTCGGCTTAGCGGTGGTCGGCGGCGAAGTCATCTCCCACGCCGCCGGCACCGCCGATGCCGCACGCAGTTCGAGCCGGCCGACTCTGCGATTCGCTCAAGTCAGCGACAGCCACATCGGGTTTCTTGGAAAAGCCAATCCGAACGTCGCGGGCTCCTTCAACCAGGCGATCAATCAGATCAACAACCTCGGTTACACACCGGATTTCGTTATCCACACCGGGGACCTCACCCATCTGGCCACGCCTGGCCAGTTCGATCAGGTCAAGCAAATGATGACCGGGCTGCGCACCCCGCACGTGTTCACTGTTCCCGGTGAACACGACTCGGTCGACGACGGCGGCCAGAAGTACCGCAGCGCGTTCGGCGCCGGAACCCGCGGCGACGGCTGGTACAGCTTCGACGTCGCCGGCGTGCATGTGATCGCGTTGGTCAACACGTTGAATCTGAAAAAGCTTGGGCACCTTGGTGTTGACCAGCTCGAATTCGTCGCCAAAGACGTCGCTGGGCTGCCCAGTGACACGCCGATCATTGTGTTCAGCCACATCCCGCTGTTCGCCATGTATCCGGACTGGGGCTGGGGCACCGACGACGCCGCCCAAGCGCTGAGCTACCTGCGTCGATTCTCGTCGGTCACCTGCCTCAACGGCCATGTCCATCAACTGTTTTCCAAGACGGAAGGCAACGTGACATTCCACAGCGGAACAACCACCGCCTATCCACTGCCTCACCCCGGTGATGGTCCAGCGCCAAAGCCGGTCACCCTGCCGGCTGGCAAATTGCATGACGCGCTGGGCATCCGTGAGGTCAGCTACACCCGGGGCCAGAGCACTCTCGCGTTGAAAGAAAAGGTGCTGCAATGATTGTGACCAGATTGGCCTTGGCTGTCGCTTTGGCGGTCAGCGGGATCAGCCACGCGTATCTGTATATCCATGGCTACCATCACATCCCGACGATCGGCACTGCGTTCGTGGTGCAGGCCAGCGTCTCGTTCGCTCTGGCCCTGCTGATTGTGATCGGCGGACCATCGTGGCTTCAATGGGCCGCCGCCGCGCTGGCCGGCGGCGCACTGGGCGCATTTGCGTTGTCGCGCACCGTCGGCCTCTTCGGTTTCTCCGAAACAGGATGGGAGCCGTCGCCACACGCGGCGATCAGCGTGGTCGCTGAACTGGTGGTCGTCGGGCTGTGGGCGATCTCTGTGATCGGCCACCGACGGGCGCGCGCCATACCTTCCGCAGCCGAGGCGAGCCCCACGCGAGAGAGTCTGCGCCGATGAAACCTTTGGCGATCAGTCTGGTTGGCCACCGTTTCGGCCGACCAGATACCAGGTATGCATGATGCCTTTGCCCTTCACCTCGACGTCGCCGCGTTCCTCGAAGACAAAGTGATCGCGAAGTCGTTCGTAAGCCAGTTGCGGCACTTGAATACGTCCAACGGCAACAGTGGACTCCATCCGGGACGCGACATTGACGGCGTCGCCCCACACGTCGTAGAAGAAGCGCTGCGACCCGACCACGCCGGCTACCACAGGTCCGCTCGACATGCCGATCCGCAGCGGTACAGCGCGCCCGCGCGAATCAGTCAGTCCGGCAACGGCGTCCGCGATGTCGAGGGCGAGGTCGGCCAGTGCTTCGAGGTGGTCCGGACGTGGTTGTGGGACGCCGCTGACCACCATGTACGCGTCACCGCTGGTCTTCACCTTCTCCAAGCCGTGTCGGCTTACCAGCGCATCCAGGCTCGTGTAGAGGTCGTCGAGGAATGCGACCAACTCCTCCGGCGAGGTGTCGCTGGCCCGCTCGGTGTAGCCCGCGATATCTGCGAAAAGGATTGAGGCGTCATCGTATTTGTCGGCGATGACCGAATTCGACCGGTCCTTGAGCCGTTCGGCGATGCTGGCCGGCAGGATGTTGGCCAGCAGTGCTTCGGAGCGCTTGTATTCCTGTTCCATCGCGGCCTCGGCGCTGGCGATCTGGCGCAGCCCGTACCAGACCATCGCGACTGCCAGCACGCCGGCCCCGATGGTATTGCCGATGAATCCCACTGTGACGAACCATGGTGGCTCAGCGCCGGTGTCACGCGGGACGCTGAATTCCAGTGTGATAACCAGGCTTACGCCGATGGCAGCCGCTGCGATGGCGAGCCCGATGTGCTCGATACCGATCACCATGACAGCTGCTACGGCCGCGATCAGAAAGTAGAACTCAACACCGGTGCCGGTGCCTAGATGCCAGCACACGAAGGTCATGGACAGATAGGCCACCATGATCAAAGCGAGTGGCGCGACCAGCTCACCGAATCGATACAACGATGGGATGGCCGCATAGAGGGCGACAGTGCCAAGGTTGATAAACCCGATGTACCCGAAGCTGTCACTGAAGATCAGTTGCATGACGCCGAAGCCCGCCGTGACGGAGGCCCCGATCACGGCGACCAGACTGAGCAACCGCTGGCGTTGCGCAACGGCCCGGTCGTAGTGGCGATTGCGGGCTACCTCGCAACCGGCCTGCGCGCGGCGTCCTGGGCGACCGGGCCCGGCGTCGGCGGTGCTCGACATTTGACGTGACTCTACTCAACACTCCAGGTGCTGTACTGGACATGGCGAGCCCCACACTTGTCGGACTGGCATGGCATTATCGAACGTATGTTCGAGGATGCATCGTCGGTGATGGAGCGGTTGCGTGCCGCGGTGCGCACGGAGAATCGGGCAGCAGGCGAGCGCCTGGCCGTCATCGGTGAGCTCGATGTGTTGTGGTTACGGCAGGTCGGCGAGCGCGAGACGTGGTGGACCGACACGCTGGAGGCGATCACCGCGGAGGTGGCTGCGGGGTTGGGGATCACCCACGGATTGGCCGCCAGCTATCTGGAGTATTCGCGGGCGATGCGGTTGCGGCTGCCCAGGGTGGGCGAGTTGTTGCGGGCCGGCGATATTGACTATCGGACGTTTCAGACGATCGTCTATCGCACCGATCTGATCACCGATGCTGAGGTACTGGCGGCGGTCGATGCTGAGTTGGCGGTCAAGGTTGCGCGGTGGCCGGGGATCACGCGGGGCCGGCTGGGCGGTTACGTGGATCGGGTGGTGGCCCGCGCCGATCGTGATGCGGTGCGTCGTCGGCGTGAACGCCGCAGCGATCGCGAGGTGTCGATCTGGGGCGACGCCGATGGCTTGACCGAGATATTCGGCCGGCTGGTCACCACCGACGCCCACGCGGTCGATGCCCGACTGGACGCCATTGCCGCCACGGTGTGTGCCGAGGATCCGCGCACCCGCAACCAGCGCCGCGCCGATGCTCTGGGAGCCATGGCGGTCGGGGCCGATCGGCTGAGCTGTCGCTGTGGCCAGCCCTGCTGCCCGGCTGCGGCCACGCCAATGCCGAGTCCGGTGGTGATCCACGTGATCGCCGATCAGGCCAGCCTGGATGGCACTGCGCAGACGCATGGCTCGATGATCGGATCCGACGCGCTGATTCCCTCAGAGTTGATCGCCGACCTGGCCAAGTCGGCCAAACTTCGTCCCTTGGTCCATCCCGCCGATGCGCTGCCGGAGCGCGGCTACACGCCGTCGCGGGCCCTTGCGGATTTTGCCCGTTGCCGCGACTTGACCTGCCGGTTCCCCGGCTGCGACAAGCCCGCGGTGCGCTGCGATCTCGACCATACGATCCCCTACGGCGATGGGGGTCAGACGCACGCGTCTAACCTCAAATGCCTTTGCCGCCTTCATCATTTGATGAAAACGTTCTGGGGTTGGCACGACCAGCAACTGCCCGACGGCACTGTCATCTGGACCTCACCATCCGGGCAGACGTATGTGACTGCCCCGGGCAGCGCCTTCTTGTTCCCCAGTCTTTGCGTACCCACCGAGGTGCTAGAGCCGGTTCCTGACCGGCCGCGGTGTGCTGACCGTGCCGCGATGATGCCCACGCGTCGACGTACCCGCGCCCAGAAC
>NZ_JBAPRN010000652.1:0-2536 GCF_049281135.1 Mycobacterium sp. | reverse complement strand
GCCGTCACCCAGCCGGCCGGCGCGGCGCAACGCCCGCGCGGATGACGCCCCGAACCACACCGGAATCGGCCGTTGCACCGGCAGCGGCGCCAGCCCGGCGCCGGTCACGTGGTGATAGCTGCCGCTGAAGGTGACACTCGGCTCGGTCCACAGCTTGCGCATCAACTCGACCTGTTCGTCGCAGCGTTTGCCTCGCGTCGAAAAGTCTTCTCCGAGAGCCTCGTACTCGACCGCGTTCCAGCCGAGCCCGACTCCCAGGCGCAGCCGGCCGCCGCTGAGTAGGTCCACTTCGGCGGCCTGCTTGGCGACCAGAACGGTCTGACGCTGCGGCAGGATGACGACGCCGGTGACCAACTCCAATGAGGTGGTGATCGCTGCCAGGTAACCGAAGGTCACCAGCGGCTCGTGGAACGTAGTGTGCAGGTCGTAGGGGCCGTTCCAGCCGGCGTGGACATCCCGGTCGGCTCCCACGACGTGGTCGTAGGCGAGCAGGTGGGCAAACCCGAGCGCCTCGGCATGCTCGGCGTAGGACCGGACGGCACCCGCGTCGGCGCCAATCTCGGTCTGCGGGAACACCACTCCGATCCGCATCGCGACTCCCTTCGTCAGAATTCGTTGGCACACTCCGCCGTAAACGACACCGTGACATCGTCCGCGACTTTCAGCGAGCCCAACAGCTGTGAGTACGGCTTGATGCCAAACTCGGATTGCCGGACCGTGGTTTCACTGGACAGCCACCAGCTGCCATCCAGGTCATCGGTGCGCACATCGACAGTCAGCGGCCGGGTCTTGCCGTGGAGGGTCAACGCCCCGGTCAACCGGTAGCCATCGTCCGTCCTCTCAATTGTCGAGGCGGCGAAGGTGATTCGCGGGAATCGACGAGCGCCCAGCGAACGTAAAGCGTTGCTGCGCACCAGGATCTTCTCCGGGCCGGACAACGGGGTCAGGCCGCCCTCGCCCCGCACCACCTCGAGCGAATCGACGTCGACGGTCAATTCCGCGCTCACCGGCTCGTCGGAATCCCACTGGATGCTCGCCCGCCAGGTGCGCATCGCGATCGTCAGCCGATGCCCTAGCTGCGCGGCGCGACCGGATACGCCGGTACGGATCAGCAGCTCGCCGTGGGAGCCGTCAAGGCTTCGCACCGCGCTGTCGTCGGTCAAACCGTCAAAACGGTGCGGTAGCGCGCCCGGCCCTGCTCCAGTGCCGCGTAGCCTTCGGCGGCCTTCGCCAGCGGCAGCTCTTCGATCCAGGCCCGCACGCCGGTCTGCACCGCGAAGTGCATGGTGTCTTCGATCTCACTGGCCGTCCCGGACGGATGTCCGATGATGCTGAGCCCCGGTGTGATCAGTTGCAGGGGGCTGACCGGCAGCGGCTCGGGGGTGACACCGATGGTGATCAGCTCACCCCGGGGTTGCAAGCCGCCGACCGTCGCGGCCATGGCCTTCGACGCTCCAGCGGTGCCCAGCACCACAGCGACCCCGCCAAGGTCATTCAACGTTTCGGCGACGTCACCGTCGGTGGAGTCGACGTAGTGATGTGCGCCCAGCTTGATCGCATCGTCCTTTTTCGCGGTGCCGCGGTTGATCGCGATGGTTTCGAAACCCATTGCCCGGGCGAACTGGATCCCGAGGTGGCCGAGGCCGCCGACGCCGAGGATCGCCACTCGATCACCCGGCAACGCGTTGGTGTGGCGCAACGCGTTGTAGGTCGTCACACCGGCGCAGCCCATCGGGGCGGCCTCCGCGTCGGAGAGTTCCGCGGGGACGCGGGCCAGTGCGGTGGCCGGCGCGGTCACCGATTCGGCGTAGCCACCGGGGTAGTGCCAGCTCGGCACCTTGCCGTTCACACAGTGGATGAACAAGCCCTTGCGACACTGTGCGCAGTGGTTGCAGCACCCGCCGAACCAACCGACGGCGACACGGTCACCGACCGCGAAATCCTCGACACCCGGACCGATTTCGGCGATCTTGCCGGCGATCTCGTGGCCCAGAGTCAGCGGCCAGGACAGACCGGGGAAGTCGCCGGAAACAAAGTGGGCGTCGGTCCCGCAGATGCCGCAGGCGCCGACGCTGATCCGCACTTGGCCGCGCGGCGGCGGCATGGTCTCGACCTCGGCGAGCTCCAGCGGCGCACCCGCGGACTTTACCTGAACTGCTTTGTGTGACGGCATAGCCGTAGCCTAATGCGCGACAGGGTGTTTCGCTGAGGCATCGCTGTGGTAATCAACCTGCCAGTGTTTGATGCCGTTGAGCCAGCCTGAGCGGAGGCGTTGGGGTGTGCCGATCGACTCCAGATCGGGCATGGCGTCGGCGATCGCGTTGAACATCAGGTCGATCGTCATCCGCGCCAGGTTGGCTCCGATGCAGTAGTGCGCACCCGTTCCGCCGAAGCCCACGTGCGGGTTGGGGTCACGCAGGATGTTGAAAGTGAACGGGTCGTCGAACACCTCCTCGTCGAAATTGGCTGAGCGATAGACCATTACGACGCGCTGGCCCTTCTTGATCTGCACTCCGGACAGCTCGTAGTCCTCGAG
>NZ_JBAPRN010000651.1:0-27505 GCF_049281135.1 Mycobacterium sp. | reverse complement strand
ATCAGGGCCTGACGATGTATCTGCTGTTGGCCATCGGCTGGCACGGGGGCGAAGGGCTCGCCGCGATCAAGGCGTCAAGCATCGGTGACATCGCGGGATTCATGGTCGTCGGCTTCGTCTTGAACTTTGTGATCGGCGTGCTCGCCCACCTACTGTTGGGCTGGTTAGCCAAGCTGCGCCAAGTCGACAAGGCCACCGTCGCCGGATATTACGGGTCGGACTCGGCGGGGACTTTTGCCACCCGCGTGGCGATTCTCGTCAGCGTGGGAATGGCCTTCGACGCGTACATGCCGGTCATGCTGGCCGTGATGGAGGTCCCCGGCTGCCTGGTGGCACTGTTTCTGGTAGCGCGGCTGCGGGACAAGGGGATGGACGCGGACGGCAACATGCCCGGTGAGCACGGCTACACCGCACCGGCGCCGGCGAGGTTTGCGCCCGGCGCCGCGTCCCAGCCACCTCCGGGGCAGCACCTGGACAGCGAAGACGACCGCGGAATCGCCCAGCAGCTGGATTTCTCGCTGGACAAGCCCCAGCGTCGCCAGCTCGACGGCGTCGACGAGACCGGCAAGAAGCCGCCGCTGCTCTCCCGCCAATTGCTGCGCGAAGTCTTCCTCAACCCCGGGCTGCTTCTGCTCTTCGGCGGCATCAGCATCGGCTTCATCAGCGGGCTACAAGGACACACGGTCACCCACGACGACGACACCTTCTTCATCGCCGCCTTCCAAGGCGCACTGTGCCTGTTTCTCCTCGAAATGGGCATGACAGCCGCTCGCAAACTGCGTGACCTCAAATCCGCCGGCCGCGGGTTCATCTTCTTCGGCCTGTTGGCGCCGAATATCTTTGCAACACTGGGGATCATCGTTGCCCACACCTACGCACACCTCCTCCACAGTGAGTTCAAGCCAGGAACGTACATCCTGTTCGCGGTGCTGTGCGCCGCGGCTTCGTACATTGCCGTCCCGGCGGTGCAGCGGCTGGCAATCCCCGAGGCGAGTCCGACTTTGCCTCTAGCAGCTTCACTGGGACTGACGTTCTCCTACAACGTCACAATAGGAATTCCGGTCTATATGGAGATCGCTCGTCTCTTCACTTAACCGCGCTCTCGCAGCGCAAATCGATGCGGCGCGAAGGATCAGGACTTTCTACGTCGATGTTCGTTGCCGCGACCCGGGCGTTCCGCGCCAAGTAGTACTGCTGCGGTGCCGGCGACGCACACGCTGGGTGAAGTGCGCTGCGGTGGCGGCGGTTTGCGGTAAAGTGACAAGAGTCGTGGCGGAGGGACTCGCCATCGAAATCGCGGGCAGTTTACGTCCGCCAATGGTCCCTACCTTTCTGGAAGTTGAAAGGTAGGGCCATCGTGACAACTCCACTGTCCCGCCTCTTGACGAGCGCACGTGGTCGCCGGTTGACTTCGCCGGAGCCGGTGGATCGTGATCCGGCCTCGTCCGAACTGTCGGAGATGCTAAGCCCGCCTCCATCTTTAGCGCACCCTGACGTAGCGCAAGGAGGCGCCCGCTGATGTCCGTTCTTGATCCCAAGCACGACAAACTCAATCGGGAAACGATTCGCGCTCTAGGGAGGTCTGTGGTGACAGTCGCTGACACTTTGGAGCCACTGGTTCGGGCGGCAGTGGGCTCGGAGGCACCGGTCGCGATTCGAGCGTGGGACGGTAGCCGAGCGGGGCCAGCGAACGCCCAGTGGGCGTTGAAGATCAAGAACCGGCGGGCTCTGCGCCGGTTGCTATGGGCCCCCAACGAACTCGGCTTTGCACGCGCCTATGTATCAGGTGATATCGAAATCGAGGGCGACCTACTAACAGGCATGTCGGTCCTGGAGCAGATGTCAGACCCGACGAACGGCCCGGGTGTGCGCATCGACTCCGAGACGAAGAAGGCACTCGTGAAAACGGCCCTGCGGCTTGGAGTTATCGGCCTGCCCCCGAAGCCCCCGCCAGAGGAGGCGAAGCTGGCGCGCGGGCGCCGCCACGAGAAGCAGCGCGACGCCGCGGCGGTCCGCCACCACTACGACGTCGGTAACGACTTCTACCGCCTGGTACTGGGCGAGTCGATGACGTACTCGTGCGGATACTGGGCGCGACCGGAGGAGAACCTGGACGCGGCCCAGGTCGCTAAGTGTGATCTGGTGGCCCGCAAACTAGGACTGACCGCCGGCATGCGGGTGCTCGACGTCGGCTGCGGCTGGGGGACTTTCGCTGCGCATGCGGCCCGACGTTACGGCGTGCGCGTGGTGGGGGTCACGCTGTCGCGCGCACAGGCGGACTACGCCGGCAAGCGGATGGTCAATGAAGGTGTGAGTGACTTGGTCGAGATTCGTGTCCAGGACTACCGCGACGTCACCGACGGGCCGTATGACGCTATCTCAAGCATCGGCATGGCCGAGCATGTCGGGGCCGCGATGCTGCCGACCTACGCGATGAACCTGTACGCGCTGCTGCGCCCGCAGGGCCGGTTGCTCAACCACGCCATCTCGCGCAGACCCGGCAAGCCTGCGGCGTTTTCGAAGACGTCCTTCATCGATCGCTATGTATTCCCCGACGGCGAGATCGAGGCGATGGCGACGATGATCGAGGCACTCGAAGGAGCGGGCTTTGAAGTGCGCGATGTCGAGTCCCTTCGCGAGCACTACGCGCTGACACTGCGGGCGTGGGTGGAGAATCTGGAAACCAACTGGGACAAAGCGGTTGCAGCAAGCAGTGCTGGGCGAGCAAGGGTCTGGCGGCTCTACATGGCCGGCTCGGCCCTGGCGTTTACAGCCAACCGGATCGGAATCAACCAGGTGCTGGCAGTTAAGCCCACAGCACGCGGTGACAGCGGAATGCCGCGTACCCGCACCGCGTTACTCGCATCCAGGCAGCAATAGGCCTATCTAGAGTGCCCGCCGCGAATCGAAGGAGCAATGATCAGAACCTGTGGATGAGCCTCGGTGTGGGGGCGTGAAAGTGGGCGCACCTTCCCGAGGATGATCTGAATGTCATAGGTCTGATCAAGAGCCGGCGTTGGCGCGCTGGTTCGGGGGAAGGTACGCCCTTGCTCACGGTAGTTCACGATGCGGATTACGCCAACGAGAACGACGGTGGTGGTCGTGGCTCGTTGTTGGATGAGATCGTCCGCGACGGTGCCCGGCAGATGCTGGCTGCAGCGCTGAAGGCTGAGGTGGCTGCCTACATCGACGCCCATGCCCGTGAGGTCGATGAGAATGGTCATCGGCTGGTTGTCCGCAACGGGTATCGCCACGAGCGAGAGGTACTCACCGCCGCCGGTGCGGTGGTGGTGAGCGCGCCGCGGGTTAGCGACAAACGTGTTGACGCCGATACTGGTGAGCGGCAACGGTTCTCCTCGGCGATCCTGCCGGCCTGGGCGCGCAAGTCCCCGCAGATGAGCGAGGTGTTGCCGCTCCTGTACCTGCACGGCCTATCGACCAGTGACTTTGGGCCTGCCTTGGAGCAGTTCCTGGGCTCTGGTGCCGGTTTGTCGGCCACGACGATCACCCGGCTCACGACACAGTGGCAGGACGAAGCCAAGACCTTCGCCAGCCGGGATCTCTCCGGTACCGACTACGTCTACCTGTGGGTCGACGGCATCCACCTCAAGGTCCGCCTCGACCAGGAAAAGCTCTGCCTGTTGGTGATGATCGGGGTGCGTGCTGATGGCCGCAAGGAGCTGGTCGCCCTGAGCGATGGATATCGGGAGTCCACCGAGTCGTGGGCCGATCTGCTGCGTGATTGCCGCCGCCGCGGGATGACCGCCCCGGTGCTCGCCGTCGGCGACGGCGCCCTGGGGTTCTGGAAAGCCGTGCGCGAGGTGTTCCCCGGCCACCCGTGAGCAACGCTGCTGGTTTCACAAGCAGGCCAATGTTCTTGCCGCGCTACCGAAATCAGCACATCCCGCGGCGTCGGCGGCGATCAAGGACATCTACAACGCCGAGGACATCGACAGGGCTCAGGTCGCGATCAAAGCGTTCGAGGTCGACTACGGCGCCAAGTATCCCAAAGCGGTCGCCAAAATCGTCGACGACACCGATGTGCTCCTGGAGTTCTACAAATACCCGGGCCGAGCACTGGATTCATCTACGCACCACCAACCCCATCGAATCGACGTTTGCCACTGTGCGGTTGCGGACGAAAGTCACCAAAGGACCCGGCTCCCGTGCAGCGGGGATTGCCATGGCCTACAAGCTCATTGACGCCGCACAAGCCCGCTGGCGGGCCGTCAACGCACCACACCTGGTCGCCCTCGTCCGAGCCGGGGCCGTGTTCCACAAAGGCAAACTGCTCGAACGCCCCATCGACATCACCCCGCCCGAACCGACCGAATCAACCGAAACGGAGGTCGCCTGAAACACCCCAATCCACAGGTATTGACAATTCCTCGAATCGAAGTAGGCCCGGCAGATGGGGCTATTGATCGCGTGAGCGAATTGGCGGGCCTGATCGCTGCCAGTGATGCAGCGACGCAGGGTCTATCGAGGTCGCATCACACGCGCTGCCAGCGTCTCTTGGCCGCCAGGGACGCTCCGCGAAGCGGGTCGCGCCTGCGCCGTGTGATCAGCTGACTGGCATCTGGTTGGCCCGAGTATCCGCGGGCACGCCGAAGACACGCCGAAATGAATCCTCCCCGTAGCTGGTGGGCTCGGGCTCACCTGGTATCAACTGGAAGGTGCGCGTGCCGTCGGGACGCCGCTCGGCGCGCAGGAACAAGTCGGCGTGGTTGTGACGTGCGTAGAGGTTGCTGGCCAGGTCGTAAAGATGGGTCACGTAAATAACTTTGACGCCGCTCTCGATCATGGCGTAAATGATGTCGCGTGCGATCTGTGATCCCTCGCGTTCGTTGGTGGATGCGAACGATTCGTTGCAGAGTAGTAATGATGTCGGGGTGATGTGGTCGGCGATGGCATTCATCCGGGCGAGTTCTTCGTCGAACTTGCCGTGCGTCATGGTGGCGTCCTCTTCCCGCTTAAAATGGGTGAACACACTGTCTCGGACGTTGGCGGAGAATGCTTTTGCCGTGACGAACATGCCGGCTTGCATCATGACCTGTGCTGCCCCGACACTGCGCAGAAACGTCGACTTGCCGCCCTCGTTGGCGCCGGTGATGACGATCAACGTCTTTTCATCGGCGTCGACGTCGTTGCCGGTGACCTTCTTGACGGTGGCCAGGCATAACCCCACGTCGTGCAAATCGCGACACTCGAACCGCGGCGTGCCCGCCGGAGTAGCAGTCGGAAAGCACGTGGGCGCACCGAATTTCGTGAGCTCGTCGTACAAATTGAGACACCCCAGATAGAACGCGAGCTCGGTGCGCAGACGATCGAAGAAGCCCTGGACGTGGTCGGCGGATTGCGTGACCGTGTTTGCGACATCGTTGATGGCGCGACCCGCCAATTCGGTGAGGGCCGCCGCGCCGGCCTCATCGCGGTCAGCAACCACGAATCCATACCCGCCGCTGCGGTTGCCGGTCAGCTTGTCCCACCAGTTACGGTGTGGCGCTTGGTGGAGTACGTAGTTCTTGCCCTTGTTGCCCGGCCCGAGTTGAGCGCTGAGTAGCACGCCGTTGGGCAGTTGCAGATCGCGTAGCTGCTCGCTAAGGCGGCCCAGGTAGTCGTCGGACAGTTGGTTGGCGACCATCGCGAACAGTTGTCGGAATCCATCGGAGCTGAACTTCCCGGCGTGCTCGTCGCACAGGCTGCGTAATTGCTGCAGGTTCTCATAGAGTAGTTCCAGGATCCGGACGGACCGACGCAAGATCGCTTCGGGGTTGCGTGACATCATGCCGCCCAGGAAGATCTTGCGCCGGACGTCGACTGCGTCGACGGCGATGTCGTACATTTGGTGAACCACATGGCGATTGGTCAGACAGTCGGCCAAGACGTTCTGGCGATAGACGATGACCTCCGGTTCGATGACCGGCAGTGAGATGACTTTCTTGGCTGTATCGCGCAGGAAGTTGTCGCCGGCCGCCATAGTCTGGTAGACGCGGGGCAGTTCAAGGTCATCATCAGTGAGGTCACGTAGCGCCCATGCGATGGGCATCTGGAAGTCAGGGTCGCGTTCGGGATGTAGCAGGCGCACTTTCATCGGCTTACCCTCCGTCGTAGTGCTTCGTGGTTCAGTCTGTATTTGTCGGCCAACGCCGCGGCATAGGCAAGTCCGTCGGCGGGTCGGCGGGTAAAGGTAAATGTCCGTTGGGTGGGATCGTCGGGTGCGACTTCCCCGACCATGCTGACGCAGGCCGGGCTCAGATTGGCTAGTTCGTCGAGGAAGCTGACGTAGACGGCAGCGCAGTTCAGTTCGACGATGCGCTTGAGGACTTCGGTGCCAATCAGGAGTGCATCGTTGACCGTGGTGGACGAGAAACTTTCGTTCATCACGATGATGCTCGCCGCGGTGGCGCTGCAGAGGATGTCGTGAATTCGGACCAGTTCGTCGTCGAGCTTGCCGTGCAGTGTCGCCAACGTCTCTTGTCGTTCGAAGTGGGTGTAGATGTGATCGGGCAGCATCACGCTCGCTTGCCTGGCAGGTATCGGACAGCCCAGCGAAGCGAGGTAGGCGCACTGTCCGATAGTCCTGGCAAAAGTTGTCTTCCCACCCTGATTCGGCCCGGTCACAACCAGGATCCGCTCAGCGCCCGATAAGCGGAAGTCGTTGCTCACGACGGGTTTATCGTCGGCGACCGACTTGATTGCCAGTGCCAGATCAAAGGCGCCCTCGACCGATAGGGCACCAGGCTCCGCTGTCACCGCGGGGTACGTGAAGGACAATTCGGCGGCGCTGAAGCGGCCGACGAAGTCCAGATAGGCCAGATAGAAGCGGACCTCGCGCTCGAACCGGCCGATGATCGGTTCGATGAAGTGTTCGTTGCGCTCACAGTAGGCGGCAAGCAGACTAAACGTTTCGGGGTACAGTTTGGCGACGCACTCGAGGATTTGCTCTTCGACGTGGTTCATGTCGGGGTAGCTCTTGAACGGCACGTGGTAGTCGTCACGCACCTCAGTGGCGAACCGCTCGAACGTCTCCACCACTCCCACGCTGTAATCGCTTTGGTTAGTGAACTTTTCGACGTGAACCCGAAGTCCCTGGATATGCACGGAGTAGCGGACCTCGTGCAGCTGGGCGTGCAGCTTCGCAGTGTCGTCCGCCAGCGTGCGAAAAGTGTCGCAGTCGGTGTACTCGACCACGTGGTCGAAAAAGTCCCGCAGCCCCCGCGACGCGAGCGCTACGCCGGTGAGGCCATCGCGCAGCTGCGTTATTGCGCTGCAATAGGATTCGACGCCGTGAGCAAGCCACCCCTGCCGTTGCAGCGGGTGCCACAGCTTTACGGCCCGGCCGACCTCGTGTCTCGTCGCGCGTATGCTGTCGACAAATCTCTGGACGGGCTCACGTGTTTCCTGGCGTTCCAGGTCGTGGAAAACCTGGTGGCGGTAGTCGACCTTGGAAACCTCGTCCAAGGGCGCATTGAAGAATTTCTTCAGGTGCTCGTTGACATCTCCGGTGGTCACCGCCGCGACGATTTCGTGGAGATGAAGATCGGGAAAGCAGTCCGGTTCCCCATCGCAACCGGCTGTCGCATCGGACTCGGGGAACAGGACGCTGATAAAGGACGCCATCGCCTTTCACCTGCCTTCTACCGCGGATCACTCGCGTGGTAGAAGCCATCAGCCAGGTGCGGCGGTTGAGGCGAGCTTCATCGCCTGGCCGCCATTCTACCCTGCGTTCGCCGGCCTTGGCGTTGAACGCCGTCGTGGCCGTCATGTCACCCGGCTGCGGGCGACCTCGGGATGACGCTGGGGGTGCGCAGCTTTGCGGCAACGTTGCTGACTCCGCGCCCGGCCAGCGTGCCGAGCAACGATTCGCCGAAAATGCCCGCAGGCATCCCAGCCGAGGCTGGGGGAGCGGTTCCAACACTTGGTACCGCCAGCGCTGCCGGGTCAACCGCCGGAGTAGCGGTCGCCGCCCACGTCTGCGGAACCGACAACGTTCCCACCAGACTGGCCCGGCCCATCGCCGCCGATGCCGACGGGCAGCCGAGGTTTGCCGGGCCCGCAGGTGACAGCGAGCCGGACGAGGCCGCCACGAACGGTCCGACTCCCTGAAAGTCGTCCCGTTCGGCGTTGATCGCGACGGCGTGATTTGTGGTCGCTATCGAGCTTCCGGAAAACGACGAGCTGATGCCGGACGCGCTTGCGCTTCCGGCGTCCACCGCATCGCCGAAAATGTCGGCTGGCGTAAAGCCCAGCGGGTCCGCAGTAGCGCTGGGCGTGGCGAGTTGTTGCAGCGCACTGGGTAACAGTGAGACCGTCTGCGAGCTAGTGACGGCTTGCGCGTGGCTGGCGGGCGTACCGGCCGCCTGGGTGACCGCGGCGGCTTGCGCGCCGAGCCCAGACGGATTGGTGGTGCTAGGTGGCTTGTTGAACGGTGTCAATCGTGCTGCGGCTGCCGAAGAGGCAGCGTAACCGTACATGGATTGGGCATCTTGGGCCCACATCTCTTCGTACGCTGTTTCGGTCGCCGCGATCGCCGGGCTGTTCTGCCCGAAAAAGTTCGACGCGACTAGCGATGCCAATTGAGCACGGTTGGCCTCAATGAGTGGCACGGGCACCATACCCGCGAATGCGGACTGGTAAGCGCTGGCTGCGGTCCTGGCTTGGTTGGCGCTCTGCTCGGCCTCAGCGGCCGTGCTGTGCATCCACGCTACGTAGGGGGCAACGGAGTTGGCCATCATGATCGATGACGGGCCCTGCCATCCGTCAACGGTCAAATTGGCGATCACGGATCGGTAAGCGGCGGCCGACGAATTCAGCTCGCTGGCAAGGGTGTCCCAGGCGTCGGCGGCAGTCAGCAAGGGGCCAGAGCCAGGACCGGAATAGATTCTGGCCGAGTTGATTTCCGGGGGGAGCGCTCCAAAGTCCATCTTAAAGAACCTTTCTCAACATTCGACGGTGGTCTTGAGGGCCATACGTTGATCTCGCCCGCGGTCGCGGCGTTCCCGAAACACGCCCAGGTAATTCCTGAAAGCGCGCCAGCCTGCAACGGTTGCGTCCGATATGTCACGGTTTCTGCGCATCGGGGCTTCCTTCTTCCCTGTTCTGGCTTCGCTATCCGGCGGCCGGCGAGCGCACGATTATCGGATGAGTCTTCGGTTGGCGTGGGGGAGCGACTTCCCGTGAAAGAGTTCCCAAAGTCGCCTGGCTGAACGAGCTGCCTGGAACCTGAGGCATATTGGCGGCGGCTTCGTCGGGGACACCAACACCGGAGTCGATTGAGGTCAGCGCGACTGGCCGTATCTCCGGCGCGGCGTTGGCCCAACCGGGCGGCACCGACAAGGACCCCACCGGGGACGCCCGACCCATTCCCGCGTCCACCAGCGATCCGCCCGGCCGAGCTGGCACGACGATTGCGGTGAATTTCAGTCCCTTTTCCCAATCCCGCGCCGCCTGAAACGCGAGTCGTTCGTTGGCGATAGTGATGCCGCGTCCCGATGCTGTGGCGCTGCTCGGCCCCAGCGCCATGTTCACAAACCTGGTGGGAGTGAGTGCGATCGTGATCAGAGCTTGCGGTGTCAATAGCGGGTCCGACGGCGCGGCGGGTGCGGCGAGTTGCGCCAGAGCAGTTGGCATCTCGGAGATCAGCTGAGACAGGGTAGTCGATGAACTTCCACCGGAGCTAGTGGCAGCGTGGGCGACAGCGGCGGACTGGGTCGCCAGACCTACCGAATTGGTGGTCGACGGCGGCGAGCTAAACGGCGTCAATGTGGTTGCCGCCGAGGAGGATCCAGCGTAGCCGTACATCGTCACCGCGTCTTGGGCCCACATTTCCGCGTAGTGCGTCTCGGTGGCTGCGATGGCCGGCGTGTTCTGGCCGAAAAAATTCGTGGCGATCAGCGTCATCAACAGGCTGCGGTTGGCGGCGATCACCGGTGGCGGCACTGTTGTCGCGAAGGCCAGCTCGTAGGCGGCGGCGGCTTGTTTGGCCTGGGCGGCACTGTGCTCGGCTTGGGCGGCAGTATCGTGCAACCACGCGACGTAGGGCGTCGCTGCCTGGGCCATCGCTGCCGACGACGGCCCCAACCACTGCCCAGTGGTCAGGTCGGCGATAACGGTCTGGCAGCCCGCGGCGGTCGAGGACAGCTGTTCGGCCAACGCATCCCAGGCCGCTGCGGCGGCCAGCATCGGTCCCGACCCGGGGCCGGAATACATTCGGGCCGAGTTGATCTCTGGCGGCAACACTCCGAAATCCAGCACCAAGCAGCCTTTCAGACCCCGGGGGCAGCGTCAGTGCCTTCGGTGGCCGCATCGGACCCGTCGCTATCGGTCGATGGTGAGACGAACAGCCCCTCTATCGCAGCAGCCGCCTGGGCGCTCAACGCCTGACACATCTGGGCGCTCACCGCTTGATAGATCTGCGCGTGCATGGCGAACTGTGCCGCCATGATTGCCGAGACATCGTCGGCGGCAGCAGGAACCATGTTGGCGGTCGGTGCCACGGCGGCGATATTTTTGGCGGTCAAGGCCGGAGCGAAACCCGCTAAGCGAACTATCGCCGCGGCTAAGGCTTCCGGTCGTCCGGTTGCGGATGACATCGGTTTTCCTCTCGATAGGTGTTGGTTACGGTTAACGGTTTGTTGAACACAGACCTTCGGTCCGTGCACCGATTGGGCTCGGTTGTCGACCGGGTGTCACTGGTTGTTGGGTGAGGTCGGCGCGCGTGAGTGGGCGCTATGGGCGTATGTGTTGAATACCTGTGGGGATGGCGCCGTCCACTCGTCTCGTTCTGCGCATCCGGCGCGTACTGAATGATCGAGTGCAGCAGCCGTTTTCGGGCGCGGCTGAAACCCTGCGACAGCAGAAGGCCCCATGCGGGGTAGTCGGAGACGCAATGGCCCGGTGCAGCCATGAATGGCCGATAGCCAGTTCTGTGACGATTCAACGGTGCCCCACCGCACGCTCCCACCCCGTTCCCTCACGGAGTAGAAGCCATCAGCCGGTGTGGCGGTCAAAGGCGAGCTTCATCGCCTGAACGCGATGCTAACGGTGGGTTAACCCCAGATGCAACGAAACGCGCCTAAACATTGCCGAAACACCGTCGGAGGCGCGATGATGGTGACAGGCGGAGGGGCTCGCCCAAACTGCGGATATCGCCGACGGTCCCTACCTGATCGAGTAAGGGCGAGAAAACATGTCCGCTCATGCTTCTCAAGGGTCGTCGTGAGCTCGCCTTTGCGTCCGATTAGGGTTCCGGCGCGATTTAATGTGATGTTCTGGTTGCCGCCGGGTGGCACCGACAATGGCGTGTGGGCCAGCTTCTGGGCCGAGCTGGCCGACCTGGAGGTAGACGACATCGACGCTGTATTGCGTTTGCTGGCCGATGCCGGCGTCGGTGGCTATGTCGCGACCCCGGGTGGCCGCGCGTTCCATCCGCGACAGCCGGTCGTGCACCGGTTATGGGTGGATTCACTGCGATACCACAGGGCAGAAGACCTGATGATGGCCTATTTGCATGGTCGGGGCCGGCGCGACGACCACCGTGACTAATCGGCGACCATATCGTAGGCGTCCACCCGCCACGCCCCGTCGACCAGGCTGAGCTGATTCCAGCATGCGGTTCGCTGACGAACGTCGACGAGTGCGGGGTCGAGCTGTCCCAGCAGGGCGCGGTTGAACGCATCGTGGGACACCATGACCAGCGGTCCGGACCCATAGTCGGCCACCAGCTCGAAGAATGCTTGGCCAGCGCGCACGGTCAGCGCCGTGAGTGGCTCGACACCGGGAGCGGAATCGACGCTGCCATATTCGCGCTCGACCTCCTCGCGCACGCGGCCCGTCATCGGCCCGTAATCGCGGTCGTTGAGTCGGACATCGACTGTGACCTGCGCACCGCAGGCCGCACCGATCGCCTGCGCAGTGGCCACGGCTCGTTGCAGCGGACTGCAGATGATCGCGGTGGGGCGTTTGGGCGCGAGCGCATCGGCTAGCCGCGCCGCTTCCACAAGCCCGACCGTGTCCAATGGAGGGTCGCTGAGCCCTCGCAGTCGTCCTTCGGCGTTGAGCGCCGTGCGCCCATGCCTGGCCAGAAAGACGCGATCAGCGACGGCGCTCATTGCGGAACCTTTCCGAACTCAGGAACGACAACAATCGGACGGTCACTGTGGCGCAACAAGTTTCGCGCGACATTACCGGTGATCATGTGTCCGAATGCCGCGCCGATGCCTTGTTCAGGCCGACCGACGATCAACATCGACGCCCCGTGTTGGTGAGTGGCTTCCAGCAACACGGTCGCCGGGTCGCCTCGGAGCCGATGATAGGTCCACTGCACCGCGCCGAGGGCATCGGCCAGATGCTGACTTGCGGCATCACCATCGTCGCCACCAGGGCCGGCGTCATCGGCATCGTCGATGACGTGAACGACATGCAGTGCCACGTTCAGGGCACCTGCAAGTTCGCCGGCGAAGACCAGTGCAGCCCTGCTGGCTGGGTGGCGGTCATATCCAACAACTAAAACCACGGCAACCTCCCGCTTTACGATCCAGCAGGAACCATCAGCCTGGACGGCGGTTCGGGTCGCGGTTGCATACCCCGGGCGGAGATCCATCGCCTCGACCCCAAGCCTAGGCGATGGGCCGGCGTCAGTCGCGATTGACCGACGACAACGCCGCTGAGTAGCCTGGTTGCACGATAGGCGGTGGGGCTCGCCACCTGCAGTCAACGGAGATTTCGGCGACTGTCAACGGTCCCTGGGAATTGAATCGACACTGCCGGTGTCGTGGGCGATCTCGCGTCACGCACCGGCGATGAAAACCCGGGAGCCCACCATGATCGAACCACTTCCAATCGTTGAGTCGACGCAGAAATCCTCACAACTCGCGGCAGGACGTTCGTTCCTGGACCCGCCCACCCGGGTTGCGATCGCAGGCGACTGGCACGCAGATCGGCGCTATGCGGTCTCAGCTATTGAGCACGCGAGTAAACGTGATGCTGATGTACTGATCCATCTCGGCGACTTCGGCTACGACTTCACCGACGAATATCTCGATGCCCTCGAGGACGCGCTGCGCGATCACGGACTTGTCCTGGGTTTCGTGGACGGGAACCATGAAAACTTTGATCGATTGTTGGCCTGGCCGGTCGCCAGCGATGGGCTGCGCTACCTTCGTGACCGGGTCGTACACCTACCGCGCGGATTCCGCTGGTGTTGGGGCCAGACAACGTGCCTCGCTCTCGGTGGTGCTTACTCCATCGATCGTTTCCTGCGCACACCCGGGCGGTCATGGTGGCCGCAAGAGTCGATCACACCGCAACAAGCCCGGAAGGCCCGCGCGGCAGGATTGGCGGACGTAATGTTTTGCCACGACTGCCCCGCCGGCATCACCGTTCCGGGCGCGGCCTTCGACCGGTTCCGATGCCCGCCGCCTGAGCTGCAGCGCTCCGCGGAGCATCAGGAGCTCTTACGGTCTGTTGTCGATATTGTGCGCCCCGTCCGGCTATGGCATGGGCACTTCCACCACCGCTACCAGGCGGTCCTGCAAGGTGCCGAATACCGGACCGTGGTGGACGGTTTGGGCAGAAATGGCGACCCGATCGACAACAACATGGTGGTGCTCAACCTGGCGAGCCTTGGTTTCCATCGGCTCAGCAGTCGATGCTTTCCTACGCAAACACCGTCTTCGGCTTGACCACGACGAGCTCCCGTTATTAACTGGCAACGGCGATGGAGCCCGCCCGGAGATGACTTCCGAACCGCCACACGGCTGATGGCACCTGCGAACCGAGGAGTCGCAGGTGACGCGTGCCTTTCCGCGCTTGTGCCGCATCGATGGCCATGCCGCGGCAGGTAGCCCACACGACAGACTCGAGCGGGAATCCGTTGGCCGCCGGCCCGGGCAGGCCGAGACCTTAGGCCGCCGATCACAGCTCGGTGACCCGTGACCGAACTGTCGCTGCCTATCATTCAGGTGCTGCAGGTGGCCACCGTTGTCATCGGAGCTCCGGGCATCAGCGGATTCATCTCCTGGTTCGAGGCCCGACTGCGGGGACGCCGCGGACCGCGGATTCTGCAGCCCTACTTCGACTTGGCGAAACTCTTCCGTAAGGAATCGTTGGTGCCGCCGGAAGCCAGCCCACTGTTTCGGCTGGCGCCGTTCGTGTCGTTCGCCTGCTATCTGACCGTTCCGATGTTGATTCCGGTGCTGACTAGTTACGCGTTGCCGTTGGGCTATATGGGTGACATTCTGGGCGGCGGGTTGATTCTGGCGTTCGCCAGCTTCCTGGTCGCGGCGGCCGCAGCCGAAACCGGGGACGCCTATGCGCAATTGGCGTCCAGCCGGGCCAAGACTTTCGCGGCTATCACCGAACCTGTAATGCTGCTGGTCTTTTTTGCGGTGGCGCTGATCACCACGACCGACCTGCCGTACGTGGTCGGGGCCACCGTTCGTAGCGGACCGGCCCAGATTGTGCGTCCGGCGCACCTGCTGGCCTCCGCGGCGCTATTCATGGTCATTCTGTATGAGACCGCGCGGATCCCCGTCGAAACCCACACCGGAACAACCGAATTCGGAATGATAGAAACGGGGCGATCCTTCGAATATTCCGGGCCCGACCTGGCGCTGCTGCATTGGGGTTCTGCCGCAAAACAGTTCGTGCTCTACGTTATTTTGTGCAACGTCTTCGTCGCGCCCTGGGGCATGGCATCAACCCGATCTGCTCTTGCTGTCGGGCTTGCCATTCCCGCTCTGTTGAGCAAGGCATTGCTGCTCGGTTGCATCATCGCTGTCCTGGATAACAGCTATGCGAAGTTACGACTCTTCAAGATAAGCGAATTCGTCTCGGCGGCGTTGCTGCTAGCGGTCTTGGCGGTATTTACCCTCTATCTGGGCGGCGGCTAATGGTACTGGCGGTCAACGAGGCTGTGCCCACCGTCTTCGAGGGTGTCTCGAACACGGTGGCGCTGATAGTGCTGCTGCTGGAGTTCGGGATGCTGAGAGCGTCTCTGCTGCGCGGCCAGGTACGCCTCTATGCCGGCCAGTCGCTGGCGGTCAGCATCCTGGCGGCCGTCGTCGCCTTCGGTCGTGACGTGCCGGAACTGTATGCCCTTGCCGCGCTGTCACTTTTACTCAAAGCTGTCGTGGTGCCGTTGGTGATCGTCGGTCTACTACGGGAAGCCAACGAAGAAATCGCGGGCAGCGGCGTACTGGGTGTGGCTAACGAAGTGCTGATCTCAATCGCTGTCGGAGCGTTTGGGTTCTTTGCAGTCGGCGTACTCGCGCTTCGTTCCCCCGTGCTGCCGACCGTCGCGCTGAGCCTGTCAATGGCGGTGGTGCTGGTCGCGTTCATCCTGATGATTGTTCGCCGCGATGTGGTCAGCCAGGCAATCGGATTCTTCTCACTGGAAAACGGGGTGTCCCTCGCGAGCCTGGTCGTTGCCGCCGGAATGCCGCTGATTTTGGAGGTGGCGTTCCTGTTCGATCTGCTGGTTGCCGTCGTCGTCTTCGGGGTCTTGATGCGTACCCATCAGCGACGAACACGGTCGCTATCCACCGAGACGCTCGACCAACTGAGGGGCTAGTCGATGAGCGTCGTCATGGTATTGCTGATCGTGCTGCCGCTAGTGGCCACTTTGGTGTGTATCCGCGCTCCGCATCGCGTCGCCGCTGCGGTAACCGCGGTGACCGGCATCATCTCTTTCATCGTCGCGCTGGCGCTGGTGCCAGCGGCCAAGGGCCACACCATCTCTGGGTTGCACTACTTGCGCGCTGATGCGCTGTCGGTGATCTTTCTGCTGGCAACCTGTTTTCTCTACGCAGCCGTCGGCGTGTATTCGGTGGGCTACCTGGCCGACGAGGAGCGCGCGGTCCGTTCCGAGACCGCTGAGCAACAGGCATTGTTCGCCCGCCACAGCGCGCGGTTCTACCTCGGGCTCAACGCGTTTGCGTGGTCGATGATCTGTGCTCCCTTGGTCAATGGCCTCGCGTTGTTGTGGATCGCTATCGAGATCACCACCGTTGTCTCCGCACTGCTGGTGGCACTGGACAACACCGAGGGGGCCACCGAGGCGGCATGGAAGTACGTGCTGATCGCCTCGTCCGGGTTGGGCATTGCCCTGTTGGCGACCATCTTTATGTACTACGCGGGTGCAAAGGCCCTGGGGCAGTCCTACGACTTGGCGTTCGACCCGTTGATCAGTGCCGCGGCCCAATTACCGCAGACACCGGTGTGTTTGGCGTTTGTGCTGGCGGTAGTCGGATTCGGCACGAAAGTGGGTTTCTTCCCGGTGCATACTTGGCTGCCCGACGCGCACGCCGAAGCACCGACCCCGGTCTCGGCCCTGCTGTCGGGATCGCTGCTGGCGGTCAGCTTCTATGCGATCCTGCGCTACTACCAGATCGCTACGGGCACCTTGGGAACTAGGTTTCCGCAGATCGTGCTGCTGGTTTTCGGTGTGCTGTCCTTACTGCTGGCCGCGCTGTATTTGCTCGAACAACGCGACATCAAACGGCTGCTTGCCTACTCAAGTGTCGAACACATGGGCATCCTCGCGATCGGCATCAGCTTCGGCGCACCGATAGCGTTGTCCGGGGTGTTGTTACATGTGCTGGCCCACGCCGCAGCCAAGGGCAACGCATTCATGGGCGCAGGAGTGCTGGTGCGCAAGTTCGGCACAAAGGAACTGAGTCGGATGACGCGGGGGATCGAGCTGCTGCCCTGGTCGGGGCCATTGTTCCTAATCGCAGTGCTGGCGTTGTCGGCAATGCCTCCATTTGGGTTGTTCCGCAGCGAATTTCAGATCGTGTCCGGTGGTTTCGCCCACGGTCGTAGCGTGTTGACCTCTGTACTGGTATGCCTGGTGACGCTGGCATTCCTGGGTCTGAGCCTGGCGACGACACGGATTTTGTTCCACCCCGAAACCGACGACTCGACAGATGCTGCGCCGGCACTGACCCGTGGGGAGCCCAGCCGATGGATGGTGGCACCTGTCGTAGCCGGGGTGCTGGTGTTGTTGGTTCTTGGATTAGCGCTGCCACCAGATCTGGTGGAACTGCTCAATTCCGGTGCTCGTGAACTGCTAGCGAGTACACCATGAGCGCGGCTGCCCTGACTATGGTGGTCGACCTGCCGCTGGACCAGTGGTGTGATCGGATCACCGGCCGCATTGCCGAAGGCCACCGGTTCGCCGGCGTTTACGGCAGCCACCGTGGTGATGCTGCGTACGTACATGGCTTGCTGGTCGGCGGTTCAGTCGTCAGCTGCCTGCGGACACTGATCACGCCGGGCGGCGACGGATCGCTGTCCTACCCTGCCTTGACACCCGATGTGCCGGCGGCGTTCTGGTATGAGCGCGCGCTGCACGACTTGTCGGGCGTGGTGCCGACCGGTCATCCTCGATTGGACCCGCTGTTGTTGCCGCGCCGCCCCGGCCAGCCAACGCCTCGGCCAGGTCATCCCGATTGGGACAGGCTTGAGCGGCATATCCATTCGAGCGCCGCCGACCAACATGGACCGGTGGACGTCAGCGGCCGTGGAGTCTTCACGTTGCCGCTGGGCCCGGTACGCTCCGGAGTTTTCGAATCGATCGAGTTCCTCATCGAGACGGCCGGGGAAGACATCCCGCACCTCAATATCCGTCCGCACTACAAACATCGCGGTATCGCCAAGCGGTTCGAGGGGCTACCGCTAGCAGACGGAGTCCTGGTCGCCGAGCGGGTCGAGGGCATCGCGTCGGTTGCGCACGCGCTGGCGTTCGCTCACGCCGCGGAGACCCTGGCCGAGGTGGCTCCGCCACGGCGGGCGCGCCTGATCCGCGTGATCCATGCTGAGCTGGAACGCCTGGCCAACCATCTCGATGTGGTGACGCGGCTTTGTGACGCCGCCGGACTGGCGGTACCGCACGCGCGATTCGGTTGGCACAAAGAATCCATCATGAGATTGGTATCAAGTCTGTGCGGCAACAGGTTCGGGCGCTCGGTGGTCCGCGTCGGCGGCGTGGCCGCCGACCCGCGACTGCGGCCGGCTGACGTAGTGCACCAGTTGGCGGCCGTCACGCAAAGGATTCATAGTGACCGGAATGCGTTGATGGTCGATGCGTCATTTCTGGACCGGCTGCGCGGCACGGGCCATCTCGATCCAAGACTGGCGGCGTCGCACGGCGCACTCGGACCGGTGGGACGCGGCTCCGGTGTCGACGACGATGCCCGCCGCCGTGTCTACGACGGCTACGGGGAGCTTCCATTGGTCGACGGTACGGCGGTGAACGACCACGGTGACGCATTGGCCCGGCTGCGGGTGCGATGGTCGGAAATCGACGGCGCGGTCGAATTGATCCAGCGCGCCTGCGACCGCCTCTCGGAGCTGTCAGACACTGCTCTGATCGTCGACGTGCCGGCGGTCGACGGAATTGCATTGGGCTGGGCCGAGGCACCCCAGGGTGAAGTGCTCTACAGCCTGGAGGTTCGCGACAGCCTTATCGGGCGGTGCTTCGCCAGGTCGGCGTCTTTGCACAACATGCTGCTTTTTCACGACGTCTTCAACGGCGACGTGTTCACCGATTTCCCGTTCATTGAAGCAAGTTTCGGACTGAGCTATGCCGGGGTGGCGATGTAAATGCCTTGGGTGCTCAGAGGTTTGCGCAACGGGATTCTCACGACTCGATGGCCCAAACGCGCGGACAGCTACTTTGACAGCTTTCCCGCGGCGGTCAGCGTGCTCGACGACCCGAAGGCCGCGACGTCTGACACGGTCACTCAGGCAGCCGCGGCATGCCCGACTGGTGCAATTTCCGCGGAGGCTTGGCCGCGGCTGGATCGTGGGCGCTGCATTCTGTGTGGGCGTTGTGTCGAGGCGTCGCCCCAATGGTTCCGGTGGCAGGCAGGTTCGGCGACAGCACAGCTGAGCCGCAACGCCGTGGTGGTAGGCGCAGTTGAGGAAACCGACGAGGCGTTGGCCGAGTTGCGCGCGAGCCTAGCCAGGCGGGTGCAGTGGTTGCGGCGTTCGGTGCATCTACGTCACATCGACACCGGGTCGGACGGCAGCGACGAATGGGAAATCGAAGCGCTGACCAACCCGGTCTACGACCTGCACCGGCTGGGGATCTTCTTCACCGCGAGCCCCCGCCACGCCGACATCCTCCTGGTCACTGGTATCGGGGCCGCGGGCATGGTCGAACCCTTGCGTCGCACACTCGAGGCGATGCCCAAGCCGACCGTGGTGATCGCCGTCGGCACCGACGCCATCAGCGGCGGTCTCATCGGGGGCGGATACACCGGCGGAGACGGCGTCGGCGACGTTGTTCCCGTGGATGTTTGGGTGCCCGGAGCCCCAGCCTCCCCCTTCAGCATCCTGCACGCCATCCTGCTGGCACTGGGCCGAGTCCCGTTGCCCGGCCCGCGGAGCACCCAATGATCGTCGCCGGGCTGGTGTTGCTGGCCGCGGCCGCGCTGATCAGTTGGTGCGGTGGACGTGCCGCCATCGACCACATCCAGAAGCTCTTCTGCACCGGTGCGTGGACGCTGAACATCGCTGCCGCAGTGCTATTCGTGATCTCCGGTGCCTTCGGATTAGCAGGAAGCCGTCAATGGGTGAGCCTCCCAGGGTTGGCCGGGCTGGGGCCGGCCGGTCTCTGTGTGGACGCGTTGTCCGGGTTGTTTCTGGTCATCACCTTCGGCGTCGCGATTCCCGCCCTGATCGCCGCGGCCGCATCCGGCAATCGCAGTCGTCCACGGCTGCCGGCGGCCGTCGGTATTGCGCTGGCCGCTGTCGCGGTCATTATCACCACCGACAACGTGTTCGTCCTGCTGTTCGGCTGGGAACTGCTGACCGTCGCCTTCTACCTGTTGGCCGGTTACGACCGCGATCTGCCCGGCAGAGCGGCCGGCTCGATCATCACGGTGGTCTTTGGGAAGGTCAGCGGCGCGGCGGTGTTGATGGGCGCTCTGCTGTTGGCCAGCCGAACACATTCCTTCGCGTTCGGGGCTGGCGCGGTAGATCCGCACAGCGCTGTGGGCCAAGCGGCGTATGCGTTGCTGTTGTTCGGATTCGGAGTCAAGGTCGGACTGGTTCCCGCCCACATCTGGATGCCGCGCGGCTACGCGGCGGCTCCCGGGCCCGCTCGCGCGATAATGGCAGGCGCCGCAGTCAATGTCGGGTTCTATGGCATGTGGCGCACCCTTGACGTACTTGGATCCCCTCCCGTGTGGCTGGTATGCGTGGTGTTGGTCGTTGGGGGAGTAACCGCAATCCTGGGAATCGCGCACGCCGCGGTCAATCCCGACCTTGCGGCGTTGATCTCGTGGTCGAGTGTCGAGAACGCGGGAGTGATCACCACCGGATTCGGTGTGGCGCTGGTGGGTGCCTCGGTCGGTCAGCCCAAGTTGGTCGCGGCCGGGCTGGTTGCCGGCACCGCACAGGTGATGGCCCACGCGCTAGGCAAGACGCTGCTATTCGTCGCGGCGTCGACGATCGAACAGGCGACCGGAACCGCCGATCTGGACCGACTCGGCGGCATTGCGCGCCGGCTCCCATGGGCGGGAACGGGTTTAGCGATCGGATCGCTGACTTTAGCCGGGTTGCCGCTGACCGCAGGTTTCGCGTCCGAATGGTTCACCCTCGAGGCGCTCATGCAGGAGTTCCGGGTTTCCAACCTCGCCATGCAACTGGCCAGCGCGGCGACAGGCGCCTTGGTCGCGCTGACAATCGGCATCGCCGGGGTGACATTCGTGCGGGTGGTCGCACTGACCGCATTCGGCCCGGCGCGCATCAATGAGCCACCGATCGACCCCGCCCGCGCGCGCCCGGATCGTCAGTGGTCCTACCGCTTCGCGGTGGCGGTGCTGGTGGCCGGGTGCCTTGGTGTCGCAGCAGTCGCACCACTGCAGGTCCGCGTCATCGCCGCCGGCCTGGCTCCCGTCGTCGGTAACCAGGCAGCCGGCGCCAACGCCAAACCGTGGGTGTTGCAGCCGGTATTCGACGATTTCTCGGCCCTGTCGCCGAGTTGGCTATGGATCGTGCTCCCGCTGATGGCAGCGATCATCGCCGGCTTCGCGACGTTATTCGCCGGCCGAAACCCCTTCCGCGCGCGTCAGGTACCACCGTGGTCGTCGGCGTCACCGGGAGTAGATCGCGGAGTCGGCTACACCTCATTCGCCTACGCCAACCCGGTACGCACTGTGCTGTCCAACGTGCTTCTGACCACGTCCGAACTGGTCGAGACATCAGCAGACGACGGCGGTGACGAGGCGGTCTCGCGATTGTTCACCTATCGCGTCGACGTCGTCGATCTTGTCGAGCGATATTTCTACCGACCGCTGATCACCGCGTTGCTGGGCGTGTCGCGCGTAGCCCGCCGCCTTCAGTCCGGCCGTCTGGACGCCTACATGACCTACATGCTGATCACGGTGCTCGCCGTATTGGCCGTGGTGATCGCGACATCGTGAGAGTGAACGGATCAATGAGCGGGCAGCCCGAACGCCAGAGTCGTATCCGCTGCACTGATTTCGAGAAGCCGGTTGTATTTGGCCACCCGTTCGCCGCGGGCCGGAGCACCCGACTTGATCTGACCGCAACCCGACGCAACAGCCAGATCGGCGATAAACGAATCGTCGGTCTCACCGCTGCGATGCGAAATCATCGCACCGTAACCCGCGTCACGGCAGACCTTGAGCGCCTCAAGGGTTTCGGTCACCGTACCGATCTGATTCACCTTGATCAGAGCGGCGTTGGCCACACCGGCTCGTACCCCGGATGCGATCAGCTCGGGGCTGGTCACGAAATTGTCGTCACCGACCAGCTGCACCCGATCGCCAAGTCTTTCAGTCAGTTTCTGCCAGCCGCCGGTGTCGTGCTCGCCCATCCCGTCTTCGATGCTCCACACCGGAAACCTTTCGACGATGCTCGTATAGCGGTCGATGAGCTCGTCGCTGGACAACGATTGCCAGCCCAACCGATAGCGGCCATCACGGTGGAATTCACTGGCGGCCGGGTCCAGCGCGATGGCCACACCGTCGCGCCCAGCGGTGTAGCCAGAGTCGCCAATAGCCTTGGTGAGCAGTGCCAAAGCCTCTTCTTCGCCGTCGATCTCGGGTGCGAAACCACCCTCGTCACCCAGACCGGTGGCAAGGTTGCGGTCGACCAACGTCGATCGCAGCCGCCGATACACCTCAGCCCCCGCGCGGACCGCTTCTTGCAGCGACGGTGCCCCGAGGGGGGCGATCATGAATTCCTGAAAGTCGAGACCGTTTATCGCGTGGGCGCCGCCGTTGATGATGTTGAAGTGCGGTACCGGAAGCCGCGGAACCACCCCTTCAGGAACCAGCCACCGCCACAACGGTTGTCCCGACTCCAGTGCAAACGCCTGCGCGCAAGCCATCGAGACACCAACGGTCGCGTTGGCCCCCAACCGCGACTTGTCGGGTGTGCCGTCCAGCTCACGCAAGGTCTGATCAACCTCGTCCAGCCTGCTGAACGGCCGACTCGTCAGCGCCTCGGCGATCGGCCCGTTGACGCCAGCCACTGCGTTGAGCACGCCGAGGCCCCCGTAGCGTTCGTCATGGTCACGCAGCTCCACCGCCTCCCGGCTGCCGGTCGACGCCCCGGACGGCACGCCGGAGCGCACCTGCCTACCGTCGGACAGCGTCGCACACACCGACAACGTGGGCCGACCCCGCGAGTCGAGAATTTCGATTGCCGAGATCGACGAAAACTTAACGGCCACTTGAGTTCCTCCGCGTCTGTGACCGATCCGGCGCAGTTGTATAGCCGGTTCAGCCTTGATCAGTTACGCAGGGACCGTTGGCCGTCCATGTCAGACGTGCAGTTTAGGCGGGCCCCACCGCCCTCTCGTCACAACCTACCAGCATGCTCGACCGATCGGCATGGTTTCAACCGTCGGCATTACGTCCGGTGGGGCGGTCGCAGTAGCAACCGAATTGGAGACGCTTGTATAGCCAACGGAGGGTACGGGAATGGATGAAGAATCTCTCAAGCTGAGCGCATACTTCGGTGAGCGTCAACGCGAGGGCGGCAACTTCGTGGCCGAGACCATGCTCAGCCTGTACGAACAACGCAGTGTCGCAAGCAGCATCGTGCTCCGCGGGATCGCCGGATTCGGTTCGCGCCAACACTTTAGAACTGACCAGTCCCTGAGCTTGTCGGAGGACCCCCCCGTCGCGATCATCGCGGTCGACACCAAGCCCGTCATCGAAGGCCTGCTCGAACCCGTGCTGGCCGTCAACAAACGCGGCCTGATCAGCCTCGAGCGCGCGCGCCTGCTGGATGATGACATCCACAGCATCGAACTATCGGACGAATACCACGAAGCCACCAAGCTAACGATCTACCTCGGCCGTAAGGAGAAAGTCTACGGCGTGCCCGGCTACGTTGCGCTCTGCGATCTGCTTTACCGACGCCAACTCGCCGGCGCATCGGTCTTCCTAGGCGTCGACGGCACGGTTCGCGGACAGCGGGAACGAGCACAGTTCATTGGCCGAAACGTCGACGTGCCGATGATGATCATCGCCGTGGGCAGCGGCGAGCGGATCGGCCGGGTGCTACCCGAGATTGGGGCCCTGCTCAGGCGCCCCGTCGTCACGCTCGAACGAGTCCGGGTGTGCAAGCGCGACGGCGAACTCTTGGAACGACCACACGCACTGCCCGGAACCGACGAACACGGCTTAGCGCTCTGGCAAAAGTTGATGGTCTACACCTCGGAATCTGCACGCTTCGACGGGATACCGATTCACCGCGCGCTGATCCACCGACTCCTGCGACACGAATCGTCACACGGGGCGACTGTGTTGCGCGGAATCTGGGGCTTCCACGGCGATCACGCCCCGCACGGTGACAAGCTGTTCCAGTTGGGCCGCCACGTACCGGTCGTGACCATCATCATCGACACCCCGAACAACATCGCCGCGTCCTTCGACATCGTCGACGAAGTCACTCGCGAACAAGGTCTGGTGACCAGCGAAATGGTGCCCGCGCTGGCCGCCGACGGTGACGACGGCCACAGTGGACCGCGCATCGCAGATCACCGCTACTAGAAACCGCCGAGCTCTGCAGGAAGTGGTAGCCGCGCACGGGTCGGTAGTTCTTATCGAAGACACCGCTAGTGCGATCGGCTTGGGCGTTGCGCTTGCCGAGGCTGCGGCCCAGCATGCGCCAGCCGCCGCCGGCGGGGATCTTGCCCAGCTTCTTGACATCGATGTGCACCAGATCGCCGGGCCGCTCAGAGTTCATTCGTCGAATCACTCTGCCGGTGGGCCGATCAAGCCACCGCAATTTGGCTAGACCATAACGGGTTAGCACGCGGTGCACAGTGGACGGATGAAGCCCCAGCAGGTAGCCGATCCGCGCCGGTCCCCAGCGGCGCACCACACGCACCTTGATGATGCGCCGCTCGGTTCGCGTCGGCATGCGGTTGGGGCTGTGATGCGGGCGTGAACTGCGATCGAACATCCCGGCTGGCCCGTCCTCGCGGTAACGGCGCACCCAACGCCCAACGGTGGTCACCGCCACCTGGAACCGTTCAGCGGCAAGCCGATACGACCAACCCTCATCAACGACACAACGAGCTAGTCGCAGACGGCCGAGCTCAGACAGCGGGGCATTACGGTGGGACATGAAGACCTCCGAGTTTGGTGAGCGTTCCTAGACAGCTCGCACTCCACTCGGAGGTCTTCGTCATGTCACTACGCCACGCCGTACCTAACGTCCATGGTCAGTACACCTAGTCGAGTCGGTCTGGAAGCCTTACATTCGGACTTTGACGACGTCGCCGCAGACTCTTTTGCATGGTGATGCCCACATCGGCAACACCTATGTCACCGCAGAGGGCGAGGTGGGGTTTCTGGACTGGCAGATGGCCCGCCGTGGCAACTGGTCGTTGGATGTTGGCTATTTCTTGCAGGGCGCGTTGACGATCGAGGATCGGCGCCAACACGAACGAAGCTTGCTTCAGGAGTACCGCGACGCCCTCGGCCTCGCCGACGCAGAACTGCCTTCCGATGACGAAATCTGGCTTCGTTACAGTGCTTCGGTCGCGCACGGGCTGGCCCTGTGGCTTGCCACGGCCAGCTCTGGTGGCGGATTATGGCAGCGCATTGAAGTCGCCATCGCCTTAGCGCAGCGCTACGCCGTAGCCTACGGCGACCTGCAAACCCCCGACGCCATCGCAGAAATCACGAAATGACCACGCCCACACCCGATTGACGCAAGGGCCACTCTGTCTATCTCTGCTACGAGCCGCGCGCTCGTCGTCGCACGGATCGAGTCGGCGTCCAAAATTTCAGGCGTCACAGTGACGGATCACTCGTGGACCGCTGAAGGCACCGCTCCTCGCCGTCGGTGATGAATCGCCTTTGACGCGTGGAGCCTAGAAAAGTGGACACGCAAGTGAGATAAAATGGTGTGGACATCACGTGAGACAACTTGCATCGGCGCAGCTCAGCGAATGGCGAGTGGACACAAAATGGCCATTTCTCATCTCCGGTGGCCACATGGTGGCCAACTGGCCACTTATATGAGACGCCGGTGTCGTAACGATGTGAAGCCCGTCCGGTCGGCGAGTGGCGAGGAATGCTGGTTCGCGGCCACCGAGGAGGGCGCGCTGTGGATGGGCACGGCGACGCCAACCGCGCTGCGACCCGGCGGCTACCAGCAGCTTTCCGGTCCGATCGGCGCCGCGCTGAACACCCGCGGCGATCGGCTTGTGGTGGTCGCCGACGACCTCTACCAGTTCGTCACCGGCTAGTTGTAATGAGTGGCTAGTCGTCGGCGGCCGTGGCCGCGCTCGACGAGTGGTTGCAAGTGGGTGGTAAAGCGGTCCGCTTCCTCAGCGGTGAGGGCCTGCTACATAGCCTCGTCCACTGAGGGGATTCAGGGGTTGCCGCTTGGTGCGTCTCGAAAAGTGGACACGATGGTCAGACAAACCGGTGTGGACATCACGTGAGACGATCCGCAGCTCGGCAGTTCAGCGCTTCGCGAGTGGACAAGGGATTTGAGAACCTACACTACCCCCAGTAGTTCTAGATAGAGCAAGAGTACGAGGAGTAGTAGTACCCTCCTTCTCTCTCAACCGTTGAATTCTACTGTGCTGCAGCTATATTCGTATTGACGGGTTACCAGTAGCGGTGAATACTGTTGCGAGACGGTGACTTTACCAGCCGATCGGCCGGGGGAGAAGTGTCACGGTGACGAAACCGCGTTTGACTCCGCCGGTCGTGGATGCGGCGCTACAACTACATGCTGTGGTTGCGGAAGTGACACTTTCAGCAGCGGAATGCCTGTGCCACCAGGTCGTCTGCGTAGGCTTCGGTGAGCGGTTCGCGCCGCATCAGGAGACGGTAGTAAAGCGGCCCGGAGATAGCGTCGACGACAAGCTCTGGGTCGACATCGGCCGGTAGCTCGCCGGCGGCCTTGGCGCGCTCAACCTCGGCTACTGTGGCGGCCCGACGTTCCCGCAGGTGACGATCATAGAGGGCCTCCAGAATGGCCGGATCGCTCTGTCCCTCGGCGATCAGCTCAGCGATCACCTTGCCGAACAATCCGTTGAGCTTGCCCACAAACCCCCGAACTTTCAGCTTGAGGGCGTCCTGGACCGTCGTGGGCGTCACCCCGGACTCGGGTGTAGCCGCATCCCGGTCGAGCCGTTCCTGGAACATCGCCATGACGAGATCGGCCTTCGTTGGCCACCACTTGTAGATCGTTGGCTTACCCACCTTGGCCCGCTTGGCGACGGCCTCGATGGTCAGGTCGCGTACGGAACGTTCCTGCAACAGTTCGTAGACCGCATCGAGGATGAGCGCATGCGATTCCGCAGTGGTGCCCGGGGGGCGTCCCCGCGGTCGGCGCGCTGAAGCCGTGGAGCTCATCGGGCTGATATTACCGCTACGGAGGGTAAAGGGAATTGACTTCCACGCTGGTCCGTTCTATTGTCTAGCCGTAAAGTAAAAATAAATACCGAGCCGAGCACTAGAGGCCACATCTGTGAAACCCGCCCTGCTCATCACGGGCGCTGCCGGAAACCGACGCGGCGCCGCAATCCGGGCCGTGCTCACCAGCGGAGGAGACCGCTGGGACTCTCGGGCCGCCGAAGCCACCCACGATCAACCGAGTCGATGAGGAGAACAGAATGCACGTATTGATGACGGGCCAGCTCGCGGGCAAGAAGGAGGATTACGCCGAGCTGCAGCCAGAAGAAAACAAATTCATCCGCAAGGCGATAGCCGAAGGCCTCGTTCGCGACATCTTCGTCAAGACAGACCAGACCGGGATGGTCATGATCCTCTCTAACGTCACCGCGGACGAAGCCCGAGAGAAAATGGCGAGCCTCCCATTCATCGTCCACGGCGCCGCCACGTTCGAATACATCGAAATCGCCGACCCGCCAGCAGGCGTACTTGACTTACCGGACTGATCCTCGTCGGCGCGGTGAGCGCCGGCCAAAGCCTTCAAGTCTTTCACCGGGGAAACACGCCCTAACGGCCCTAACGGCTCCGCGTCCATGTAG
>NZ_JBAPRN010000650.1:0-27495 GCF_049281135.1 Mycobacterium sp. | reverse complement strand
CAGTCATGGTGTCGACGTCGACAGCGCGGACGAGATCGCTGATCATGTCGTCTCGGGGATTTTCGCGGCGATCCTCGATCAGGGGCACGAAGAACTCCGACAACTCCTTGAGCATGCCGAAGAGCTTGTACGTGGTCTCAGGGCTGCCGCGGCCCTCACTTTGGGGCAGGTTGGCCACCATGTCCGACCAGCGCCGGACATCGGCGTAGCGGTCGGTGGGGACCGACAAAAGGTCGGCGATGACGCCGACCGGGACCGGGATCGCCAACTCGCTGACAAGCTCGTAGCGGTCACGCCCTTCGATGCCGTCCAGGCATTCGGCAACGATTTCTTCGATTCGGTCCTGGAACATTCCGACCCGGCGGGCGGTCAGCCCACGGTTGACGATCTTGCGCTGACGAGTGTGGTTTGGAGGGTCGGCGCCAACGATCACCCGAGCGACCATTAGGTCGCCGAGGTCCAGCGGAAGGGTCTCCGCAAGCTTGGCCAGATGAGTCATCATGGCCACGCTCTCTTCGTCGTCGAAGTCCACCTTCGGTGGAAAGCCGATCGACTCATCCTGATTGGGGCGGTTGGAGAACAGATCGTGGTTGTTGAAGATGTACTCGACGCCCTCATAGCTCGAGACGATCCAGGTGCCGGACGGCGCGCGGTACACGGGCGCCTCGTGGATGAGTCGTTGATAGGTATCGAAGAGTCCCACGCGGCAGGCTGGATCCCATGGCTCGTAGTACAGCTCAGTGCTCGTCATCTCCGGCTGGCCCTCCGATCGTTGAGATAGATATATCGTATCGCAGCGCGGGTTGACCCGACAGGGGATCTGCGCCGTCACTGGCTTTAAATCCCGAGCGATCCGCGATATAGTATATGACATCATGGCTTGGGTTCCGGACCCCCTGACCGGCTGAGAGCCGGCGGCGCCACCCCAAATGGAGGCAGGATGACCCTAGAAACGCAAGCCTCTGCAATGCGGGCCGACACGAAACACGCTGCGCATGCCGGGGCGAACGCGACGGTGGCTCCAGAACCGTCGGCACCCGGTATTGCTCCTGGTCGCCAGGCGCGCCCCGTTCTATGGTGGGCCACCTTGGGCGCCGCCGCGGTCGCGATGCAGCTCTATGTCTTTGGCAGGTGGGTGACCTCCAGCAACTTCGCGCCCACACCCACCGGGGCCGATCCGGTGCCTCACGACGTCATGGTCAAGGCGTGGATTCTGCAGGGCACCTTCGCCGCCGGCGCGGTGGCCACGATCGGCTGGTTGGTTTGGCGGTGCGCGCGTGAACGCCGTCTCACGTTCTACGCCCAAATGTGGATCGCCTGGATGGCAATCCTTTGGCTCGATCCCTGGGCCAACCTGATCCGGCCCCAGATGATGTTCAACTCCTACTACTTCAACCGTGGCTCCTGGGTCGAATACATCCCCTGGTGGATCAGCGCCAAAGGGCACCTGCTGCCGCAGCCATTCCTCATCGAGACCGCCAACTACATGACGATGGTCACGGTAACGGTCGCGGCCGCCAAGCTGATGAGCTACATCAAGCGACGCTGGCCGGGGGTGGGGTTGGTGGGCCTTTTCGCGCCAACCTGGGTAGCGATGATGGTGTTCGTCTTCGCCATCGAAGAGCTCGTCGTCATCCGAGGCGGATGGGTGTGGTGGGCCAGCAACCTCGACGCGCTGACCTTCTGGAGCGGAACCGCCAACGCCATGCCACTCACCGAAATGGCCCTGTGGGGGTTCACCATCACGGTGCTGAGCTACCAGGTCTATGCCTACAACACACGCGGGCAGGCGCCGGTCGAACGCGGGATCGACCGGGTACCCGTGAAGGGCGCGGCGCGCACCGCGCTGAGCACGTTCTCGCTGATCGGTTGCGCTACTGCCGCGATGGGGTTGTATTCCGTCTGCTCTGCGGTGCTGGGCCTGTACAGCGGTAACACTCCGACCCACGTCCCCTCCTATTTCACGAACGGGATCTGCGGCGAGACCGGTGCGCCGCCCTGTCCGACCGACGGCGGACCGATCTACCGCCGAAGCGACTACCGTTGACCAGGCGTCTCGTAACTGAGCGGCTCGGAGCATTTTCGGGCGCGCCGCAACGCACCGGCACATCCCTGCCGATCGCGCATCCGCACCCGTGAGCGATACGACGTCAAGGCTCCGGCGAAGAAACCAGCAAGCTCTATCCACCGACGGATAGGCGTATCGGTAACCCGTTGCCAGGCAGTCAGCACGCGACTGCCCTGTTCGGGTCGACAAGGAAAGGAAATTGATACACATGGCGGTAGCTAGCGATTCCCCGGGTTTGTCTGCCGAGGATCAGACACGATCGGTCGTTCAACAGTTCTACGACTACTCGCTGCGGGCGGACATCGAGGGGGTTGCCAAAATTCTGCACCCTGACATCGTCAACTACGAAGCGGCATCGCTGCCCTACGGCGGCACGCACACTGGCCGTGCGGAGGTCTTGCAACTGCTGGCGCAGCTGTACTCGATGATTGACCTCGACACCGTCGCCGTCGGCGATATCCTGGCCAATTCCGAGCGGGCTGCGGCGTTCCTCGAGGTTCCATTCGGGGATTCCGCAAGCAGTGAGACAGTGTCCGTGATCGAGACGTTCGTCATCCGCGACGGGCTGATCGCCGAGATCAAACCTTATTACTTCGATACCGCTGCCCTCGCCGCCCGCTAACCGAGCCGAGTGCGGCGAAAAGACAGCCCCGACAGCGGCATTGACCTCCGTGTAGACGCGGACTGGTCCCGGTGACTAGTGACGACGAAAGCCTAGTCACCGGGACCGCTCATAGCTCCGCGCCAAGCTTGTTGGTCGCGTCTCGTTAGTCGCGCTTCAGCAGACGGTGACGATCACGCGGGCGACTCCGCATAATCGATCCGCTCCGTTGTTGCTCCACTACGTCCGCGGGCGGCGGTCCAATGTGGCCCTACCGGCGGCGGCCCAACGATCCCGGGCTTTGCTTCGGAGGTTCTCGTGATCGCTTGCACGAGTGGGATTCCGATTGCGTAGTTACCGGCTGAGGTCGGATCGCCTTGGTAATTCGCCGCTCCGCTCTCCATACTTGCGTTGACCTCGAGGAGCATTCGCACCGATGGCCTTCCTTCGATCGTCAGCAGCCAGTGATGCTCGATATCTGAGTGCTCGGGCTGCATCGATTTCCCAACGAACCAGGTGGTTTCGTACAACAAGAAAGGTTGACCCTCGACGAGTGCGGTCCAGCGATGAGTGACCGACGCGACCGCGCCCTCGTCAACCGCATAACTGTCCGCCTGGATAGGATCGCCCGCGACGCGCTGGGCCTGGCTGTGTTCGATGCCATCGATCTCGACGCCGAGCGCATCGCAGATCAGTCCAATGGTTTGTTCCAAATATAGTTGCGCGAGTTGCGCCGCCGCGCTGGCCTTCTCGGATTCCGAGATAGGGAGCCCGATCCCGAGCAGGTGCGCAAGCTCGCTGGAGAGCGGAGTGATGTCGTAGAACTCCTCGATCTTGATGCGGCTGACATCGTGGCTCAAACCGGTAAGCACGACCCCAAGACGCTCGCCGATGTACCCCGGGTTGAGCCCCGTGGCGTGCAGGCTCGAGCCGCCGCGCCGACATGCCTCTTCCAATCGCTCGACCACCTCGGGCGTATGTGACTCGGCGCGGAAGTAGGCGAGCGGTGTGACCACATTCTTCCCGGATTCGAGCAACCGCACTAACACATCATTGGACCGCCAGTCACCGAAGTCACGAGCGCAGTACACAACGCAGTCAGCATCCAGTGCTGCGATCTCATCAGGATCCGCTGTGGTCATGATGCCTGCGGCGGGCAGACCCACCAGCTCGCCGGCATCGACGCCGGCCTTGGCGCTCGTGTACACCTGAACACCGACAACGTCGATCCACGGCAGGCGCAGCGCCTCACGTACGACGGCGCTGCCGACCCCGCCTGTGCCGCAGACAATTACGCGATACCGGCGCTCAGGCGTAGGTCGATGGTCGACCTCGATCCGCGCAGATTCAACAGTCATACTTAATCTCCCAACTGCTAGCTGGACCTTGAGGATCTTCTCCGTCTGGGCTATCCACGCCTCAGAGTGGGCGACGCGGTCTTGAACGTCAGACGCACGCGGGTCACGGTTGGCCGCGCTCGTTTCTCCACGGCGGACTCCTCCACTCGAAAAGCCGGGCGGCTCCTCTTGTGCTCTTCAACGCGGACGACCGCACGCTCCGTTGGAGGTCACGATATGATATCCTACCCATCACGTCAAGCAAACGTTTGTCCTGTTCACGCTGTGTTCGGCCGTGGACGCAACAAGCCCAGCGCGGTGAGCATCGAGTGAGTAAAAGGAGTGCAATGAGCGGGAACTTGGAGGGCAAGGTCGCTCTGATCACCGGTGCGGCACGCGGTCAGGGCCGCAGCCACGCGATCCGGTTGGCGGAGGACGGCGCCGACATCATCGCGATCGATATCGCACGACAGATCGCGAGCGTCCCGTACCCGATGGCGACCCCGGAGGATCTGGAGATCACCCGCAAAGAGGTGGATGCGCTCGGCCGAAGAGTTTTCACTGCGCAGGCCGATATCAGGGAGTTCGAGGCGCTGAAGAAGGCCGTGGACGCGGGCGTGGCCGAACTGGGGCGCCTCGACATCATCATCGCAAATGCCGCCATCTCCACGGTGAGTCTGCATGACGAGGATCCGGTCGCGGAATTCGTCGACACGGTCATGACGAACCTCACCGGCACTCGTCACACCATCCATGCGGGTGTGCAGTACCTGATCGACCAGGGCGACGGCGGCGCCATCGTGATCACAAGCTCCACGCAGGGCCTAACCGGCCGCGGCGGCAACGGGTCGGGAGCCATGGACGGCTACGTTGCGTCCAAGCACGGCGTTGTGGGACTGATGCGTAGCTGGGCGAACTGGCTTGCACCGCACAGTATTCGCGTCAACACCGTGCACCCCACCGGTGTCAACACGCCGATGATCATGAACGAGCCAGTCGGCGAGTTGATGAACTCATCTCCGGAGATCGCGAACGCGATGAGCAATCTGCTGCCGATCCCTGTGCTCGAGGCCAGCGACATCAGCGACGCCGTTGCCTGGTTGGTCTCGGATCAGGCGAAATACGTCACCGGCGTGACACTTCCGGTGGATGCGGGCTTCACGGTCAAGTAGACCCAGCCAATCACCGGCTACTCGAAGGCGTTATTCGACGTGACGGCAACGGCACCGCCAGATCGGATCGCGAATAGAAAAGTCGACCGGCGGTCGGGCATCGCGGTACTGCTCAGTGCTTCGGGGAAGTGTCTTAGCCTGGCGCTGGGGGTCGTGTGCGGGCCGTTGATTGTTTGCGGCCGTGGGTATTTAGCCGAGTACACGGATTTGAATTCTGTGTTTCTACCCCTTGGATCCTGGCAGCCGTTCTTGCGTGCCGGTGAATTACCGTAAGCTGGCGCCGGCATCTAGGCGCAGGTCATTTCCCGTGTAGTAGCTCGACTCATCGGAACACAACCACAGCACGGCATTCGCGACATCTTCGGGCTCGAGCAGTTGAACCGGGATTGCGTGTGCGCTCAAATTGACCTCTTCGGGTTGCGCCCGAGCGAAGTAGTTCGACACCATATCGTTGGCAACCATAAGTGTGTTCACGCCAGTGGGATGCAACATATTGACCCGGATCCGGTGCACAGCAAGAAAACTCGCGTAGTTGCGGGACAGGTTGCACAGCGCAGCCTTCGCGGCCGCGTAACCCAACATCCCGTAGGTATGTCTGCCCTCGGTCCGCATCATCGGCTGCAACGCGGCCATCGACCCGGTGATGACGATGGACCCACCGTCACCTTGATCCACCAACTGGGGGTAGGTGGTTTCGATTGTGTGCAAAACGCCCGTCAGCAGCACGTCGAGACACAACTGCCAGATCCCGACGGTGTTGGACGCGTCGCCAAAAATCGGCATCACTCCCGCGTTCGCGATGACGAAGTCGAGTCGGCCGAATTCGGCCAGCCCGTCGTCGTGCACTGTCCTTAGCGCCGACGGATCACGCACATCGGCAATGCCGGTGACGATCCGGCCACCGAGGGCCTCGACCAGCTTGGCCGTCTCGTCAAGATCTGCCGGGGTACTCATCGGATACTCGACGCCGTCGATCTGCGCGCAGACGTCGACCGCCACGATGCCGCACCCGGCTTGAGCCAGACGAAGCGCATGCGCGCGACCCTGACCACGCGCTGCGCCAGTCACAAAGGCGACTTTGCCGTCCAATTCTCCTGGCATACCGACCCTTATCTGTCCGACGTCAAATCGCGTTGGCTGTGTGGTGCGAAACCCGAAGGTCAAGGAGACCCATCACATCAGCGCGCCATACGATTATTCGATATGATATCGTATCGTACATTGTCTGCGCGAAGAACTGTGTGGCAGACCCAAACCTCGCCATCGTGCGACACCCGGGTTCACCTCATCAATCAGCAGCCCCAAACGACGCATCGGATCGGATATCGTAGGCGAGTATGACCCATGTATATCCGCGGCGCGTACGGCATCGTTCGATGGCGGATCAGGTCGCGGCTGAACTTCGACGGATGGTTCTCAGCGGGGCTTTTGACGAGAACGAGCGCTTGACCCAAGACAAGCTGGCCAAGATGCTCGGAGTCAGCACAATGCCGGTCCGAGAGGCATTGCTGCGCTTGACCGCAGAGGGATTGGTCGTCACTACGGCGAACCGGTCATTCGTCGTCGCGAGTAACCGCAGTGACGACATCCGCGACACGTACTGGGCTTTCGGTCAAATCGCCGGCGAACTTGCCTACCGGGCTTGCCTCGCGCACGGTGCGGACCTCGTCAAACCGTTGTCCGAGCTGCACGCGGCCCACAAGGCCAGTGTCGACGACGCCGACGCACGATTCCGGGCAAATTGGCAGTTCCATCGGACCATCAACCTCTCGGCCGGTTCGCCTCGGCTGCTTCAGCTGGTCCGCTCCACGATGCGGTTCTTCCCTGATCTGCTCGCACTGCCGGGTTCAGTCGAGTTGGCGGAGAGCTGGCAGCGCGCTCTCATCAGAGCATTCAAAACGGGCGACGCCGAAAAAGCCCGAACGATCTCACACACCTATGCGCGCAAATCAGGCGAGTTGTTCGTCGTTGACCGCGAAACGAATCCGAAGCGTGCGCTGTCTGCGTTGCGCGAGCCGTTCGCTTGAGCTCACGATCGGCGCCACACCGAGCCGCTGCGGGTCAGTGCCCGCAATTGGTCCTTGCGAACTTTGTTGGTCGCCGTCTTGGGCAGCGCGGAGGCAAATTGGATGTAGCGCGGAAGCATGTAGGGCTGCACCCGATCGGCGAGGAATGCGGTTAGCTCCTCGCCCGACAGTGACATCTGCGACCGACGCACCACGACGGCTTTGATGTCCTCATCGCCGAATATTTCGTGTTCGGCCAGATCCGACGGCACCCCGACGCATGCGCACTCAGCGACCGCGGGGTGGGCCAGGATTTCGCGTTCCAATTCGATGGACGACAGGTTGTGGCCGCGGTGACGAATGGAGTCCTTGAGGCGATCGACGAAGGAGTAGTTGCCCGCCGCATCGGCCCGGAACACATCACCGGTATGAAACCAGCCGCTGCGCCATTTCTCGTTCATGGCCTCCGGCATGCCGAGGTAGACATCGGACATCAACTGCGGCCGGTCCGGTTTGACGATCAGCTCACCGGTGGCGCCCACCGGGCTGGGCGTACCGTCCGAGTCCACCAGCATGACCTCGAGGTCGGGTATCGGCGTGCCCGCAGTCGTGTAGTCGACAGGGTCGTCGGTCGACAGTACGGGCCCGGTTTCGGACTGGCCGTACATGGTGTTGATGCGGACGCCGAAGCGTCGTTCGAGCTCCCGGTACTCGCGGACCAACGGCACGATGGTCAGATACTGAAGTGGGTTGTCGCTGTCCTCCGGCATCGGTGTCCGCTGGGCGATGAGCGGAGCAACCACCAGCAGCAGCGAATGCGTGCAGCCGTAGTCGCGGATATCGCTCCAGAAGCGCTCGACGCTGAACTTCTGCCGGACAACAAGGCGCATGTCGCGTTGGACACTGACCGCCATCGCGGTCAAACCCAAACCGTGAAATGGTGGCCACGGACTGTAGTAGGCCCCCGTAGGAGTGCAATGTCCGATGTCGCTCGGAAAGAGCCACTTACCTGATCGTTCATCGATGGCCCAGTTGCGCACCACGCATTTCGACGCCCCGCTCGTCCCCGACGTGAAGATGCCGCACTCGATATCGTCACCGGTCACTGGCGCCCATGGTCTCGGCGCCGCAGCGGCCAGGAGTTCGGTGGACGGGTGCACGTTGAACGGAAGTTCGCTGCTCTGCTCGGCTCCGGGCAATATCACGACGTGGACGAGGTCGGTCAGACGTCCCGCGACGCGCGCCAGGTGATCGACGTTATCGGCTTCCATGACGATGACCTTGGCCCGGATCAACTGCATTGCTGCGACGAGGAGTTCGCCCCTGAGTTCGGGATCGAGCGGGACGTGGATTGCGCGCAACCAGCCTGCACCTAGCCATGCCGCAAAAGCGTTGGGCGCCTTGGCCATCGAGGCCACCGTGTCGCCTCGGCGGAGGCCAAGTGACTCGAAGAGGGTAGCCCACCGTAGGACGGCGTCGTTGAACTCGCCGTACGTCATCGATCCGTGGCCCACGTGCTGTACCAGGATGCGATCGGGGCTGTGCTCGGCGCGGTGCGCGATGATGTTCGAGGTGAGGTTCAGATCGATTGCGTTACTTAGCAACTGCCCACCTTCGGGTCGGTGCGAGGTCTAAGGCGCCTCATGGGTGGCTAGGCGAGGAACCACAAATCGACACGTTCCACCGCGAATTGTCGAAAGTCAACTGGCTGTCCGAGGAGTTGTTTGTCGCGTCAGAACGTGATCACGGCGCGGCCCGGCTGGACACCCAGCTCAGCGAAGGCGCGCTCAAGGTCATCGAGACGGTAGCGCCGGGTGACCAGCTTGTCGAGGGCCAGTCGGCCCGAGCGGTACAAGTCGAGAATGCGCGGAATGTCGACGTGCGGACGGATGCTGCCATTGGTGCTGCCGGTGAGCACCCGCTCGTCGATCAGACTGTAGAGCGGAATCGACACCATCGCCGACGCGTCGGCCACGCCGATGATGACCGCACGGCCCCCTTTGCGCAGCGAATTGAACGCATCCGCCACGGTGCCGGGCGTACCGACAGCGTCGATCGCGACGTCGGCCCCCCGGCCGGTCCGGGCTTGGATCTGTGCCGCCAAGTCGGTGGTGTCGTCGACCACCACCACGTCGGTGGCGCCCAGGTCCCGCGCCAGCTCGAGTGCCGCGCCGCTCTTGTCCGCGACGATGATCCGGCCAGCACCGCACGTCACAGCACCCAGCACGGCAGCAAGTCCCACCCCGCCCGCGCCGATGACGAGCACGCACTCGCCGACGGCGGCGGCGGCCCGGTTGACCACGGCGCCAAAGCCGGTGGTCACCCCGCACGCTGTCAGACATGCGATATCGAAGGGAACGTCGTCAGGGATTTTGACGGCGGCCCATCGATCGATGACCGCGTACTCGGCGAACGATGACTGCAGGATGAAGTGGTTGATGACTTCCGAACCCTTGTGCAGGCGCTGCTGCCCACGCGCCAGCTTGCCGTCAAGCATGTGTGGTGAGCCACCTTCGCACAGCGCGAAGGCGCCGAGCTGACACTGCGGACAGGTGCCGCATCCCGGTGTGATCGTCATCACGACGTGATCGCCGCGTGCCAGGTCGAGCACGCCGTCGCCGACGGCGTCGATGACACCGGCACCTTCGTGTCCCAATACGATGGGCAACGGCGCGGACACCATGCCGCGATAGACCGACAGATCCGAGCGACATACCCCGACCGCGCGCACCTTGACCCTGACTTCACCCGGCCCGGGTTGCGGCAGATCGAGATCCTCGAGGCTAATCGCACCAACTTCACGCAGCACCGCAGCACGCATGTGGGAGCCCTTTCTCACAGTTGCGACCGACCGCTAGGCGTGCGGCAACAATACGGATTGGAGTTCGACGTAGGCCTGCACGCTCTCCGGGCCCATTTCGCGCCCGAGTCCGCTGGATTTGACGCCGCCGAACGGTGCACAGATCTGACAGCCGAATCCATTGATCGCCATCGTTCCGGTATTGACGCGAGCCGAGATCCGCAACGCCTTCTCGACGTCATCTGTCCAGATGGAGCCGGCGAGCCCGTAATCGCTGTCATTGCTGAGAGCAATGGCCTCGTCGATGGTGTCGTAGGCGAGGATCGAGATAACCGGCCCGAAGATTTCCTCCCGCACGATCTTCATGTCGGGATGAACCTGGTCGAACACCGTCGGCTGGATATACCACCCGGTCGGCTGGTCCGGCGGCCGGCCACCACCAGTGAGCAACCGGGCTCCGGCATCGAGGCCGGCCTGAATGTAGCCCTCGACCCGATCGCGCTGCCGTTCGGCGACCAGCGGCCCGATCTGCGTCTCTGGATCGAACGGATCGCCGATCTTCAAGCTGCTTGCCATCGCGACGAAGGCCTCGGTGAACTCGACAACCCTGCTGCGATGAACGAGTACTCGTGAATCCAGCGAGCAGACCTGACCGCTGTTGATGAAGCAGTTCACCGCCAGTCCTTGCAGAGTCTTGTCAAGATCGGCGTCCTCCAGCACGATGGCGGCCGACTTTCCCCCGAGCTCCAGGGTCACCGGCCGAAGCCGGCCACCGGATAGTTCCGCCACCCGCCGACCGGCCGCCCCGGAGCCGGTGAACGCCACCTTGTCGACATCGTCGTGCAAGACGAGGTATTCACCGGTTTCGCGGCCACCGGCGACGATGTTGAGCACGCCCGGCGGGACGCCGGCCACAATCGCAGCCTCGGCGAGGACGTAGAGATCGAGTGGGGCCTCAGGTGCGGGCTTGAGAACCGTGGCACAGCCCGCCACCATCGCCGGGCCGATCTTCAACATGCTCAGATAGTTGGGCCCGTTCCAGGGGACGATGGCACCGACCACACCGACGGGCTTTCGCCGCACGACGCTGACAATCCCGCGGCGGCTCTCGCGTCGTTCTTCCTGCTCGTAGGTGGAGGCGATCTCTGAGTAGTACTCCAAAGCAGCGATCGAGGGATCCACCATGACCTCACGCACCTGCGAGATGGGACAGCCCATCTCGAGCACCTGTGCGGTCGCGATGTCTTCGGCGCGCTTGGCGTACTCCGTGGCCAGGTGGGCAAGCACGGCTGCCCGTTCGTGCGGGGTACTGTGCCCCCAGTCACCGGCCATCGCGATGCGCGCGGCGGCGATGGCGCCGTCCACGTCGGCCGTGCCGGCATCAGGTACGACCCCAACGACCTTCTCCGAATGCGGCGAGATCACTTCGATGACGTTGTCGCTGACCGGGTCGACCCATTCACCGCCGATGTAAAACTTGTCCCACTCGATCATGTGTCAGACCTCGGCGTCATGCCCCAACTGATGGTGCCATTGCGGGGACGGGAAATGCCGGCTCGAAGTGGTGAACGTGCATCGCGTTGCCACACAGGACTTTCCACTGCTCTTCGTTGGTCAGTCCGGCCACCTGCTCGAGCGCAGACGATAACGAGTTCGGCCAGGTCGAATCGGTATGCGGGTAATCCATCTCGATCATCACGTTGTCAATGGCATCGATGTCCTGGATAGCCTTCATGCCCACGTAGTCGCTGAAGAAACAGGCGAAGATCTGGTCCTTGAAGATCTCAGTCGGTGAGCGCTGATCCATGAACAGCTCAACCTCACGCTCTTTGAGCTCCCGCGACGCGGTCGCGTCGCTCATGCTGCCCGAGTACGTCAGTCGGCGGTTCCAGTCACCCTGGACCCGCAGCACGTACTCCGCACGCTCAAGGGTCGGAGCGACCCAGCCGATCTGTGATTCCGACATGCAGATCTTCAGACCGGGGAACCGGCCGAGGTTGCCGCTGAAAATCCAATCCAGGGTGGTCGAGATCGGCAGAATGAAGCTGTTGGCTGCCAGGGAGACCAAATACGGTGCATCAGCGGCGGTCTGGGCCATGGTCGAGGAAGACCCGTAGTGCATACACAGCGGCAATCCGGTTTCTTGCAGCACGGACCAGAGGGGGTCCCAATGACCATCTAGGGCATGTATCGAGGGCAAGTGGTTGCCTTTGTATTTCAACTTCGCCGGGTTCTCAGTGAAAATGATTCCCTTGGCGCCCTTGTCGGCGCAGCGCACAACTTCTTTGACCGACTCCTCGACATCCCAAAACGGGACCAACGTGCCCGGAATGAACCTCCCCGGGGCGGTGCCGCACCACTCGTCGAGCATCCAGTCGTTCCAGGCCTTCAGGCAGAGCAGCCCCAAATCGATGTCGTTGCCCTCCATGAACGTCTGTCCTGCGAAGCGAGGGAAGCTCGGGAAGTTGAGCGAGGCGATCACCCCGGCCTCGTCCATGTCCGCAAGGCGGGCCTTCGGCTCGTAGCAGCCGGGGCGCATATCCGCGAAAGACAGTGCGTGCGGCGAGATCTCATCAGATTTCTTCCCGGCGACCGCTGACAGGCCCGACATCGGAAACTTCTTACCTTCGTACTGCCAGAATTCGTCGCCGTTCTCATACATGACCCTGGGTCCCGCGTCCCGATACTTCGCCGGTAGCCGGTCATGCCAGACGTGGGGCGGCTCCAAGACGTGATCATCGACCGAGATCATCCAGTCCAGGCGGTACTGGCCATCGGCATCCTCGTAGCTCGCAGTCATAACGCTGTCCATCCATCCTTGTGTTCCGGGCCGCCGAGGCGGCCAACCGGCGTAGTCATGCTCGTGGTCTCGAGGCGGATCATTCGATATTATATCGGTTAATATAATATCGCACCAGTCCACCGCCAAGCGCTGCCCGAGGCGGAGAGCTAGCTTGTCTCAGGGATGATCGAGCGTATCCATTTCGCATAGTCACCCATGTCGACCGGGACGTGGTAGTCGGCAAGATCGCAGATATCGTCAAGGTGGGCCGGCACCGCATCGGGGTCGAGCTCACCGCCGGCGACGTAGCCTCGGGTAACCCCGATGAAAATCTCACCGACCCGACCGGCGCCCACGGCGAACAACCTTCCCGACACCGGACACGATTCGTGCATCAGCCAGAGCGCGCCCGCGGCAACCAGCCGGGCCGGCGCATTCGCTGCGACCCAGTCGACAGTGGCAGAGGCAGGCGGTGCGCCCGGGCGGCTGTTGGCAATCGAGCGGTTCAACGGCACTAGTCGTGTGCTTGCGGTCGGCGATATCGCGTTGACCTTGATATTCGCCGGTGCGCCTCGCACAGCCAACGCTTTCGTCAGTCCGATCACGGCTGCTTTGGCCGTCGCGTAAGGCTGCTTGGGATTGGGGCCGGGTCCGCTGCCGTCACCGTAGAGTCCGGCGGCCGAGGTCGTGAGCACGATTCGGCCCGTGCCCTGATCGACCATGCTGGCCCAGGCGCCGTCGGTCAGCCACTGCGCGGCACCAACATGGACCTTCATGATGTCGTCAAAGGCGCCGAGATTGCGGCCTGCGTTGTGCACGAGCACGTCCAGGCGGCCGCACTTTTCGAGTGTCATGCCGATGAGGTCGCGACACCCGTCCTGTGTCGCTACCGAGTCGGTACTGATGATGGCGCGCCCACCCGCACGGGTGATCTCCCCGACCACTTCGCGAGCGGGACCCTCCGAGGCGTCCTCGCCGCGGACATCGACGCCGATGTCGTTGACAACCACGGTGGCTCCCCGTGCGGCAAGCAGCAGGGCATGGGACCGACCTATGCCGCGACCCGCGCCCGTCACCACTGCCACTCGACCTTCAAAACCAAGTCGCGACATCCTATGATTATATCATTCGATATCAAATACAATATCGTGCAATGTTGACCGCTCTATCCGGCACGACCCGCAAAGCAGGAGCACCCAATGAGTTCTGACGTCTCGACCGCCAGAAGTGCTTGGATCGACTGGATGGGCACCGGCCTGAAGGAGAACTTCTACGCCGTCAACGGGGTACGCACCCGGGTACTGGAAGCGGGCGAGGGACCCGTAGTGCTGCTGCTGCACGGGACCGGTGGTCATGCCGAGACCTACCAGCGCAACATCGCCGATCTGGCGCAGGACTACCGCGTGCTGGTCCCCGACATGCTTGGCCACGGTTTCACCGACCGCCCTGATGTCGACTACTCGCTGGACGACTTCGCCGATCACCTCTTCGGCCTCCTCGACACCCTCGATATCGCCTCGGTCAACCTCTCAGGAGAATCCCTCGGCGGCTGCGTGGCGGCCTGGATGTCCTTGCGTAGCCCGTCGCGGGTGGAGCGGTTGATGCTCAACACCGGGATCCTGGACCGGCCCGATGAGAAAGGCCTGGCTCAGCTCGCCGACCTGGAAAAGCGAACGGAGCTGCTTCGATCCGAGCTCAGTCTGCGGGCTGTCCGGCGCCGGTTGGAATGGCTGGTGCTCGACCCGGCGTCGATGACCGAGGAGATGGTCCATCTTCGCCATCGCATCTACTCTCAGCAAGGCATGATCGACAGCGTCATCCGGATCATGGGTGCGGTACTTGCGATGAATCGAGGGCCCTACAACGGCGTCGACTACCTCGACCGACGGCTGCTTGCTGACCTCTCGGTGCCGACCCAGGTGCTGTGGACAGACCACAACCCGGGCAAGCCGCTATCGGTGATCAAACCCGCCATCGACCTCATTCCCGACGTTGAGTTTCATCTGGTTCAGAACGCCGCGCACTGGCCGCAGTTCGAACAACCCGAGGTGGTCAACGGTTATCTGCGAAAGTTCCTCGCGTCGGCTCGATGATGACGACCGGATCCATCGGTCTGGGCGATATGGGCGCCGACGGCGGACCGATTGCTCGACGGCTGTATCGAACTCGTCGTGTTCGATGTCCGGACCGAGCCAGCGCGATCCTGCGACGATCGCGGTCATGACCGCGGGCACGAATCGCACACAGCAGCCCGCGCCGCCCTGACCCCCGACGTCCACCCGGCTGGACCAAATACCCAATCCCGCGATATAATATCGAATATGTTCAACGCGTGCTTCGCCGAGATACCCACCGACGCCTGCAACGACACGTTGACCGGCGGAATCACCTTCATGGTCGGCACCTTGACCGCTGAGGTAAACGGCGGGCTGCGATGAGCCCAGATGCTCTGCGGGTGGGCTACGTCGGGCTCGGCACCATGGGTGCGGCAATGGCCGAGCGCCTGGTGGTCCCCACCAACATCCTCACCGTCTTCGATCTGCGACCAGCCGCGGTGGACCGACTCGTACAGGCCGGAGCCCTCGGCGGGCAGAGTGTGGCCGCCGTCGGAAGTGCAGCCGAGGTCGTGTTCGTCAACGTCGTCGACGATGGGCAGGTTGTCGACGTCGTCGAGGGCTCACACTCGGCTCCCGGCCTGCTCGGCCCGTTGTGCCGCGGGTCGGTCATCGTCATTCAGAGCACCGTCCATCCCGCAACATGCCGCAGGTTGGCGGTATCGGCCGCGGCCCGTGGGGTGGCGTTGGTGGACGCCCCGTTCACCGGTGGGGCAGCCGCGGCCGCACGCGGGACCCTGGCCCTGCTGGTAGGCGGCGAGCCGAGCGACGTCGCGCGGTGCGAACCCGCCTTGTCCCGGCTGGGCACCATCCATCATGTGGGCCCAGTCGGCAGCGGTCAGGCCGCCAAGCTGGCCAACAACCTCGTCATCGCGATCACGATGACCGCGGTACACGAGTCGTTGAGCCTTGCTGAAGCCGAGGGCATCGACGAGACGACCATGCTGGGACTGCTGACGGCCGGCGCTGCCGACAACTGGGTCGTTCGCAATTGGGATGCCATCACGTCGATGGCGCATTCCTATCCTGAGGGCGCGGTCGGCCTGGCGAACCTCACCCGTAAAGACGTCAAGGCCGCACTCGCCGTGGCAGACGAGCACGGTATCGAACTGCCGACCACCCAGATGTCTCTTCGCAGCCTCGCCGCGGCCTATCAGCGGACGGCGGCGAACAACACATCAGGCCAACCGTCAAGGGAGCCCGTATGACCGAGCGATTCACGCCATCACAGCCGCAGCTGCTCCGCGACCCTTATCCCACCTACTCACGGTATCGCGACGAAGACCCGGTGCACTGGGGCAACGCCTCGATGGCGACGCTGCCCGGCTCGTGGTACCTATTCCGGTACGCCGAGAACGCCGCAATGCTCGGGGACGCCGAAACCTTCGTCAGCGACGCGGCCACGGTCGGAATGGAGATCGAACTCCCCGAAGCCTTTGCACCGATCCGGCACATACATCAGCGCTGGCTAGGCGGCATCGATCCGCCCGATCACCGGCGCCTGCGCGCGATCATGGCCAAGTCGTTCACCCCGCGGCGGATCCAAGAGCTGGGCCAGCGGATCTGGGACATCACCTCGACCCTGGTTGACGACGCGTTGGCAGACGGCAGCGACACCATCGACCTGTGGCGTCAGGTGGCGTTCCCGATGCCGATGAACGTCATCGGTGATGCGCTGGGCGTGCTTCCCGAGGATTGGACCGTGTTCCAGAAATGGGCACAGGACATCTCCGACGGTGTCGATCGGGCAGGGGACGCCGAAGCGGGGAAGCGCGGCGCACAGGCGATCCTCGGGATGTACGCCTACTTCGAGGAGTTAATCGAGCGGCACCGCAAGCAACCGGGCGACGATCTGCTCACCGCCATGATCACCGCGGCCGATGACGACGGCAATCCGATGACCCAATTCGACGCGATCGCCATCGCAACGGAGTTGGGCGTCGCCGGACACGAGACAACCACCAATAGTATTTCGCTGGCGATGGTGGGCTTGCTTACCCAGGACGGTGGCTGGGCTCGAGCACAGGAAGCCCTGCGGCTCAACGCCGATCCCGTACTCGAAGAGCTGCTGCGCTTCACCACGCCGGTGCAGCGGCAGCGTTGGCGGTGGGCGGCCAAGGACACCGAACTGGCCGGCCGCCCGATCAAACGTGGTGAGTCGGTGGTGTCCCTCCTGGGCGCCGCCAACCGAGATCCCGGGGTCTTCGAGGAGCCCGATATCATCGATTTCGACCGACCACGCAAGAAACATCTGACGTTCGGCATCGGCACCCACTTCTGCCTCGGCAGCCATCTGGCCAAACTGGAACTGGGCACTGCACTGCAGATCCTGTCCGACCGGCTGCCAAAGATCGAGCTGGCCATGCCGGTGACCGAATTGCCGTGGAACCACAACTTTCTGCTACCCGGGCCTACCGCAGTTCCGGTGGTGGCAGCATGAAACTGAAGGACAAGGTTGTTCTGATCACCGGCGCCGGCTTGGGTCTGGGGCGGCACTGTTCGCCACGGAAGGCGCCAATGTTTGTATCGTCGACATCGATTCCGGGCGCGCGCAGCAGACTCTGAAGTTGGTCGAGCAGCAAGGTGGCGACGTCATCGCGATCACCGCCGAGCCGCGGACAAAGACCAGATCACGCAGGCCGTTCAACAGGCCGTGGACCACTTCGGCAAGCTCGACGTCGCCTGGGCCGACGCCGGGATCATCTCGCGCGGTGGTGTTCCCACCGGCGCCGGCGCCGAAGTCGTCGCGTTCGAGGACCTCACCGAAGCCGACTGGCAACACGTATTGGGCGTCAATCTCAGTGGCGTCCGTACCGCGCAGGCCGCGGTCCCTGCGCTCAGGCCAACGACGGCGGCACGATCCTGGCGACGTCCTCGGCGGCGTCATTGGTTGCCTACCACAGCATTGCGCTTTACAGCGCCACGAAGACCGGCGTCAACGGCCTTGTCCGCGGGCTGGCCTTGGACCTCGGGTGCTTCGGCATCCGGATGAACGCAATCGCTCCCGCGCACGCATGCCGCCCAACTTCCTGATGGCGCCAGGGGCTCCGGTGGTCGGCCGGTGCTACGAGGAGGTCGCGGGCCTGTGGAACCCGGCCGCGTCGTCAATCCCGCTCAAGCTGCCCCGATCCCCGTCGCTGTGCGACAACGCCAAGGTAGCGTTGTTTTTGGTGTCCGACGACTCGGCGTACATGTCCGGTGCCACAATTGGATCCACCGGCGGAGGCACCCTCGCGCGGGTGGGCAAGTGGTTCGAGGAAGATCTCAACCCTCAACCCATTGACTGACGGATGGCTGGTCCAATTGGATCGGCGGCCAATAGGTTACGTTGGGATGCTCCGTCACCAGTAGGGCAGCGGGGAGCGCGCGGCCTCCGATGCGGGCCGTCGCGGTGGCCGCGCTGGAACAGGCTGTGGCAACGCCGTTCTCGACCCGTCAGCCGGATGCCTCGACAAGTTCTGAATCCTTCGACTCGCGAGAGAGATTCGTGATGAATATGAAAGCCAGCGCGATGACCCAGGCGAAGAAGATGAACACGGGGAGCCAGAACACGATCAGACCGTTCCACGCGAACGGTCCGAGTTTCGTCAGGAACCCCAGGGGTCCTACTTCGGTAATCAGGAACGACCAAATGCTCAGATATCCGAACCACCGCGGGAAATACGGGGAGTCGTGTTTGGTGCTCAAGCAGACGTAGGCGATTGGGATGACCTGGAAGATGTAGTAGGGCGTGGTCGTGACCTGGGCGAGGAATGACAGGTCACTCAACGCCCGGGTCACTCCGTGCGCGCGATCCGGCGTGAACGATGCGGTTCCCTGAACGAGGGCCGGGAAGACGATCCAGATGCTCACCAGGGCGCCACCCATGGCCTGTAGGACCGCCCACACCCACATCTCGCGTCCTAGTCGGGCCATCTGGACGCTGATCACCGCGGCGAAGGGAAGACTGAAACCGCACACGGTCATGGCGAGCGCCGCGCCGATGCGGATAGACGTGCTGTGGTAGGCGAAGAAGCCGGCGATCTGGTCGTCGTTGTTGCTGGGCGGCGGCGGCGGAACCACATGAAGCAAGCAGTAGAACGCAAATCCGAAGATCGCCAAGAAGGCGAGTGACCAATAGATGAGTACCAACTGGCTGCGCGGCGACATGTCGAACTCCTCAGGTCACTTTTCGGTTCACGACGGACGCGAGCACGACCGGGACGGCTGACCCTCGGGCATGCTGGGCGCGACAGCCCGCATTGCCGATATTATATCATAATATATGATGTCGTATTGGGGCCGGATGCGCCGCTGCGTTTGGAAAGCATCGCGTCGATAAGGCGAGCAGGCCGGGCCTGCCGAGTTCGATCTGGCGGCGTCGCGGCACTGTCGACGCGTAGCGGCTCGGGCGACCCAGTGGGAGGGCACCTGCGATGAGAGCCGGACCCGCCGGGTGTGTGGTTGTCAGTGCGATCGTTGGTGTTGCTCTATTAGTGGCGCGAACTTTGGCCGCGAAGATCGCACGTAATCCAGACCCCTTCCCGCGGGAACGGCTCGCCCGTGAGCCTGACGGCGTGGAAGTCTGCATCGCCCGTCCGGACGGGACGATTCTGCGCGCACTGGTCGCGGGGGAGGGCCCGACTGCGGTGCTGGCCCACGGCTATGGCGGCTCCGTCGCAGCATGGAACATTGTGTGGGACTCGCTGATGGCGCGCGGTCACCGAGTCATCTCCTTCGATCAGCGGGGCCATGGGCGCTCAACGCTCGGTTCCGCTGGCTCCGGTTCGGAGGCGATGGCAGCGGACTATGTTGCTGTGCTGGATCACTTCGATGTGTGTGACGGCGTGCTAGTCGGTCATTCCATGGGCGGGTTCGTCGCGATCCGCGCCGTCCTCGACCATCCCGGCCTGAAGGGGCGGCTGCGAGGTCTGGTGCTCTTGGCAACCCTGGCTGGTCGGATTCTCGACGGAGCGCCGCAAAATCGGCTGCAAGTTCCACTACTGGAAAGCGGCATTTTGCAACGGCTGATACGCACCAGGATCGGTGGGATTCTTTTCGGTGCCGCCCAGTTCGGCAAATGCCCTTCGCCGGCGATGATTTCGGTGTTCCTGCAGGATTTCGTCCGGCAGGACCACCAGGCGCTGCTGCCGATCCTGCGGGCGCTCGAGAGCGAGGACCGCTACCCGCGCCTGGGCGAGATCACGGTACCGACCGTGGTCATGGTGGGGTCTGCGGATCGCGCCACGCCGTCGAGCCACTCCAGACGCCTCGCCGCAGGGATCCCCGGTGCGCGACTGGTAACCGTCCCAGGTGCAGGCCACATTCTCGGCTGGGAGGCGCCGGACGCGCTCGTGCAGGTCGTGGCGTCATTCCAGGACTAGCGCTGCCCGGTGCGACATTATTCAGCCTTATCGGATAACGACTGCTTGAGTTTCGTCTCGGATGACTCGCGGGCGAGAGCGATGAGGAATACGTAGCACAGGGCGAAGAACCAACTGGTGAATATGATCACCGGGAGCCAGAACACGATCAGGCCATTCCACGCGAACGGTCCGGATTTCGTCAGGAACCCCAGGGGTCCGACTTCGGTGATCATGAACGACCAAATGCTGAAGTATCCGAACCATCGTGGGAAGAACGGCGAGTCGGATTTGGTGCTCAAGCACACGTAAGCGATCGGGATGACTTGGAAGATGTAGTAGGGCGTCGTGGTGACAAGGGCAAGAAAAGCTAGGTCGCTGAACATGCGGGTCCCGCCCGGCGCCCGCTCCGGCGTGAACGCCGCCACACCCCAGATCAGCGCCGGGAAGACCAGGTAAACGCTGACCAACGCCCCACCCATGCCCTGCACGATGGCCCACACCCGCATACCCGGTCCCAGTCGTGCGATCTGTTCGCTGACGACCGCGGCCAGCGGAATGCTGAATCCGGTGGCCGTCACGGCAAGCACAGCGCCGATCAGGATGGATGTGCTGTGGAAGGCGAAGAAGCCGGCGATCTGACTGTCGCTATTTGTCGGTGGCGGCGGCGGAACCACATGCACCAGAAAGACGGCCGCAAGGCCGAACATCAGCTGGAAGGCCAGAGCCCACCACACGAGGACGATCTGGCTACGCGTAGACAACCTGGCTCCCTATGCTCGCGCCGACAATCCGCATATGGTCGATATCATATCTGACGATACCGAAACCTCGCGGTTTTCATCGATGAACCATCTGGGACGCCGCCGATCGTGGTGCGATGATTCCCGCTTTGCGCGCGAATGATGTTGTTCTCATCGCGGTTCCGGGCTCGTGTTATGTTTCACCCTTGCGCCGATGTAGCTGCTCGACCTGTCTGCAGAGTTCCGTACGGTCCGGTCGCGATGATCGTGGGTGCTTCACCCCGAGCATTTTGCTGGCACGGGCAAATCCCGTGCAGCCCTTGCCAAGGCGGCCGCTGAAATCTGCGGCCCTATTGACTCGGTGACCGAGGAGTGTGTGACGGTGAGTGTCCGATCACGCTCGTCAGTGTGACCGGTCCAGGGGCGACAGCCAACTCGCCTTCACACACCGCCAGGAACATTCCGAGTGTGAATTAAGCGGCTTGTAGAGGCGAGTCAGATGTCAGTCGAGTAGGCCGGCGGCGCCGCTCAAAATCCGGGTGAGCTCGTTGATGATCCGCGCGCGATCGGGCCGCTTATCCGGCGGATAGATCGCGTCCTCGAACACCGCCATCGTCGAGACCATCGCGACCATGGCGCGAGCGGCAATAGGGGTGTCCCACTGCAGGCCGTACTCGTCCTTGATGGCGTCGCTGACCTGTTCGAGGCGGTCGAAGACCGGCTGGGCGGCCGGACCGACGAGACTGTTGGTGACCACGGCAGTGAAGATGTGACGGTGCTCAGAAACCAAGGTGTACAGGTCTTCAGCGAACTCGCGCAGCGCCTCCTGCGGGGTGCCACGGGCCGGATCTGGCAGCCACTCGCCGGAGTAGTGGGCCATGAAATTTTCGAAGGGCGTCAGGACTGCGGCGTTGAACAGCTCCTCCTTCGAGGTGAAGGCGCGAAAGATCGCCGCCTCGGTGGTTTCGGCTTTTAACGCGATCTCGCGGGTCGTCGCTCCGCCATAGCCCTTGGCGGCGAAGAGCTCTTCGGCCGCGTCCAGAATGCGGCGGCGAAGCTCCGCCGTCGAACGTTTCGGACGTTTTGCGCGAGTCGAACCGGCCTCGGCTGTCACGATGCCAGTACACCGCACGTGGACCGGACGCGGTGCAGCAGACACTTGATCGGTCCCATGTCGGCGCCGATCTGCGGCACCTTGAACACCTCCCGCAGCAACACGGTGACGAACCTTGCCGCCGTGGCCTCGAACGTGCTCGCTGTCCTCGGCCCGCTCATTGCGGCTCGAATCGCCATTCGCCAACCACGGACTGCCTCGACCGGTCTCCGGCCGGTGTCTCGCGTACTCCATCGAGATGCACCCGTCGGCGCCGTCGCGCTAAGTCGATCTGTGTGCAGCGGAGTCCACCAGAATGTCATTGGAGTTACTAATTGACGGCGGAACCTTCGTGACGCGGAAGGCCTGCCAGATGATGACCAGCTCCCAGACGACGAACGTGCTCAACGGAATCCAGAACGAGAAGAGTCCATTCCACGCAAGGGGACCGGACTTGAAGAAGTAGGCCGCGACCGCGGGGCTGAACAGCAAGCATGCCCACAAGCTCATGTAGCCCAACCATCGAGGCAGCAGCACCGCTCTGCGTCTGTCCATCAAGATTGCTGCCGCGAACGGCAGGAACTGAACGAGGAACGGCGGCACCGGGGTTACCGTGAGTATCCAGCCGATGTCGTTGAGCATCAGGACATCTGCGGTTCCACGGTCGGCTCGGTAGGCAGCCACTTGCCAGAACAGGGCCGGCAGAACGAAGAACATACTGCTGGCCAGGCCGCCGATGAGTTGACAAGTGCTCAGAAAGCGCGATTCGCCCTCCATGTCGCGGATCATCGCCGACCAGGTGACCACCCATGGCAGGTAGAACGCCGCCGCGAACATAACGAACACCATTCCGAGTTTGATTCCGGTGGTGTTACGACGATAAATCGCTGCAATCTGCTCGGCGCTCGCCGCGGGGTCATGCGCCGGCACAAATCCCGAGAACACCCACAGGCCAAGCAGATACATCACGAGGAAGGCCAGGCCGCACCATGCCCCGACCCTGTTAATTCGCGGGATCATCGTTTCCTCCTAGCCCAGAGTGGCCCGGTAGCGACTGGACCGCCTCGGGATTGTGCGCCGACAAGCTCCGCGGCAGCGAAGCGCTCAACATCACCCATTGGTAGTAAACGCTATCAATGTAACCGCAGAAGCGGTAGCGATCAAGATGTCGCCCAGGTGCGAGAGGGCGGGTGGTCCGAACACGCCCTTGCATAGGACGCCCACGCCCATCTACATTGATAGTAATTACGATCAATGTAGATGGGCGACGCCATCAATGAGCGGCCGGTGGCACCGCCGCGACCCTAAGGCCCGCCCGGCGCAAACGGGATCAGTCTTGCAAGAAGGAGCTACCTCGTGATCGTCTTCCTCGCCAGCTACGACCCGCAGACCGTGCTCTACTCAGTAGACACCCGCACCGTTCCGGTGATGGCGTTGATGTCCCTGTGCCTTGGCGCCACGTTCGTGTACCTGATTTCGGCGTTCCGGACCGCGAAGGCGCACAGCGCTTATCCGGCACCGCTGGCCGCCGTCGGCTTCTTTGCCATCCATGACGCGACCTTCGTGGCCTATTGGAACACCTGGTTCGGCACCTACCACCACTGGTGGTTGGAATGCTGGGCGGTGGCGCTCATCTTCACCTCGGCGATCGAGTTCGCACTCTGTTTCCAGGTGTACCGCTACGGGCGTCAGGAGCTGATGCCCAAGCTCACCCAACGTCAATTCGGTGCCGCTATCGTCGGGGCGCTGCTCGGTATTACCGCGATGTGGCTGACCGTCAAGGGCATCGTCGACGACCCGCTGTTCCTGATCGCGTTCGCTGTGACCGCCTGGATGCCACCGGTGTTTTCGACCGTTCTCCTGTGCGGGCGGGGTTCGATGCGGGGCCAGACGATGCTGATGAACTGGTGCCTGCTGTTGAACCCGATCGGGATGTTCGGCGCCTGGGCGTTCTTGGACCCCTACTTCCGGACACCGCCGTTCATTCTGATGGGTGCGGCGACGATAGGGTGGGCAGGTTTCAACCTGTGGGTGATGAGCAAGTACCCCAAGTACGAGCCCCGGCTCGGCGGTGCCGAGAAGACAGTCGTCCCCACCGGCGCGGCAACCTAGCGACTGGCAGCGAGAACATCGGAGCCACAACGAAATCCGATGGACGAGAGGATTTGTCGTGAGTGTCACGGCGCCAATGTCGATCGCGAGCCAGACCACCAGCTGTCTGTGGGCGGCGTGGTGCTTGGCGCAATCGCATCTGGCGAATGCCGTGATTCCGGCCCTCGTCGGCGCCGAGCCGGAGGTGTTGAGGTGACGATCTGCCAGGCGATGGTGGCTTCCAGAGCCGCGAAGAAGTCGTCGATGTGCCCGCTGCGCTGACCTTCGACGCCAGCCACCGGGCAAAGCTCTGAGACGGGATCGCCGTGTGGCTCGCCGCGGTCACGTGAGTGTTGGGAGAGCCCGCAATCAGTAAGCGGCGGCGTTGATCTCAGCGCCGGGCACCCGGCCTGGTTGCTGGCCCTCCATGGCGATTGGTCGGCGCGCAGATCGTAGTGCAGATGCCGCCCAGCGTGAAGGATATATTCTGATATAATATCGGAATGGCTCGCACGCCTCTGGGGACGATCTCCGAATACACCCGCCACGGCGATAATCCGACTCCGCCGAATCTTGCGCTGTCGATAGGCCATCCGACGGCGCTAGCAGATGCGAACCTGGCGCTGTTTGGCTGCCTAGCGCGCGGTGACGTCTCGGCGAGGTTTCGAAAACTCGCGACCTTGAGCGTGGCAGCCGTCCTACGCAATGGCTACGAGTGGGGCCATCATGCACCCACCGCTGCGGGGGTGGGCATCTCGAAGAAGTGCGTTGATGCCATCCGTAACGGTGAACGCGGTGTGCTCGACGACAGCGACCAGTTGATCGTCGACTACGCGGCCGCTGTCGAGCGTCAGGACGTCAGCGACGATCTGTGGCGAAGAATCTCAGCCGAACTGACAGTGCCACAACAGGTTCAGCTGACGACTCTGAGCGCGCTGTATGGCTTTTACAGTCGCATCCAGGTTGCGTTGCAGGTTGATCAGGACCTCGGATATGACTCGGAATTTTAAAACCGTTGTTGAATCACCCGGATCCAAACCGAAGGCAGGGCTCTGAAATGTCGACGTCTCCCTCATCGGTCAAGCTGGCCGACGCCCTGGCGGGACAGGCCTACCGCGAGTACCCCTACGACGTATACGCGCAGCTGCGTGAACACCCGGGCTGGACGGCCCCATCGGGATACCGGGTTTTCTCGACCTACGACGATGTCCTGCAGATACTGCGCCAGCCCGCCGTCTTCGGCCAGGAACGCGTTCCCTACCCCAACTTCCACACCGTCGACCCGCCGGAGCACACCCGCCTTCGTCGGTTGGTGGCCAAGGCATTCACCGTCCAATCGGTGAACCTGCTGCGAGATCGCATCGCCGAGATCGTTGCCGGTCTCGTCGATGACATGCAGGCGCGCGGAGAGGCCGACCTCATCAGCGACTTCTCCCTCAAATTGTCCGCCACCGTGACCGCCGAGCTATTGCGCGTACCGGTCTCGGATGCGCAGATGTGGAACAAGTGGCTCTGGGACATCGGACGCTATCGCGGAGTGACCAGCTACTTCTCGATCGCACAGACCGACCCGGGTGCCGTCGCCGCCGCGGAAGCGGCGTCGGGCCATGCTGCGGCGTATATGCGCGAGCTCGTCGGTACCCATCGCCACATCGCTGAGGGCGGGATCGTCAAACGCCTGCTAGAGGCCCGTGAGGAGGATGAAACCCTGAGCGAGAAGGAGGTCCTCTACACGCTTGTCCTTCTGCTCGGTGCGGGGTTACACACCACGGCAAGCCAACTGGGCAACTTCTTTCGCGCGTTGTTGACGAATCCGGACGCCTACGAGGCGGTGCGTGCCGACCCCGATCTGACCGGCAACGCCGTCGAGGAATCGCTGCGATTCGATGGTTCTCTGCAGGCCGAGTACCGGGTTGCCAGGGAGGTCGTCGAGGTCCACGGCGTCATCCTGGAACCCAACGACCACATCATCATCGTCAATGGCGCCGCCAATCATGATCCGTCGGTATTTGAGGACCCCGACACATTCGACATTCGTCGTCCGAACGCGCGGAAGCACTTGACGTTCGGTTTCGGCGTACATCACTGTCTGGGTGCGGAATTGGCACGAACCCAATTGATCGAGGCGGCGCGTCAGCTGATCGGCAAACTGCCCCGACTGGGGCTGGCCCGGCCACTGGAGCAAGGCGGATTCGACCGGTGGCGAGGATGCTCGTCGTTGCCAATCCGGTGGGATTCGCGATGAGCGACGTGCGATTCGACAGGCGGGTCGCGATCGTCACCGGCGCGGGCCGGGGAATCGGGCGCGAGTTCGCACTGCTTCTCGCCGAGCGGGGCGCCGCGGTGGTCGTCAACGACATCGGCTCGGCAGCCGATGCACAACGCTACGCCAGCGATCCGACCGCTGGAGTCGCGAGCGAGGTGGTCGATTTGATTACCGAGCGCGGGGGGCGCGCGGTTTCGAACACTGCCGACATCGCCGACGCGCAGGGAGCCGCGTCGTTGGCCGCGCTGGCGCTAGAAGCGTTCGGTCGGGTGGACATCCTGATAAACAATGCCGGCATCGTGCTGGTCGACACGTTCGCCGATCTCTCTGTCGAGACGCTCGATGCCTGCTATCGAGTGCACGTACGGGGATCGTTTCAGGTCGCCAAGGCGGTGTGGCCGCATATGGCGGCGGTCGGTTACGGGCGCATCCTCAACGTCTGTTCGGTCGACGGGATGTTGTTCGGCAATCCGTTACACGCGGCATACGACGCGGCGAAAGGCGGTTTGGCCGGACTCACCCGGGGCATGTCGGCCGACGGCGCACCATTGGGAATTCTCGTCAACGGTTTGCTGCCGGGCGCCATGACTCGAGGCAACCAGTCCGTCAGCCACGCCTATGGGCCACTGCCGATCGACATGAGTCCCGCACTGGTGGCGCCGGCGGCTGCATGGCTCGTGCACGAAGAATGCGTGGTGAACGGTCGCTTCTTCGCCTCAAGTGCAGCGCGGATGGGCGAGGTCTTCACCGCCGCGGCCGAGGGTGTTCAGGCAATTCCTGACGAGTTCTCACCGGAATTCGTGCGTGAACATTGGGACGCAATCCAGCAGCGTTCACCGTTTTTGGTGCCTGACGGCGTGCGCGACTTCAACGGCTGGCGCACGCGAGTGTTTCAGAGGGTTGTTGGGCTCACGGTTGACAGCTGAGCGGGCCCGGATCCTCGCGTCAGTAGGCGATGTTGACGTTCTTGGTTCGGACGTACTCCATCAGCCCAGCCAGCCCGCCTTCCTTGCCGAACCCGCTGCGATCGAAGCCGCCGAAGCTGGCATAGGGTCCGGCGACGATCAAGCCGCCATTGAC
>NZ_JBAPRN010000649.1:0-6648 GCF_049281135.1 Mycobacterium sp. | reverse complement strand
CCTGAGAGAAACGCCCACCCTCATTGATACTTCGCTGGATTAAAGACGACGACGACGAGCAGTACCGCGCATATAGCGGCAACCGCACGTACACCGCTCGCCTCTTTGAGGTGGGCGCATACGACGGCGACCCCACGCTGACCATGTACGACGACCGTTACCGGTCGACATGCTGGTCCCTGACGATCCGGGTGGGCGTGACCACTCTCAACCCTGTCCGGTTGTTCAACAACCGCTCCAGCGCGCTGTTCGCGGCGCAGTTAGCAGAGGACAACGCGACGGACCACCGACGCCCGAATTCAGATGTGGATGAATTCTCGGGACGACACGGACGAGGGATACGTGACGAGAACACCGTCACGATCACGGGCCGGGACGGCAAGACCTACACGTACTGGACTCGCGAGAGGGCCGATCTGATCGGGGAGTAAAGGGCCCGGTTGCCGGTCGCGGGGTGTCGGCTAGTCCAGGTAATCGCGCAGCACCTGGGAACGGCTGGGGTGGCGCAGCTTCGACATCGTCTTCGACTCGATCTGGCGGATGCGCTCACGGGTGACGCCGTACACCTGGCCGATCTCGTCGAGGGTGCGGGGCTGTCCATCGGTCAGGCCGAAGCGCAGCCGTACCACGCCGGCTTCACGCTCGGACAGTGTCTCCAGCACCGACTGCAGCTGATCCTGTAGCAGCGTGAACGACACCGCGTCGACGGCCACCACGGCTTCGCTGTCCTCGATGAAGTCACCGAGTTGGCTGTCGCCCTCGTCACCGATGGTCTGGTCCAGCGAGATCGGCTCCCGGGCGTACTGCTGGATCTCCAGCACCTTCTCCGGGGTGATGTCCATTTCCTTGGCCAGCTCTTCGGGCGTGGGCTCGCGGCCCAGGTCCTGCAGCAGCTCACGCTGAATGCGGCCCAGCTTGTTGATCACCTCGACCATGTGGACCGGGATGCGGATGGTGCGGGCCTGGTCGGCCATCGCGCGGGTGATCGCCTGGCGGATCCACCAAGTGGCATAGGTGGAGAACTTGTAACCCTTTGTGTAGTCGAACTTTTCGACCGCACGGATAAGACCCAGGTTTCCCTCTTGGATCAGGTCGAGGAACGCCATGCCACGGCCGGTGTAGCGCTTGGCCAGCGACACCACGAGTCGCAGATTCGCTTCCAGCAGATGGTTTTTCGCGCGGTCGCCGTCGCGGCAGATCCACACCATGTCGCGACGCTGAGCCGCGGGCAGCTTCTCACCCTTTTCGGTCAGGTCGGTCATCAGCTGGGTTGCATAGAGGCCGGCCTCGATCCGCTTGGCCAGCTCGACTTCCTCTTCGGCGTTGAGCAGCGCCACCTTGCCGATCTGCTTGAGGTATGCGCGAACCGAGTCCGCCGAAGCCGTCAGCTCGGCGTCTTTACGGGCCTGTCGCAGCGCCTCTGACTCGTCCTCGTCCCAGACGAAATCGCCTGAGGCCTTGTCCTTTTCGCTCGGCTCGACGATGTCTTCGTCATCGACGGCTTCGTCGCCGGCGGCTTTGGCCGGCTTCTTGACGGCCGCTCCGTCGGTCTCGGGCGTCTCGGGATCGTCGTCGGTCGCGTCGACCTCGAGGTCTTCGAGGTTCAGGTCTTCCGGGTCGATTTCGATGTCGTCGCCGGGTCCGCCGTCGAGTTCGGCGTCGACCTCGAGATCCTGCTCGTCGGTTTCAACGTCGGTAGTCGTGACCTCGGCGTCGTCGGCGCCTTTGGAGGTCGCTTTCTTGGGGCGACCACGGGCCGGCGCAGACTTGGCTGCTGCGGTCTTGGTGGCAGCGCGGGTCTTGGTGACCGTCGCTGCTTTGGCAGCCTTCGCCGGCGCTTTAGCGGCGGTCTTGGTGGCGGCGCCATTGGCGGCTTTGGCCGGCGAACGCTTCGCCGGGGAACTCGCGGGAGATTTGGCGGCGGTGCGCTTCACCGGCTCCTCTGTTGCCGGTCGTGCTTTGGTCGCTGCCACGTAAACCCCTTCGGTAGAACTCAACTTCCGGTGCTCTAGGCATGGTGAACCGGAAAACGTCAGCTATGTCAGATGTCGGCGTCGATTATCAGGGTGGATATTCGCCGCTATCGGTCGGGCGGCTGCCGGTGACCATTGTAACGACAGCAGGGCAATACCCCCGCCAGAGCACGAAATCAGTGCGTCACGTCGCGCGTCGCCGCCATCGCCGCGCCGACGATTCCGGCGGTGTTCTGCAAGGCCGCGGCCACCACCGGAGTGCGGTTTTTCAGCAGCGGCACCCATTTGTCGGCTTTTCGGCTGATCCCTCCGCCGGCGATGAACAACTCCGGGCACATCGCGTTTTCGATGGCGACCAGCACTTTCGTCACCTGTTTGGCCCACTTTTCGTAGCTCCAGCCACGCTTGTCCCGAACCGAGGACGCTGCGCGGTGTTCGGCTTCTTTGCCGCCGACCTCGAGATGGCCGAACTCCGTATTGGGCAGCAATATCCCGTTGTGAATGACTGCCGACCCGATTCCGGTCCCGAATGTGAGCAGCACCACCACGCCGTGCGTGTCTTTGCCCGCGCCGTAGCGCGCCTCGGCGAGTCCGGCGGCGTCGGCGTCGTTGAGCACCACGACCTCCTGACCGTTCAGGCCGGCGCTGATGATCTCGCTGGCGTCGGTGCCGATCCACTTCTTGTCCACATTGGCGGCGGTCCGGACGATGCCGTTGGTGACGACGCCGGGGTACGTCACGCCGAGCGGGCCGGTCCATCCGAATTCGTTGACGACTGCGGCGATCGTCTTGGCCACGGCCGACGGAGTGGCCGGATGCGGTGTCAGCAGCTTGTAGCGGTCGCCGACGAGTTCGCCGGTGTCCAGGTCGACGATGCCGCCCTTGATGCCGCTGCCGCCGACGTCGACGCCGAAGCCGCGGCGCGGCGGCGTCTCGGTGCCTCCGGCGGCAGGCGAGGCGTTGGTCGAGTCGGCACTGGTCATCGAATCTCCTCGGCGAGGGGTAGGCGTCGACCAAACCCTAGTGCGTAGCTGGGCGGTTGGTTGGTCTGTTACCCGGACGTTGCTGAACCCGGCAATACCTGTGATGCGATGGGTCGGTGAGCACACCTGAGAACCAACCGGGGCGGCTGCGGACGGTGGCCGAGACACTGGCCGGCGAAGCGGCCGCGTTCGTCCGGCGACGCCGCGGCGAGGTCTTCGGCGCGGACGCGGGCACGGACGGCGATGCCGCGGTGCAGTCCAAAACGACCCCAACCGATCCGGTTACCGTGGTGGACACCGAAACCGAACGGCTGCTGCGTGATCGGTTGGCGCAGCTGCGATCCGGTGATGCCATTCTCGGCGAGGAAATCGGCGGCCCCACCGATCCGGCGACTGCCGCCGCCGGATCGGTGACCTGGGTGCTCGACCCCATCGACGGCACGGTGAACTTCGTTTACGGAATCCCGTCGTATTCGGTGTCGGTGGCCGCGCAGGTCGAAGGCGTCTCAGTGGCCGGCGCGGTCGCCGATGTGGTCGGCGGGCGGCTGTATTCGGCGGCCACCGGGCTGGGCGCACACGTCACCGACGCCGAGGGCACCCGCCCGCTGCGGTGCAGCGCGGTCGACGACCTGTCGCTGGCGCTGGTGGGCACCGGGTTCGCCTACTCCACACGACGCCGCACGGTCCAGGCGGAACTGGTGTCGAAGATCCTGCCGGTGGTCCGCGATGTACGCCGGATCGGCTCTGCGGCACTGGATTTGTGCATGGTTGCGGCCGGCCGGCTCGACGCCTACTACGAGCACGGTCTACACGTGTGGGACAGCGCAGCGGGGGCGCTCATCGCCGCAGAGGCCGGCGCGCGGGTGGTGTTGCCGCAGCCGGGGGACCCGGAGAGCAACGCGGCCCTGGTGGTCGCTGCGGCGCCCGGCATCGCCGATCAGTTGCTGGCTGCGTTGGCGCAATTCGACGGCCTGGCCCCGATTCCGGGCTGACCGGGCTGCGGTCAGCAGTTGCCGGCGTGAATCTTGGCCAGCAGCGCGGGATCGGCCGGCTCGGTGGCGCCCGGGCGTAGACCGGCGAGGACCACGGAGATGTCATCGCTGTGCGCCAGCGCGCCGAACTCCGTGCCGATCGCCAGGTCGACGGAATCGTCGGTGCGGTCATCGCGGTACAGCTCGGTGCACGGCGCTACCAGCCACACCGCTGCGGCGCTGGCCTGCCCGGCCTCGCCGAAGCGGATCTGCCCCTGGCAGTTCAGCCGCGTTTTGCTGTAGACCGGGTCGTTGGCCGCGGCGGGCTGCGGGAATCCCAGGTCCCGCAACGCGCCCGCGACGTCGGCGGCCTGGCCGCCGCGCCCGCTGGCGTTGAGTACGCGTACTTTGGCGTCGGCCAGTTTGGCCGGCGCGACGTTGACCATCGTGCTGCGCGACACCAGGGTGCCCAGGTGCGGCTGTGCGGGATCCGCTTGCTCTGGGGGCGCAGTGCACACCGTGGCCTCGTGGACCTCCGCCGGACGGGTCAGCGCGATCGTCCACACCACCGCGCTGGCCACCAGTAGCACGATGAGCAAGGCGATGGCGGGCCGGGCATTGCGACGGCGAAAGGGGCGACCATGCTTGTCGAACGCTGTACCTTCAGTGATTTGCGCGACCACGTACGCACTCTAAGGCCCGGTGTTTAGCGCGAGGTAGCGCGGCTAAATACGGGATGTGACGTAAATCACACTTGAAGACTCTGCGATACGGGCACGAATCGTTTTGCGGATGCGTTCGACGCTGGTACAAAGCTTTGCTTGCAGGGTTACGAGGGGACAGATGATGGCCACTGATTATGACGCCCCACGGCGTACCGAAACCGATGACGTTTCAGAGGACTCTTTGGAGGAGCTCAAGGCACGGCGAAACGAAGCGGCGTCGGCGGTCGTTGACGTCGACGAGTCAGAGTCCGCCGAGTCCTTCGAGCTGCCTGGCGCCGACTTGTCCGGCGAAGAGTTGTCGGTCCGGGTGATTCCCAAGCAGGCCGACGAGTTCACCTGCTCGAGCTGCTTTCTGGTGCAACACCGCAGTCGCCTGGCCAGTGAAAAGGGCGGCGTGATGATCTGTACGGACTGCGCGGCCTGATTTCGATGGTCGCCGAAGTTGCCGACTAGCTGCGCAACGCCGACAACACCCGCTCGGGGTGGCGGGAGCTCACCAGCCAATACGGCGTCGGATCGTCGGCGTCGTCCAAAACCACCAGAACCATCGGGCCGACCCAGCCCCGGTGCAGCACATAGGCGGCCGGATCGAGCTGGCGCCCGAGCGCCGCGGACTTCGCCGAGCGGGGAATGTCGGCCGACCGGGCGATCACGGTGACCGGCAGATGGGCCTCGCCGGCCCATAATTCGACTCCGCCGCCATCGGCGGTAACCCGGACCTCCACGCGGCCCAGCCACAACAACGCCCCGGCTGCCACCACGAACAACACCGCGAACGGGAGCCAGTCCGGCAGGCTCGGCACGCCCATGTTGACCTCGACGGCGATCAACCCCGCCAAGCCGAAACCCAGTGGCCACCACCACCACGGCACCCACAACCGCTCGCGATACCGCACGCTTTGCGGAGTGACTGGCGGCCCTGACACCCGGTCAAGGGTAATCTGTGGCCCCGTGTCGACCAGTCTGGCGGTTGTTCGTCTCGACCCCGGGCTTCCGCTGCCCGCCCGGGCCCACCACGGTGATGCGGGCGTGGACCTCTACAGCGCAGAAGACGTCGAGCTGGCGCCCGGCCACCGCGCGCTGGTGGGAACCGGGATCGCGGTCGCCATCCCGGTCGGGATGGTGGGGCTGGTGCATCCGCGATCCGGATTAGCTGCGCGGGTGGGACTTTCGATCGTCAACAGCCCCGGCACCATCGATGCGGGTTACCGTGGTGAGATCAAGCTTTCGCTGATCAATCTCGACCCTGCGGCGCCGATCGTCGTCCATCGCGGCGACCGGATCGCCCAGCTGCTGGTGCAGCGCGTCGAGTTGGTCGATCTGGTCGAGGTGTCCTCGTTCGACGAGGCCGGACTGGGCGATACCACGCGCGGCGACGGCGGCCACGGCTCCTCCGGCGGACATGCGAGTTTGTGACAGCCGGCGACGATGCAAAGCGAAGCGATGCGGAGGAGCGGCGTTATAGCCGCGCCGGCGACGATGCAGTGGGGGCGCATCGAGCCGCGCAGCGGCGAGGGGCACGAATCGATGACGAGGAGCGGCGCGGCTGATGGCATTCGGCAGACGTAAACCCAAAGAGCAGCCAGTCGACGAGCCGGAACCCGTGGGCACACACCGGAAGCCGGATGCTTCGGTCGATACGCCGGTTGCCGACGACCTCGACGGTCCGTTCGACATCGAGGATTTCGACGACGCCACGGTGGCCACGGAGGCCCGCCTCGATCTCGGCGCGGTGCTGCTGCCACTGCCCCCGGGGGCACAGCTACAGGTCGAACTCACCGAGACCGGCGTCCCGAGCGCGGTGTGGGTGGTGACGGCCAACGGTCGCTTCACCATCGCCGCATACGCCGCTCCCAAGACCGCCGGTCTGTGGCGAGAAGTGGCCGGCGAACTGGCCGAGTCGCTGCGCAAGGACGGCGCAGACGTGAGCATCCAGGATGGCCGCTGGGGCCGTGAGGTGGTCGGCGCCGCCGCCGGTGTGGTGCGGTTCATCGGG
>NZ_JBAPRN010000648.1:0-7238 GCF_049281135.1 Mycobacterium sp. | reverse complement strand
GGCAACCGTCGCATGCACGACGTTGATCGCGTTGTCGCTGCCCAGCGATTTGGACAGAATGTCGCGCACGCCGGCACATTCCAGCACCGCGCGGACCGCACCACCGGCGATCACACCGGTACCGGGGCTGGCCGGACGCAGCAGCACAACGCCTGCGGCGGCTTCACCCTGCACCGGGTGGACGATGGTCCCACCGATCATCGGAACGCGGAAGAAACCCTTACGGGCTTCCTCGACGCCCTTGGCGATCGCAGCCGGAACTTCCTTCGCCTTGCCGTAGCCGACACCGACCATCCCGTTGCCGTCGCCGACGATGACCAGCGCGGTGAAGCTGAATCGCCGACCACCCTTGACCACCTTGGAGACTCGGTTGATCGTGACGACCCGCTCCAGGTAGTTGCTCTTGTCCCCGTCGCGGTCGCGACCGCCACGGCCACCACCATCGCGGCGGCCCCGGTTGTCGCGTGAGTCGCGGCCATCGGAACGAGAGTCGCGTCCTTCCGCGGGTCCGGATGTCTGGCCGGCCGTTCCAGCCGGTTGCTCCGCCATTATGCGGTCCTTCCGCTCAGGTTTGATTCCCCAAGATTGTTGCTTGCCATCAGAATTTCAGCCCACCTTCGCGGGCAGCGTCGGCCAGCGCCGCGATCCGCCCGCCGTAGGTGTAGCCGCCACGGTCGAACACCACTGCGTCGACTCCGGCTGCTTTGGCCCGCTCGGCGATCAGTTGACCGACCCGCACGCTGTGGGCCTTCTTGTCGCCGTCCACGCCGCGCACATCCGCCTCGATCGACGAGGCGGCGGCCACGGTGGTGCCGGTGAGGTCGTTGACCAACTGCACGTGGATGTGCCGCGACGAGCGGTGCACCACCAGACGCGGACGCTCCGCGGTGCCCGCGATCTTCTTCCGCAGCCGCGCGTGGCGACGCAGCCGCTGCTTGCGCCGAACGGCGGAAACGCTCTGCCCTGCGGGCTTTTTCGCGGTGCTACCAGCTTGTGATTGCGCCATGACTACTTACCTGTCTTTCCGACCTTGCGGCGGATCTGCTCGCCTTCGTAGCGAATACCCTTGCCTTTGTAAGGGTCGCTCTTGCGGAGACGGCGGATGTTGGCCGCGATCTGGCCGACCTTCTGCTTGTCGATACCCGTGATCGAGAACTTGGTGGGTGTCTCGACCGCGAACGTCACGCCCTCGGGCGCGGTGATCAGCACCGGGTGGCTGTAACCCAGGGCGAACTCGAGGTTGCTGCCCTTGGCCTGCACGCGATAGCCGACCCCGAAGATCTCCATCTTGATGGTGTAGCCCTGCGTCACCCCGGTGACCAGGTTGGACACCAAGGTGCGCGACAGCCCGTGCAGCGAACGATTCTGCCGCTCGTCGTTCGGACGGGTGACCACGATGGCGCCATCCTCGTTGCGCGCCACGACGATCGGCTCGGCGACCTGCAAATCCAGGGTGCCCTTGGGTCCCTTCACCGAGACCTGCTGGCCATCGATGGAAACCTCGACCCCGGATGGAATCACAATCGGCTGCTTACCAATACGCGACATGTCAGTCCCCTCTCACCACACGTACGCGAGGACTTCGCCGCCCACGCCCTGTCTGGCGGCCTGACGGTCAGTGAGCAGGCCCGAGGAGGTCGAGATGATCGCCACGCCCAAACCGCCGAGCACTCGCGGCAGGCCGGTCGACTTGGCGTACACCCGCAATCCGGGCTTGGACACCCGGCGCAGGCCGGCGATGCTGCGTTCCCGGCTCGGCCCGTACTTGAGCTGAACGGTCAGCGCCTTACCGACCCGCGCATCGTCGGTGCGGTAGTCGGTGATGTAACCCTCCCGCTTGAGGATCTCGGCGATGTTGGCCTTGATCTTCGAATGCGGCAGCGTCACCTCGTCGTGGTACGCCGAATTGGCGTTGCGCAGACGTGTCAAAAAGTCTGCGATCGGATCCGTCATCGTCATGACAGCGGTGTCGCCTTCCTCGCAGTGGTTCCCGGTCCGGGCCTGCTGCGCACCTGTTCTCTGAGTTGGTCGTGTGGTTGCAAAACGGTCTGGTGGTTAGCCGGCGTTACCAGCTGCTCTTCTGCACGCCGGGCAGTTCACCCGCGTGTGCCATCTCGCGCAGGCAGATCCTGCACAGCCCGAACTTGCGGAAAACCGCGTGCGGGCGGCCGCACTTGTTGCAGCGGGTGTAGGCGCGCACCGCGAACTTCGGCTTGCGCTGACTCTTGTTGATCAGTGCTTTCTTCGCCATCTGGTCAGTTCTCCTTGAACGGAAAGCCGAGGCCGCGCAGCAGCGCTCGTCCTTCGTCGTCGTTCGTCGCCGAGGTGACGACGGTGATGTCCATGCCGCGGGGCCGGTCGATGTTGTCCACGTCGATCTCGTGGAACACCGACTGCTCGCTCAGCCCGAAGGTGTAGTTGCCCGAACCGTCGAACTGCTTGGGCGACAGACCGCGGAAGTCCCGGATACGCGGCAACGCGATCGAAACCAGCCGGTCGAGAAACTCCCACATCCGGTCGCCGCGCAGGGTCACCCGCGCTCCGATCGGCATGCCTTCGCGCAGCTTGAACTGTGCGATCGACTTGCGGGCCTTGCGGATCTCCGGCCGCTGTCCGGTGATCAGCGCCAGGTCGCTGACCGCGCCGTTGATCAGCTTGGCGTCGCGAGCGGCGTCGCCGACACCCATGTTCACCACAACCTTCACCACACCCGGGATCTGCATGACGTTGGCGTAGGCGAACTCCTTGCTCAGCGCCTCACGGATCTCTTCGCGGTAGCGCGTCTTCAGCCTGGGCTGAACCTTCTCAGTCGTTGTCATGCCCTCAGATGTCCTTGCCATTGCGCTTGGAGATGCGAACCCGCTTGCCGGTCTCCTCGTCGACCCGGTAGCCGATCCGAGCGGGCTTGCCGTCGGAGTCGACCACCATCACGTTGGAGACGTGGATCGCGGCTTCCTGCGTGACGATCCCGCCCGACTGCGCGCCGCGCTGGTTGGTCGAGATCGCGGTGTGCTTCTTGATCCGGTTGACGCCCTCGACGAGCACCTTGTTGCGCGTCGGAAAAGCCTGGATCACTTTGCCTTTGGCGCCTTTGTCCTTGCCGGCGATGACCAGGACGGTGTCACCCTTGTGCACCTTCATCTACAACACCTCCGGGGCAAGCGAGACGATCTTCATGAAGCGTTTTTCCCGCAGCTCGCGGCCGACCGGCCCGAAGATGCGGGTTCCACGCGGGTCGTTGTCGGGCTTGATGATCACGGCCGCGTTCTCGTCGAATTTGATGTAGCTGCCGTCCGGGCGGCGGCGCTCCTTGACGGTGCGCACCACGACGGCCTTGACCACGTCACCGCGCTTGACGTTGCCGCCGGGGATGGCGTCTTTGACCGTCGCAACGATCACATCGCCGATGCCGGCATACCGCCGCGACGAGCCGCCGAGCACGCGGATGCACAAGATCTCCTTGGCGCCCGTGTTGTCGGCGACCTTCAGCCGCGATTCCTGCTGAATCACTCGATCTCCTGACCTGGTTCACGTATGCACGCCCACGCGTGAACGGGCTGGAGGACGCTGGATTGCACGGTCCACCAGACCAGTCGTGCATGGTCTTCGTCACCGAAAGGCACGCGGGGCTGACGGTAAAGCTTCGAGATGCCAGCCGAGGTCTGCCCACGGCAACCCCTAGAGTCTAGGTGAAGACCTGCTCAGAGCCAAATTCCTGGTCGACGGCCATTACCGGCGGTCGGAAGCGGCGAAAATTGCTCACCACTTCCGTGATGACGTGCATCGAGCTCGGAGGGAGTCCGACGTCTTGGTGGTGGTTGCGACACGGTCACAACGGGATACCGATCCGACGTATCACTGACCCCAATTCCCACTGTAGTCACTATCGTCACAGGTTCGAATCCGTGCGCGTCCGCTGTTGACGACCAACGGGGAAGTCCAGGCACCCATCGGAGGTTTGACGTGTGGGTATTTGCCCGACTCGCACCGGTATCTGTGGCGTCGGCGGCCGCCATTGGACTCATCGCTCCGGTAGTCGTTGCCCCTCCTGCGGCAGCCGCGCCGTGCTCTCAAACGGCTTCCGCGGCGCCAGCGAACAGCGGTCCGGCGCTGCCGGGGGCGGCGACGCCGCCGGTAGAACACGTGCCGAGAGGGCGCATGCCCCGCGGCGCGCAGAACCAGGCAATGCCGTTCGGACTGGGTCCGCTCCCGGCCGCGGCCTTAGACCCGACAGCAACGGGTGCTTTGAACTTCGCGCCGATGCAACAGGAAGGCGCGGTGCTGCCCTTGCCTGTGCCAGCGCTTCCCGGTCCGGCAGGCCAACAGGTGCCGAACCTCACGGGCCCCGCGACCGGGGCCCCTGCCGCGGCGGTCGCGGCCCCGACGACAACGATGGTCAGCTGGATTGACGGGCCCAACAGCCCGAACAACACATATACGCGCTTCGCCATCTCGGGCGCCGATCTCGGCATTGTGTGGGACAACGGCCAAACCGGTGCGAATGACCAAGTGCTCATGGCATTCGGCGACACGTTCGGCGATTGCAGCGTCGCCGGCCAGCAATGGCGGAGCAACACGTTGTTTCGCAGCGCGGACCGCAATCTGTCCGACGGAGTGTCGGTGCCAGATCCCGCGTTCGGCAACGTCTACGCCGGCTCGCCGGTCCTGTCCGCGACTCCACCGGGATCGAACTTCTCAAGACAGATCATCGCCAGCCTCAATCTCGCCCCAACCGAAGTGACCATCATCCCAACCGCTGGAATCTCGGTGGGGACAACGCAGTACGTCAATTTCATGTCGGTCAAGCAGTGGGGCAATCCGGGCCAATGGACCACGAACTTCTCGGCAATCGCGGTGTCCACCGACAACGGCGAAAATTGGACCGCCAGTCGTGGAACCGTCCGTCCGAGCTTCTTTTTCAGCGTACCCAGCGTCTGGTTCAACTGGGGCAACCAGAATTTTCAGCAGGGGGCGTTCGTCCGACGCGACGGTTACCTGTACTCATACGGCACCCCGTCCGGACGCTCGGGCTCCGCATACGTGTCGCGAGTCCCCGAGAATGCTGTGCTGGACCTCAGTCAGTACGAATACTGGAGCCAACCCTGGTGGAATTTCTCCGGAGCAGGATCGTGGGTCGCAAACAGTCCCTGGGCCGCCACGCCGGTCATTTCGGCTCCGGTGAGCGAGATGTCAGTGCAATACAACGATTACCTCAACAAGTATGTCGTGCTCTACACCGACGGCTCGAACAACGTCGTGATGCGGACAGCGGATAATCCACAAGGACCGTGGAGCGCAACGCAGACCCTTGTGACGTCAACACAACTTCCTGGCGGCATTTACGCCCCGTTCATCCACCCCTGGTCGACCGGCCACGACCTCTACTTCAACCTCTCGCTGTGGTCGGCGTACAGCGTAATGTTGATGCACACCACGCTGCCCTAGCCGCTCTTCGAAGGCCGAGCCGATCATTAGACAGACCGCGACGGTATTCCTGACGGCGCTGGCAGAAGCCCTCGCAGTGCTTTCCACGCCGACAGCGGCGAATGCGAATCCCGTTGTACCGCAACCAGACACACCCTGTTCGTCCAATCTCGCCAACGCGATGACTCGGCTTCCGGATCAGAAAATAAACCTGGTGTGCCAGCAGCAAGCAAACGAGGACTACCAATGGGGAGTCGTCACCTCCGATTACCCCAGCAGTGATCGATGGTTGACCTATGGACCCCAACTGACACTGCGCGGCGAGGGAACTCGCAACTACAACCTACGGTCAGGCGATTGGATCGCTCTGCCACAGGACCCCGACAGCCAGTGCATCGAGGAGCAGATAGCCGTGGTCGGTGCCGGAGTTGTAAGTTCGCCCCAAGTCGAGGCCGGGGCGCCAGGGCAAGAGCTCTCGTTTCGGGTGTTACCTGATCTCTTCTCGATAACGATGAAGGGCTACTGCCTTTGGAGGAAGGTGAACTCCTGATAATTGGCGCTGGCGCCCGCCCAAAAAGTTTCAGCAAATGGTGAGTACGGCAGTAGCACTTGAGGTTTGAGGAGCTTTTTCGACGGCACATATCCCGGCTCGGGCCCGTTCGCGATGCGCGGTCAATCTCCTTGCCGGATATAGGAGTAGATGTACAACGCCATCGCGGTCGCCAGCGCGAGCAGCACCCACTGCACCAGCGCCTGGTCGATCATCGAACCCGGCGGCGGCGCGCCGGGAAGAATATTTCGCAGCGGAACGATCGCGAACAAGTTCGCCGCGTACCAGGTGGCGAACGGCGGCACGAACTTTCGTCTGCCCATCGCCATCGGAATGGCCACCACCAGCGCCAGGGTCGGCAGGCTGACCAAGACCAGGATGATGCCCAGGTCGAAGATCAGCGGCCCCTTGGCCCGGTGCAGCGTGACGACCACGTTGCTGGTGTTGTGGCCACCGGTTTCACTGGTGTCGCTGCTGCGGGTGACGCTTGCGTCCCAGCCGTCCATCGCTCCGGTCACCTGCACGAGAGCCGGGAGACGCTTGCGTTCGGCGCCATTGCCGACGAAGACATCCGCCGAGATCGGCTCGGTCCGATAGGAGTCAAATGGCCAGGCGCCGGGATCACCGTGCGCCTGGATCGTGGTGCTGACCTGGGCCGGCGCCTTGCCTGCCGGGTATTTCAGATCACCCAGGTCGTTGGGTGGATACAGCCGCACGGCGATATCGGTGTTCAACTCATCGAAGCGTTTGTCCTCCAGCGACTCGCCCGGATAGATGAGCACGTTCACGGTGAGGCGATTCGTCGTGGACTTCAACTCCTCGAGCCGAATCTGCACAACCGTCTCGTCGGGCCCGGCCTGGCTGATGTCCAGCGGCGGGAGCGGACCCTCCGACTTCTGCAGCAAGTGAACGCCGAAAAGCGAAAGAGCGTAGGCGCCAATCACGACCAGCACGATCACCACACCGATCACGATGCGGGGCCGCTGCCGGTCCTGCTTCTCCGCTGGAGGCGATGAGGTTTCCGACGGAGTCTGGACGGTCATTGCTCACCGCCGGCCCGGAATTTCGGGACCACTTGGCGGGAGCGGACTGGCACTGCGCGCAGGACGTCGGCCTGTCGGGGCAACACGGGGGTCACGTTAGCGAACGAAGGTGTCGATCGCGCGGCGAAAGAACGATCTAGGACAGGGCGCCCGAATCTCGTCACCCGCTGGCCACCCGGCAGTAACGCGCAGTTCAGGCACGTAGGAGGAAAACATGAATT
>NZ_JBAPRN010000647.1:0-26907 GCF_049281135.1 Mycobacterium sp. | reverse complement strand
GGATCAGGCCGGAGGTCGGCACCCCGGTGCCGGCGGTCACCAGCACGTGCTCGACGTCGGGTACCGGGTTGACCGAGGTACCACGCAGTTGGCGGACGCCCTCGGCGATGCCGTTCATGCCGTGGATATAGGCCTCACCGAGCTGCCCGCCGTGGGTGTTGATCGGGAGTCGACCACCGATCTCGATGGCACCGTCAGCGATGAAGTCTTTGGCCTCTCCCCAGCCGCAGAATCCCAACTCCTCCAACTGAATCAGGGTGAACGGCGTGAAGTGGTCGTAGAGGATCGCCGTCTGGATGTCCGCTGGCTTGAGGCCGGACTGCGACCACAGCTGCTTACCCACCAGGCCCATCTCCGGCAGTCCGTCGAGCTCCGGCCGGTAGTAGCTCACCATCGAATACTGGTTCGGGCTCGAGCCTTGGGCCGCTCCCTCGATGATGGCCGGCCGATTCTTCAGATCCTTCGCCCGCTCTGCTGAAGTGACGACGATCGCAACCGCGCCGTCCGTCTCCTGGCAGCAGTCCAGCAGCCGCAATGGTTCGGCGATCCACCGTGAATTCTGGTGTTCCTCAATCGTTATCGGCTTCTCGTAGAAGTACGCCTTGGGGTTGTTGGCGGCGTGCTTCCGATCGGCGACCGAGATGGCGCCGAAGTCCCGGCTGGTCGCACCCGACAGATGCATGTAGCGCTTGGCGATCATGGCTACCTGCGCGGCAGGTGTCGAGAGCCCGTGCGGGTACGAGAACGAGTTGTCCACGCCGGTGGAATCGGCGTTCTCCACCAACCGAAGCTGTACCTGGCCGAACCGCTGACCAGACCGTTCGTTGAAAGCGCGGTATGCCACAACGCAATCCGCGACACCGGTCGCCACCGCGATGGCTGCCTGTTGGACCGTCGCGCACGCCGCGCCACCGCCGTGGTGGATCTTGGAGAAGAACTTCAGCTCCCCGATGCCGATCGTCCGCGCGATGGCGACCTCGGTGTTGGAGTCCATCGTGAAGGTGACCATGCCGTCGACGTCACCCGGCGTCAGCCCGGCGTCGTCGAGCGCGTCCAGCACGGCCTCGGCGGCGAGCCGAAGTTCGCTGCGACCGGAGTTTTTCGAGAATTCGGTGGCGCCGATGCCGACGATCGCGGCCTTGCCGGAAAGTTCACCGGCCATCAGAACCCCCGATGGTCAACGTTGCGTTCGCGATGACGTGATCGCCAAGGCTGTTGCTACCAACGATTTTCAACGTGATCAAGCCGTCGTCGACCGCGGTGACCTCGCCTTTGAACGTCACCGTGTCGTAGGCGTACCACGGCACACCCAGCCGCAGACCGATCGACTTGATGAACGCTGAAGGGCCGGCCCAGTCGGTGATGTAGCGCTGGACCAGTCCGGTGTCGGTGAGGATGTTGACGAAGATGTCCTTGGAACCCTTGGCCTGTGCCTTGTCCCGGTCGTGGTGGACGTCCTGGTAGTCGCGGGTGGCGATCGCCGTCGAGATGATGAACGTAGGGTCGCCGTGCAAGGCCAGCTCCGGCAGCTTAGTGCCGACCTCGATTGTCGGGGCGCTCATGCGTCGGGCTCCCACGCGTACAGCGTCCAGGCCGGGCCGATGTCATTCGCGGGGAAGTCGATATACGTTGCCCTGACCGGCATTCCAACCTCCACGGTGGCGGGGTCGACGTTGCGTAGCTCGCCGAGCATCCGCACGCCCTCGTCCAACTCCACGAGCGCGATGACGAACGGCAGCGTACGGCCGGGCACCTTCGGGGCGTGATGCACCACGAAGCTGAACACCGTGCCTGTGCCGCCGGCCACCACGTAGTCAGTCGGGGCTTTCTTGTCCTGCCAGATGGCCGGCACTGGGGGGTGCTGCAGGCTGCCGTCGGGCCGCTTCTGGATCCGCAACTCGTGGGCCTTGACACCATCCCAGAAGAACTTGGTGTCCTTGGATTCCGAGGGCCGCATCATGGAATTGGCGTCGAGGTCCTCGGGCACCGCGCCGGTTGCGTTCTGCGATTCGCTGGGCTTGAATTTGAGTATCCGCCAGTTCATTTCGGCGACGTCTTCGTCGCCGACCCGCCAAACGATGTGCTGGTTGATGAACCAGCCCTCGCCCAGACCGGTTTGCTTGGGTCCGACCACGTCGCCCATCTCCGAGGAGATGCTGACTTCCTCGCCCGGTCGCAGGTACCGGTGATACGTCTGCTCGCAGTTCGTTGCGACCACGCCGATGTAGCCGTTGTCGTCCATCAGCTTCATGATCGGGCCCATGGGATCGTCGCTCGGGCGTTCACCACCCAGACCGAACATCGTCCACACCTGAATCATCGCCGGTGGGGCGACAATTCCGGGGTGGCCGACCGCACGCGCCGCGCGCTCATCCCGGTAGATGGGGTTGGTGTCGCCGATAGCTTCGACCCAGCTGTTGACCATCGGCTGGTTCACCGGGTCGCGGCCGACGCGCGGCTTGGCGACGACAGTGGCTTTGATCTCCGCAAGGGCCTCGTGGATATCTGTCATCTGGGCACCCTCGGCACTTTGAGGCCGGACGCCGCGATCATCTCGCGCATCACTTCGTTCACGCCTCCGCCGAAGGTAATCACCAAATTGCGCTTGGTCTGCGAGTCGAGCCAGTCCAGCAGTTCGGCAGTGTCCGACTCAGCCGGGTTGCCATACTTGCCGACGATCTCTTCGGCAAGTCGGCCGATGTACTGAATGCTCTCGGTGCCAAAGACTTTCGTCGACGCAGCATCGGCCACGTTGATTTCTTCGCCCGCGGCAGCCACCTGCCAGTTGAGTAGTTCGTTGACCCGCCACATGGAATAGATCTCACCAAGGGCCCGCTTGACGTCCTGGTGGTCGATCGGGGTGACCCCGTCGCCACCCGGCTTCGAAGCCCAGTCGTGCAGCCGGTCGTAGATACCAGCCGTGCGGCCCGCTGGACCGAGCATCACACGTTCGTTGTTGAGCTGGGTGGTGATCAGTCGCCATCCACCGTTCTCCTCGCCGACCAACATGTCGGCGGGCACGCGGACGTCGTTGTAGTACGTGGCGTTGGTGTGGTGGGCGCCGTCAGACAGAATGATCGGCGTCCAGGAATAGCCGGGGTCCTTGGTGTCGACGATCAGGATCGAGATACCTTTGTGCTTCACGGCTTCCGGGTCGGTGCGACAAGCCAGCCAGATGTAGTCGGCGTCGTGAGCACCGGTGGTGAAGATCTTCTGCCCGTTGACGATGTACTCGTCGCCGTGGCGGATGGCGGTGGTGCGCAGCGACGCCAGATCGGTGCCGGCCTCCGGCTCGGTGTAGCCGATCGCAAAGTGCAACTCACCAGCCAGGATCGACGGTAGGAACTTCTTTTTCTGCAGATCGCTGCCGAACTGCTGAAGGACCGGGCCGACGGTTTGCAATGTCACCGCGGGCAGCGGCACGTCGGCCCGATGCGCCTCGTTGACGAAGATCGACTGCTCGATTGGACCGAAGCCCAAGCCGCCGAACTCTTTTGGCCATCCGACGCCGAGCTTGCGATCCTGGCCCATCCGCCGGATCACGGCGCGGTACGCGTCGTTGTGCCGGTCCTTCTCCATCGCTTTCATCTCGTCGGATGAGATCAGGTTGGAAAAGTATTGGCGCAGTTCGGCTTGCAGCTGACGCTGCTCCGGGGTCAGTTCGATGAACATTGCGCTCCCACCAGGTCGAGACGATGCGATGGCCCGCCCAGCAGTCGGGTCAGGTCCTTGATCGTGGAGTAGTACCTGTGCATCGGGTAGGTGATGTCCATCCCCATGCCGCCGTGCAGGTGGTGGCAGATTTGCATCACCCGCGGCGCTTGCGAGGTAATCCAGTAGCCGAGCACGTCCAGGTCCGCACCGGCGTCGCGGCCCTCGGCCAGCCGCCAGATCACCGACGTCGACGCCAAATCGATGGTCCGCGAAGCGATGTAGACCTCGGCCAGCTGAGCGGCGACGGTCTGAAACGTGGACAGCGGCTTGCCGAACTGTTGGCGGTTCGCCACGTAGTCGGCGGTCAACCGTAACGCGCCGGCGACCAGGCCGGCGGTGTAGGCACCGATCGCGGCCAGGGCGAGTTGATTCACCCGCTGCGCCGTCGCTCCGGTGAGGACATCCTGGTCGGCCACCGCGACATCGGAGAACGTGACGACGTATTCGTCGGCCCCGTTGGATGTTGGGGTTTTCGCGATCTGCACGCCGTCGGACTTGGGCGATACCACGACGACGGCGCTGTCGGCGGTGACCAGCATCCACTCGGCGTTTTCGGCATAGCCGACACCGACTTTGGTTCCCGACAGCCGACTGTGCACGAAGGTCGTCGCGGGCCGGTCCGGCAGCGCCGTGCCGGGTTCGTTCAGCGCCGCGGTGAGCACGGAGCCCTTGGCCAGGCCGCTGAGATAACGGTCCTGCTGGTCGTCAGATGCCAAGTCCAGTAACGGAATCGCACCGAACCCGAGCGTTGCCAGCGCCGGGCCGATCAGGCCGTGGCGGCCGATCTCGGTCAGCGCCGTGGTGATCTCGGGCAAGCCGACACCGTCACCCCCCGTACGTTCGGGCACCGGCAAAGCCGTCACACCACCGGTGACGAGCGCCTCCCAGGAGTTGTCCCGGTCGAGTACCGAGGTGACGACATCGGCGACCGCTTGCTGCTCAGGATCCGGCGTGAAATCCATCAGCCGACGACCACGCTCTTGCCGGAGTAGTCGACCTGCCAATGCTTGATGCCGTTGAGCCAACCCGACCGCAGCCGTTCGGGTTCCGAGATCGGCTTGAGGTCCGGCATGTTGTCGGCGACGGCGTTGAAGATCAGGTTGATGGTCATGCGAGCGAGGTTCGCGCCGATGCAGTAGTGCGCGCCGGTGCCGCCGAAGCCGACGTGCGGGTTCGGGTCGCGCAGGATGTTGAAGGAGTGCGGATCCTCGAACACCTCCTCGTCGAAGTTGGCCGAGCGGTAGGACATCACCAGCCGCTGGCCCCTCTTGATCTGGACGCCGCCCAGCTCGGTGTCCTCGTTGGCGGTCCGCTGGAAGGCCGACACCGGCGTGGCCCAACGAACGATCTCGTCGGCGGCGGTCGACGGGCGTTCCTTCTTGTACAACTCCCATTGATCCGGGTTGTTCGCGAAGGCGATCATTCCGTGCGTGATCGAGTTGCGGGTGGTCTCGTTGCCGGCCACCGCCAGCATGATGACGAAGAAGCCGAACTCGTCATCAGACAACTTCTCCCCGTCGATGTCGGCCTCGATCAAGGTCGTGACGATGTCGTCGGTCGGGTTCTTGCCCCGCTCGTCGGCCATCGCCATCGCGTACATGATCAGTTCCATCGACGACTGCGCAGGATCGACATCGGCGAACTCGGGATCTTCGCCGCCGGTCATCTCGTTGGACCAGCGGAACAGCTTGTCGCGGTCGTCCTGAGGCACGCCCAACAGGCCGGCGATGGCCTGCAGCGGCAATTCGCACGACACCTGCTCGACGAAGTCGCCAATACCCGCGGTGGCCGCGTTCTTGGCGATGTTCTGCGCGCGCTGTGCGAGCTCTTCCTCCAGCCGACCGACCGCGCGGGGGGTGAAGCCCCGGGAGATGATCTTGCGCAGCCGGGTGTGGTGCGGGGCGTCCATGTTGAGCATGACGCTGCGCTGCAGTTCGACGTTCTCGCGCGTCATTTCCTTGGGCCAGGTCGGGATGGCGCCGTTCTGCCAACTGGAGAAGATGTCGCTGCGGCGCGACACTTCCTTCACGTCGGCGTGCCTGGTGAGGATCCAATAGCCGTTGTCCTCGAAGCCTCCGGTGCCGCCGGGCACGTCGACCCAGTGGATCGGCTCGGACTCGCGGAGCTCGGCGAGCTCCGTGACCGGAAGTCCGGCCAGGTTGACGTCGGGATCGAGGAAGTCGAACTCGGCGGGAATGTTGGGGGGTGCCATTAAGTATCTCCTGAACTACAACGTGTTCTAGTGCCAGTAAAACATGCTCTCGCCGCAGACCAAAAGGTGTCAGAGCATCGTCGCTTGTCAGGGTAATGAAACGTGTTCTAGCCTGACCTCATGGGTAACCCGGTAATTGTTGAAGCCACCCGCAGCCCTATCGGCAAGCGCGCCGGGTGGTTGTCAGGACTGCACGCCACCGAGCTGTTGGGCGCCACGCAGAAGGCGCTCGTGGAGAAGGCTGGTATTGACGCAGGCGACGTCGAACAGATCGTCGGCGGCTGCGTGACGCAGTACGGCGAGCAGTCCAACAACATCACCCGCGTCGGGTGGCTTGTCGCTGGGCTTCCCGAGCACGTGGGCGCCATGACCGTGGACTGCCAGTGCGGTAGCGGCCAGCAGGCCAACGGCCTTGTCGCGGGCCTGATCGCCGCGGGGGCCATCGACATCGGCATCGCGTGTGGCATCGAGGCGATGAGCCGGGTCGGCCTCGGCGCGAACGCCGGTCCAGACCGCGGCATCCTGCGGCCCGCCTCGTGGGACATCGACCTGCCAGATCAGTTCACCGCCGCCGAGCGGATCGCCAAGCGCCGTGGCATCACCCGCGAGGAGATCGACCAGTTCGGGTTCGACTCGCAACGCAAGGCCAAGCAGGCCTGGGCAGAAGGCCGCTTCGACCGCGAGATCAGTGGCATCGAGGCCCCGGTGCTCGACGAGAACAAGCAACCGATCAGTGACCGGCACGTTGTCACCAAGGACCAAGGCTTGCGGGACACCACGTTGGAGGGCCTGAGCCAGCTCAAGCCGGTACTCGAGGGCGGGATCCACACCGCGGGCACGTCGTCGCAGATCTCCGACGGCGCCGCAGCCGTGCTGTGGATGGACGAAGACAAAGCCAAGGCCCTCGGGCTGCGACCGCGGGCCCGCATCGTGAGCCAGGCGCTTGTCGGCGCCGAGCCGTACTACCACCTCGACGGCCCGGTGCAGTCGACGGCGAAGGTGCTCGAGAAGGCCGGCATGAAGATGGGCGACATCGACATCACCGAGATCAACGAGGCCTTCGCGTCCGTCGTGCTGTCCTGGGCGCGGGTGCACAACCCGGACATGGACAAGGTCAATGTGAACGGCGGCGCGATCGCATTGGGTCACCCGGTGGGCAGCACCGGCAGCCGGCTCATCACCACGGCGCTGCACGAGTTGGAGCGCACCGACCAGACCACCGCGCTGATCACCATGTGCGCCGGTGGAGCGCTGTCGACCGGCACCATCATCGAGCGCATCTAGACAGTGATAACGGACGAGGACCGCATCGCGGCGGCGCAGTCCTACATCGACGCGTTGGCCAGTCACCACGGTGACAAGGTGCCGTTCGCGCCGGACTGCGTTCGGATCGAGATGGGCATCAAGACCGGGTTTTCCGGAAACCACCTGCGGCGCAGCCTGAATCGCGGCCCACAGTTCCGGATCATCGAAGCCTGCACGCCGCCGAAGTTCGAGGTCGATGGCGACCGGGTGCGGGCGCGGTTCGACGTGATCACCAAACCCAGGCTCGCAGGACGGCGAGTATGCACACACGTCGACGAGACGTTTCTCATCGTGGACGGCAAGATCCGCCACATCGACGCCCAGATGCGCCCGTTCATTCAGCGAACCTAGGATCGTTGTCATGGCCGAAAAACAACGTCCGCGCTACATGGACATGCCGTTCGCCGACGTCTTCATGAAATGGATGTCCCGCCTCAACACCTTCATGTACCGCCGCAGCGGTGGTGAGGGACTGGGCAGCACGTTCCAGAACATTCCGGTCGCCCTGTTGACCACGACCGGGCGCAAGACCGGGCAGGCCCGGGTGTCTCCGTTGTATTTCCTTCGGGACGGCGACCGGGTGATCGTCGCCGCGTCGAAGGGCGGCGCCGTGAAAAACCCGCTGTGGTACCTGAACCTCAAAGCCGACCCGAAGGTTTCGGTCCAGATCAAAAAAGAAGTGCTCGACTTGACCGCACGGGACGCCACCGACGAGGAGCGCGCCCACTACTGGCCGCAACTGGTCACGATGTATCCGACATACGACGACTACCAGTCTTGGACCGACCGGACCATTCCGATCGTCATCTGCGATCCGCGGTGACGTGACGGCGCAGGCCGCGGTCTGGTGAAGGTTCTGATCACGGGGGGCACTGGGTTCGTGGGTGCGTGGACGGCGAAGGCCGTCCAGGACAGTGGGCACCACGTCAGATTTCTTGTGCGAAACCCCGATCGCCTGCATAGCAGCGCTGCGCGAATCGGCGTCGATGTAGGCGACCACGTCGTCGGTGACATCGCTGACTCAGACAGCACTGCCGCGGCGCTACGGGGTTGTGACGCCGTCATTCATTGCGCAGCAATGGTTTCCACCGACCCCGCCCGCAGCGAGGAGATGCTGCGCACCAACCTCGAAGGCGCCCGCAACGTGCTCGGAGGGGCAGCCGCCGCGAAGATGGATCCGATCATTCACGTCTCGAGTTTCTCGGCGCTGTTTCGCCCCGGTCTAGCGATGCTGCACGCGGACCTGCCCGTGGTCGGCGGGTCCGACGGGTACGGCAAGTCCAAGGCCATCGTCGAAGCGTATGCAAGAGGTCTTCAGGACGCCGGCGCGCCAGTGAACATCAGTTATCCCGGCATGGTGCTGGGACCACCTGCGGGTGATCAGTTCGGTGAGGCAGCGGAGGGCGTGCAGGCAGCGCTCAAGATGCGCGGTGTGCCCGGGCGCAGCGCCGCCTGGATCGTGGTGGACGTCCGCGACCTCGCCGCCTTGCACGTCGCACTGTTGCGGCCAGGTCAGGGCCCACGCCGATACATGGCCGGTGGCCGACGCATTGCGGTGGATCGCCTCGCATCCCTGCTCGGTGCCGCCGCTGATCGCAACCTGGTGGTGTATCCGGTCCCCGATGTCGGACTGCGCGCCCTGGGGCGCCTGTTCGACGTCATCGGCGATCATCTGCCGTTTGAGACTCCGATCAACTCCGCTGCGATGCAGTACTACACCCAGATGCCGCCCGCAGATGACACCCCTGCCGAGCGCGACCTCGGCATCACGCAACGGGACGCGGCGCAGACGCTCGCCGACACGGTCGACGGGCTGCAGGAGGTTGGCCGCATTTAGGTGCGCCCCACCGGCTTACCGAGAAGTCACCGACCGAACCATCCCGCTGGTGGTATGTGAACCGGCTTAAGTCAACCTGTGATTTGGCTTAAACCAAGCGGCTGGCTGCGGTAAATTGCTCGCTGCCACGCCCACGGCAGACGGAGAAGTGATGAGCAATCGAAATCGGCTCCGCTTTATCACCGTTGGGCTGCTCTCGACAGCCCTGATGTCGGTCGGACCGGCGCTGGCCTGGGCCGACGACGAGTCGATCGTGCTGGACTTCGTCCGGCACGGGGAGTCAATCGACAACAACGCGGGCATCATCGACACGACCCCACCCGGAACGGCGCTCGACACGACCGGCGAAGGTCAGGCGAGCGACGTCGCTACCGCAATCCAGCACGCGTTCGGGACCAACATCGCCGGGGTCTTCGACTCGCAGGAGCTGCGGACCCAGGAGACGGCGGCGCCGTTGATTACGCAGCTGATGGCCAGCGGAGACAACCCCATACTCAAGACATTCGAAGGACTTAACGAGATTCCCGCCGGCTCCTTCGAGGGCGACCCGACGACCGGCCTCGAGGGCATCCTGTACCTACTGGGCCCACTCTCCTGGACGATGGGCGATGTATTGGTCCCGGATATCGGCGACCCCAGCGTGAACGGGGTGACGTTCGACCAAGACTTCGGTGCCGCCGTCCAGTCGATCTATGACGGCACCGCGAGCGCGACCGGCACCCCGACCGACGTCGCGTTCTCCAGCGAAGGCGCGATCGCGGTCTGGACGCTGATGAACGTCAACAACCCCGACTTCTCCGTCCTCCTGCAGGAAGTAGAAGAGATCGGCGGCTTCCTACCCAACACCGGCCAGGTCGTCATCGAAGGCCAGCCCGGAGACTGGACGTTGGCCAGCTATGACGGGACACCGGTCCCGGCCGATCCCAGCTTGGGCACCGAGCTGTTCGTCGACTTCCGCAACCTGATCGAGGCCCCGCAATTCGCCGGCTACGACATCTACGAGGCACTGCTGACCGGTAATTCGGCGACGATCGATGCCGCGCTTCAGACCGGCCTCGGCCAAGTCGACGCGGCGCTGAGCCAGTTCCCGGTCGCGGTGTTCGACGATATCGTCACGGCCCTGGGCGGTACCGTCTGAGCCAATCTTGTTGACGGCGCACGAATTCCGCATTCACAACGCGGCCGTGCCCCGGCACGTAGATGGCGTCGGGTCCGCCAATCGCAAGAAGACGGTCGAGCGTGTCCGGCCACGCCGTCACATCGGAATCGGCATCGATTGCCGGGTCGCCGGATTCCTCGATGAGATCACCGGCGAAGATCACGGTCCGCTCGCCGGCGGCACCCGGCACTGAGACGACGAGATCCGCGTCGGTGTGGCCGCCCCCCGGCCGTGCGATGCTCACGTCGCGGTTCCCCAGATCGACGATTGCTTCGTTGACGGCGCGCTGGGGCGCCCGCAGTCCGGCGATCGCATGGTCGATTTCGGTGGCGTCTGCTCCGTAGCTCAGCGCATCGTCGCGAAGCTGAGCCATATCGGTGCTGAGGTAGTCCAAAACTTCCGGCGCACAGAAGATTTGAGCATCTGCGAATGCCCCGGAGCCCAACACGTGATCGAAGTGCTTGTGGGTCAACACCACGTGCGTCACGCCGCATCCGGCGATCACGCGCACGTCGTCATCGATAGCGTGCGCTTCGGTCAGCGTGGTACCGGTGTCGACCAGCAACGCTCCGGAACTGCCCTGGACCAGACCGACGGTGACGTCGAGAAACGGCAACCGACAACGATGCACGCTGTCGGTCAAGGACTCCCAGTCGAAGTGCACAAGTTGCCAGAGTAGGCCCCTGCACGAAGTCGGGCAGAGCGCCGAAATGAGCGCATCCCTCGAGAAAACCGGGTGGCGCTTCGTCGCTGTGCTGTGCTTCAGCCTGGGTTGATCACGGCCTGCGCTCCGCTTCTTCTGCCAGAGCTGCCGCTAACCGCGAATAGCTGGGCATAACGCGGAAAATTACTACAAACTGCGTGCGGTCCCCGGGGATTGACAAACGGCGGACGCGCTCGGCGCCTCCGTCACAAAAATCCGACCACCCCGGAGGTCCGACTCCTGGGGATCAGGCGCCGTAAACCGGAACCGGTGGCCGCGACTTGGCCAACAGGTCGGCGACCACGGGTCCCAACTCGGCGGGATCCCAGCGGGCGCCCTTGTCGATCTGCGGTCCGTGCGCCCACCCCTCGGCGACCCGGATCTTGCCGCCCTCGACCTCGAACACCTTGCCGGTGATGTCACGGGATTCGTTGCTGCCCAACCACACCACCAACGGTGAGATGTTCTCCGGAGCCATCGCGTCGAAGTCGTCGTCCTGGGTGGCCATCATGTCCGCGAACACTGTCTCGGTCATCCGGGTCCGGGCGGACGGCGCGATCGCGTTGACCGTGACGCCGTAGCGGCCCATTTCGGCGGCGGCGACCAGCGTCATCGCCGCGATGCCCGCCTTGGCGGCGCTGTAGTTACCCTGGCCGACACTGCCCTGCAGGCCCGCACCGGAGCTGGTGTTAATGATCCGCGCGTCAACGGTTTTGCCCTCTTTGCTCAGCCCGCGCCAGTAGGAGGCCGCGTGTCGCATGGCCGCGAAGTGACCCTTGAGGTGTACGGCGATGACGGCGTCGAACTCCTCTTCGCTGGTGTTGGCCATCATCCGGTCGCGCACGATGCCGGCGTTGTTCACCAGCACGTCCAGGCCACCGAAACTGTCGACGGCGGTCTGGACCAGAGCGGCGGCCTGATCCCAGTCCGCGATGTTGGAGCCGTCGGCGACGGCTTCGCCTCCGGCAGCGGTGATCTCATCGACGACACTCTGGGCCGCACTGCCACCACCGGCGGGCGATCCGTCCAAGCCCACGCCGATGTCGTTGACCACGACGCGTGCGCCCTCCGCGGCGAAGGCCAAGGCGTGCGCGCGCCCGATACCGCCGCCCGCTCCGGTGACGATGACGACGCGGCCGTCGACTATTGCCATACCCGTGACTCCTCTACTTGATCGCGTTTGCGTTCGTGGTGGCCAGATAGTGGGGGGGTTCGCCGCCACCGTGCACCTCTAGTGAGGCGCCGCTGATGTAGGCCGCCGCGTCCGAGGCCAGAAACGCTGCGGCCCAACCGACATCGGTAGGTGTGGCGAGCCGTCCGAGTGGCACGTTCTTCGAAATCGCGGCGATCGATTCGGCGTCGCCGTAGAACAGCTCCGCCTGCTCGGTCTCGACCATGCCGACCACGCAGGCGTTCACCCGCACCTTCGGGCCCCACTCCACCGCCAGCGTCTGGGTGAGACTTTCCAGACCCGCCTTGGCCGCCCCGTAGGCGCCGGTGCCCGGTGACGGCCGCCGGCCGCTGAGGCTGCAGATGTTCACGATCGACCCGCCACCTGGCTGGTTTTGCATCGTCTCGTTGGCGTACTGGGAAACCGACAGTGCGCCAATCAGATTGAGCTCGATGATTTTGCGATTGAACTTCGCGCTGGATTCCGCCGTCAAAACGAACGGCGAACCTCCGGCATTGTTGACGACCACGTCGAGGCGGCCGTGCCGGTCGACGATCGCGTCGACCATCGCCTTGACCGCGTCGTCGTCGCGGATGTCGCAGGGGTGGAATTCGTAGGGCAGGCCTTCAACCGCTCGCCGAGCACAGGTGACAACGGTGGCACCCTGCTGGGCGAAAACGCCGCTGATCCCGGCACCTACCCCTCGAACGCCGCCGGTCACCAGCACAACCCGGCCGCTGAGCCCGAAGCTGAACGCGGGGCCTCCATCGGCTTGGGTCACTGTGCTAGCGTACCAAGCAAGTGCTTGCTTAGGTAATCGTCCCCCAAGGAAGTGGTCGAGGATCTCGATGACTATTACGTCGCGCACCGTCGAACCGGGGATCGTCGCGGTCACCGTCGACTTTCCCCCTGTCAATGCCATCCCATCACGCGGCTGGTTCGAACTCGGCGAGGTGCTGACCGCCGCCGGCAACGATCAGACCACTCACGCGGTGATCCTGCGCGCCGAGGGCCGCGGATTCAACGCCGGGGTCGACATCAAGGAGATGCAGCGCACCGAGGGCTTCACCGCGCTCATCGACGCCAACCGCGGCTGCTTCGCCGCCTTCCGCGCGGTCTACGAGTGCGCGGTCCCGGTGATCGCCGCGGTCAACGGATTCTGCGTCGGAGGCGGCATCGGCCTGGTGGGCAACGCCGACGTCATCGTGGCCTCCGAGGACGCGACGTTCGGACTGCCGGAGGTGGAGCGCGGCGCGCTGGGCGCAGCGACCCACCTGTCCCGATTGGTGCCGCAGCACATGATGCGGCGGCTGTTCTTCACCGCGGCCACTGTCGACGCCGCCACCCTGCACCACTTCGGTTCGGTCCACGAGGTGGTGCCGCGCGAGGAACTCGACGAAGCCGCCCTACGGGTGGCGCGCGACATCGCCGCCAAAGACACCCGCGTCATCCGCGCGGCCAAGGAGGCCCTGAACCTGATCGACGTACAGCGGGTCAACTCCAGTTACCGCATGGAGCAAGGCTTTACCTTCGAGCTCAACCTGGCCGGGGTGGCCGACGAGCACCGCGACGCGTTCGCCGGCACCGCGAAGGGCAAAAAAGAGTGAGCGACAAACGAACCACCCTCGACGACGCCGTGGCGCAACTGCGCAGCGGCATGACGATCGGTATCGGCGGTTGGGGATCGCGGCGCAAGCCCATGGCGTTCGTCCGGGCCATGCTTCGCACCGACGTCAAGGACTTGACCGTAATAACCTACGGCGGACCGGATTTGGGGCTGCTCTGCTCGGCCGGCAAGGTCAAACGCGTTTACTACGGGTTCGTCTCGCTGGACTCGCCGCCGTTCTACGACCCGTGGTTTGCCAAGGCCCGTAGCGGCGGAACGCTTGAGGCACGCGAAATGGACGAGGGCATGCTGCGGTGCGGATTGCAGGCTGCGGCGCAGCGGCTGCCGTTCCTGCCGATTCGCGCCGGCCTGGGCAGTTCGGTCCTGGACTTCTGGGAAGGCGAGTTGCAAACAGTGACCAGCCCCTACCCGCCGCCGGCTGGCGGACACGAGACGCTGCTTGCGATGCCTGCGCTGAACCTGGACGCCGCGTTCGTCCATCTCAACCTCGGCGACGAACGGGGTAACGCCGCCTATACCGGCATCGACCCCTACTTCGACGACCTGTTCTTGATGGCCGCCGAGCGGCGCTACCTTTCGGTAGACCGCGTCGTCTCGACCGATGAACTGGTCAAAGCCGTTCCGCCGCAGGCGTTGCTGGTGAACCGGATGATGGTTGACGGAGTCGTGGAAGCGCCGGGTGGCGCGCACTTCACCACCGCGGCACCGGATTATGGCCGCGACGAGAAATTCCAACGGCACTACGCCGAGGCCGCGGCAACCGACGAGGGCTGGCAGACGTTCGTGCAGACCTATCTGTCCGGCGGCGAAGCCGAATACCAGGCGGCCGTGCGTAAGTTCGCAGAGGAGGCGTCGTCGTGACCGACACCGCGAGTACCCGCGCCGAAGTGTGCGCGGTCGCCTGCGCCGACTTGTTCCGCGACGCGGGCGAGATCATGGTCAGCCCGATGACGAACATGGCCTCGGTCGGCGCTCGACTGGCCCGGCTGACGTTCTCCCCCGACATCCTGCTGACCGATGGCGAGGCGCAACTGCTGGCCGACACCCCGGCACTCGGCAAGACCGGACCCGTCGAAGGCTGGATGCCGTTCGGCCGGGTGTTCGAGACGCTGACCTGGGGACGACGGCACGTGGTGATGGGCGCCAATCAGGTTGACCGCCACGGCAATCAGAACATCTCCGCATTCGGGCCGCTGCAGCAGCCGAAGCGACAGATGTTCGGTGTCCGCGGAGCACCGGGTAACGCCGTCAACCATGCGACGAGCTACTGGGTGGGCAACCACTCCAAGCGGGTGTTCTGCGAGACCGTCGACGTGGTCTGCGGCGTCGGCTGGGACAACGTGGACACCGACAACCCGGCCTTCCGGTTCGCCAACACGTACCGGGTGGTGTCCAACCTCGGCGTGTTCGACTTCGGCGGACCGGAGCGCACGATGCGGGCGCTGTCGCTGCACCCAGGCGTCTCGGCCGATGAGGTCCGCGAGAACACCTCGTTCGAAATACACGGTCTGGACGGCGCGGACCAGTCCAGGCTGCCGACCGACGACGAGTTGAGACTGATCCGCGAGGTCATCGACCCTAAAGCATTGCGCGACCGAGAGATACGTTGATGATTATTCCGCCTCCTCCTGCCTCTTTTCGATCGCACTGCTCCGTTTATCGTCGGCGGTGGCTATGAAACTGCGCACGCCCCTGACCGAGCTGATCGGTATCGAACACCCGGTGGTGCAAACCGGGATGGGCTGGGTGGCCGGCGCGCGTCTTGTCGCGGCGACTTCCAACGCGGGCGGACTGGGCATTCTGGCCTCGGCCACCATGACACTGGACGAACTCGCCGTCGCGATCGGAAAGGTCAAAACGGCCACCGACAAGCCGTTCGGTGTCAACATTCGTGCCGACGCCGGTGATGCCGGCGACCGCGTGGACCTGATGATCCGCGAAGGCGTCAAGGTCGCATCCTTCGCATTGGCACCCAAGCAGGAGTTGATCAGCAAGCTGAAAGACGCCGGCTCAGTGGTCATTCCGTCGGTAGGCCTGGCCAAGCACGCCCGCAAAGTGGCCTCCTGGGGTGCCGACGCGGTGATCGTCCAGGGCGGCGAAGGCGGCGGGCACACCGGGCCGATCGCCACGACGCTGCTGCTGCCCTCGGTTCTCGATGCGGTCAGCATTCCGGTGATCGCCGCCGGTGGCTTTTTCGATGGCCGCGGGCTCGCGGCGGCATTGTCGTACGGCGCCGCCGGAGTGGCGATGGGCACCCGCTTCCTGCTCACCTCGGATTCCACCGTGCCCGACGCGGTCAAGCAGCGCTATCTGCAGTCCGCACTCGACGGCACCGTCGTCACCACACGCGTCGACGGCATGCCGCACCGCGTGCTGCGCACCGGCCTCGTCGAGAAGCTGGAAAGCGGCTCTCGAGCAAGGGGTTTCACCGCTGCCATCGGCAACGCCGCGAAGTTCAAGAAGATGTCGCAGATGACTTGGGCCTCGATGATTCGCGACGGCCTCGCGATGCGGCACGGCAAGGACCTGTCCTGGTCGCAGGTGGTGATGGCCGCCAACACGCCGATGTTGCTCAAAGCCGGCCTGGTTGAGGGGAACACCGATGCCGGGGTGCTGGCGTCCGGCCAAGTGGCCGGCATCGTTGAGGACCTGCCGTCCTGTGCCGAGTTGATCGATGCGATCGTGGCCGATGCCGTCAAGCATCTGCAGTCGGCGGTTGCCTTCGTGCAATAACGTCAGGACTCCACCACAAGCAGGGTGTGCCCGGTCGGGTCGCGGAACCAGAACATGGGTGGAACCGGCTCGCCCGCTCGTGACACCTGCGCATCGACGTCGACACCGAGTTCCTTCATCTTCGCGTGGGTGGCGTCGATGTCGCTGGTGGTCAGCGTGATACCGGTGTTGGTCGGCAGCGGCCCGTAGTCCGGCGGGGGTGGCGCAAGGGCGATTCCGGTGGTGCCCTCGGGTGGGTAGACCTCGATCCAGCGGTAGCCGCCGCCGAACGGCTGGTCCGTTCTCTTCTCGAATCCGAGTGACTCGTAGAACGCTACCGCCTTGTCCTGCTCGACCGTCGGCACGCACACCAGGCTGATCGTCGTCAGGCCAGTTGTCGTGATGGTCATTTCGCTCCTCCGGGTTGGTTGGTTTCTGCCATGCCAGCGCCGTACGCGCGGGCGATGTCTTGCGATTCGGCCCAGCGGCTGTAGGTGGGTGACTGCGGCCAGCCCTCTGGAGAGTCCTGCCACTCCTCCTGCCGGCCGTACGGCAGTAGATCGATCAACGCGAACGAGTGGCTCAGCTGCTCGGTTCCGCGGCCATTGGTATGCCAGGTCCGGTAGACCTGATTCCCATCGCGGAGAAAGACATTCACCGCGAATCCGCCGCTGGGTGGGGCGCCGACATCGGTGCCGAACGAGCTGTTCGCGGTGGAGTACCAGGTCATCTTGTTGCCCACTCGTCGCTTGTAGGCGAGTGCTTCGTCGATGGGTCCTTGGGTAACGATCACGAACCGGGCGTCGTAGCTGTCCAGGAACTCCAGCCGGGTGAACTGCGAGGTGAAGCCGGTGCAACCCGAGCACTGCCACTCTTCATCGGAAGACCACATGTGGCTGTACACGATCAGCTGCGATTTGCCGTCGAAAATCTCGGCCAGACTCACGGGTCCGTTCTCGCCTTCCAGGACGTAGTCCGGCATCGCCACGATCGGCAGCCGTCGTCGCTGCGCCGCGATGGCGTCAAGCTCACGGGTGGCCGCCTTCTCCCGGACACGCAGGGCTTCCAATTCGCGCTGCCAGACTTGCTCGTCCACCACGGGCGGCAATCCTGAGGTCGTCACAACAATCCCCTCCGATGTCGATGTTTACGCCGTCAACATGCTAATGTTCACACCGTACACTTCGGCTTCGAGGAGGGTCAAGAGTTGGCTACCTTGAAGACCGGTTACCACCACGGGGACCTGCGCACGGCATTGATCGACGCCGGCCTGGCCCTCACCCGGACCGGCGGGCCAGAAGCCCTCACCATCCGGGAAGCGACTCGGCAATCGGGAGTTTCACCCAACGCCGCGTATCGTCACTTCGCCGATCGTGAAGCCCTGCTCGGCGCGGTTGCCAGCGCAATCCAACATCGGATGGTGGCGCGGATGCAGGGTTCGTCGCGCCGGCGCGGCGCGGCGGATCAACTCCGTGCGGTCGGGACGGGCTACATCAAATTCGCGCTCGATGAGCCGGGGTGGTTCGCGGTGGCCTTTTTCGGAGCGGTCGACCCCGATGAAACTGGGGGTGCTCCACCGTATCTGGCGTTGGTCGATGCGCTGGACGCGATGGTGGCCGCGGGGGTACTCGCCCCCGAACGACGCGATGGCGCCGAATGGCCTTGCTGGTCCGCGGTGCACGGGTTCGCCGAACTCGCCCTGCGCGGGCCGTTGCGTCGTGCGCCCCGCCGGCAGGTGGAGTTGCTTGCGGCCCGCACGGTCGACGACATCATTGCCGGGGTTACGCGGCGAGCGTGAAGCCAGTGCGCAAAGGCGGCGGGAACGGGTCAGCCAAGCGGTAGCGTCAGTTGTTGCGGGTTGTGACAGGAGGCATCCATGAAGCGCTGCGTCGTGGGAGGCCTGGCTGCCCTGCTGATGGCCGGGGCGCTGATCGACTCAGCGCCGCCGGCCGGTGCCGGGTGCATATACGGCGGGCCTGTGCTCAGCAAGTGCGATGGGCCGGTCCAGCCTGACGGCACCTGGCAGCGTTGCGTAGCAACTACTCACCTGTCCTACCAAGGCGCCAGCTCCTTCCTCATACCCGAAAAGAGCTGCGACTCGATGGGGCCTGATCTACATCCCGGCGGTTTCGGTTTCGCCGACCCACCGATGCACATCGACTGAGCCGGAACGAATTACAGCCGCTCGATGATCGTGACGTTGGCGGTGCCGCCGCCTTCGCACATGGTCTGCAGGCCGTAACGACCGCCGGTGCGCTCCAGTTCGTTGAGCATGGTGGTGAAAAGCTTTGCGCCGGTTGCGCCTAACGGGTGGCCCAGTGCGATCGCACCCCCGTTGGGGTTGACCTTCTCCGGGTCGGCCTTGATCTCCTTGAGCCAGGCCAACACGACCGGCGCAAACGCCTCGTTGATTTCGACGGTGTCGATGTCGTCGATGGACAGGCCGGTCTTCTCGAGCGCGTAGCGGGTGGCCGGGATCGGACCGGTGAGCATGAAGACCGGGTCGGCAGCGCGGGCGCTGATGTGGTGGATACGCGCACGCGGCGTGAGCTTGTGGTCCTTGACCGCCTGCTCGGAAGCCAACAGCACCGCGCTGGCGCCGTCGGAAATCTGACTGGCCATCGCCGCGGTCAGGCGGCCCCCTTCGACCAGCGGCTTCAGGCCGGCCATCTTCTCCAGTGACGACTCACGCGGACCCTCGTCGACGCGAAACGCACCGTGTTCGGTTTCCACGGCGATGATCTCGTTGTCGAAGTGGCCGCCGCGGATCGCGCCGAAGGCGCGCTCGTGGCTGGTCAGCGCGTACTGCTCCATCTCCTCGCGAGACAGGTTCCACCTTTCGGCGATCAACTCCGAGCCCCGGAACTGCGAGATTTCCTGATCGCCGTATCGGTGCAGCCACTGCTTGGATTCATTGGTCGGCGAGGTGAAGCCGAATTGCTCGCCGACGATCATGGCCGACGAGATCGGGATCTGGCTCATGTTCTGCACGCCGCCGGCCACGATCACCTCCGCGGTGCCCGCCATGACCGCTTGCGCACCAAAGGAAATGGCCTGCTGGCTGGAACCACACTGTCGGTCAACGGTAACGCCGGGAACCTCTTCGGGGTAACCGGCGGCCAGCCAGGAGAGCCGGGCGATGTTGCCGGCCTGTCCTCCGATGGCGTCGACGCAGCCGGCGATCACGTCGTCGACAGCGGCGGGGTCGATGTCGACCCGGTCCAGCAGCCCCCGCCAGCCGAGCGCGCCCAGGTCGACGGGATGCACGCCGGCCAGCGACCCATTTCGCTTACCAACGGCAGTGCGCACAGCGTCGATGACATACGCCTGATTGCTCGAGGCCATTTCAGACTCCTTCTTTGGTGATTCCACCTAGGACGATAGCGAGGTACTGCTGACCCACCTGTTGCGCGGTGAGCGGTCCACCGGGTTGATACCAGCGGACCGACACCCAGGTGGTGTCACGGATAAATCGGTAAACCAGGTCGACGTCGAGGTCGGGACGCAGATAACCCTCCTCGATGCCCTGGTGCAGCACGTCGACCCACATCTTGCGTTGCTGCTTGTTCAGGTCCTCGAGGTAGGAGAACCGCGGCTGTGGCAGCAAGCGCTTGGCCTCGTCCTGATAGATGACGACCTGGGCATGCCGATGCTCGATGGCGTCGAACGACGCCATGAACAGCCCCTTGAGTCGCTCCAGCGGATTCGAGTGCGTGTCAACGATTTCCCGGTAGCGAGCGAAGAGCCAGTCCATGAAATTCCGCAGCACTTCGTCGACCATTTCTTCCTTGGAAGAGAAATGGTGGTACAGGCTGCCGGAGAGGATACCCGCGCTGTCGGCGATATCACGCACGGTGGTCGCCCGTAACCCGCGTTCGGCGAACATCTTCGCGGCGAGTTCCAATAACTCGTCGCGACGGCTGTTCGGCGGGCTGAGTTCGGTCATGGGTGCTGACTCGATACCGAAATCACTTCTCCAGTAAGGTAACTGGAGTATTCACTGGCCAGGAAGGCGATGGTGGTGGCCACTTCCCACGGCTCGGCGGCGCGGCCGAACGCCTCGCCGGCCGACAGCTGATCGAGCAGTTCTGTCGAGCTGGTCTTGTCGAGGAACTTGTGTCGGGCAATGCTGGGCGACACCGCGTTGATCCGCACCCCGTATTCGACGGCTTCGATTGCGCTGCACCGCGTCAACGCCATCACGCCGGCTTTGGCCGCCGCGTAGTGGGACTGCGAGTGCTGTGCCCGCCAGCCGAGCACGCTGGCGTTGTTCACGATGACGCCGCCGTGATCAGCGTCGCGGAAATACCGTAGCGCCGCCCGGGTGGTCCGCAGCACCGATGTCAGGGTGACGTTCAGGACGCGGTCCCACTCGTCGTCGGTCATGTCGACGACCGGAGTCTGACCGCCCAGGCCGGCGTTGTTGACCAGCACGTCGATCCGGCCCAACCGTGCGGTGGTGGATGCGATCAGGGCGTCGACCTGCGCAGTGGACGTAACGTCGCACACCACGCTGTCAACCCGGCCCAGTCCCAGTGCGGACAGTTCGTCACGGGTTTCGCCGAGCCGTCGTTCGTGATGATCGGAGACGACGACGTCGGCGCCTTCGGCGAGCGCACGCCGGGCGGTCGCCGACCCGATTCCAGTGCCGGCCGCGGCCGTGACAATCACGACCTTGCCTTTCAGAAGCCCGTGTCCGGCAACTTCTTTCGGCGCACCGGCGAGCGTCATCGAGCCTCCCTCGGTAGACCGAGCACGCGCTCGGCGATGATGTTGCGCTGAATCTCGTTAGAGCCCCCGTAGATGGTGTCCGCGCGGGTGAACAGGTAGAGCCGCTGCCATTTGTCGAAGTCGCCGCCGGTCAGCACCAGGCCCGCCTTACCCTTCACGTCCATCGCTATCTCACCGAGATCACGATGCCAGTTGGCCCACAACAACTTCGAGACATTGTCTTGGCCGGGCTGTTCGACGTCCATGGTCGCCAACGCGTAGGAACGCATCGCCCGCAGGCCGGCCCAAGATCGGGTCAGGCGTTCGCGAATAAGCGGATCATCAGCGGCCCCAGTGCTTTTGGCGAGCTCGACGATGGCACTCAGCTCACGGGCGTAGACGATCTGTTGGCCGAGTGTGGACACACCGCGCTCGAAGGTCAGCGTTCCCATCGCGACCCGCCAGCCATCACCGGGTTGACCGACCACGAGATCGGCGTCGGTCCGGGCGTCGTCGAAGAAGACCTCGTTGAACTCGGAGTCACCGGTCAGCTGGACGATCGGGCGGACCTCGACCCCCGGCTGGTCGAGCGGGACGAGCAGATACGACAAGCCGGCGTGACGCTTGGAACCTTTTTCGCTGCGCGCCACCACAAAGCACCACTGCGCCCAGTGCGCCAGCGACGTCCACACCTTCTGGCCGTTGATGACCCACTCGTCGTCGTCGAGCACCGCGGTGGTGGACACGTTGGCCAGGTCGCTGCCGGCACCGGGTTCGGAGTAGCCCTGCGACCACAGTTCGGTGACGTCGAGAATCCGCGGCAGAAACCGCTGCTGATGCTCGGGCGTGCCGAAGGCGATCAGCGTCGGGCCCAGCAGTTCTTCGCCGAAGTGGTTCACCTTGGCGGGCGCGTTGGCGATCGCGTATTCCTCGTAGAACGCCACCCGATGAGCAACCGACAGGCCGCGACCGCCGTGCTCGACCGGCCAGCCCAGGCAGGTCAGGCCCGCCTGCGACAGGTGCTGGTTCCAGGCCCGCCGCTCCTCGAACGCCTCGTGCTCGCGACCGGGCCCGCCGAGCCCCTTGAGCGCGGCGAAGTCACCGACCAGGTTCTCGGCCAGCCAATCGCGGACCTCGGACCTGAACTCCTCGACGCCTTGCACCCTTGTAGGCTAACCTACCAAGCACTTGCTTTGTTAGGCCCCGGCGATGACGGGCCCTGCAGCGGCGTAGATCAGCCGGGCAATAAGCACCAAGGAGTTCGATGTCGAGCCATCCGCAGACCATTCCTGCGGCGCTGGACCACATCGCTCGCCAGCTTCCTGACCACAACGCGCTGGTCACAGCGGATCGAACCCTCACCTTCGGCGAATTACGGAACGAAGTGCGACGCGCGGCGGCGGCGATGATAAGCATCGGCGTGCAGACCGGCGATCGAGTGGCGATCTGGTCCCCGAACACCTGGCACTGGGTGGTTGCCTGCCTGGCCACCCACTATGCCGGCGCCACCGTGGTACCGCTGAACACCCGCTACACCGCGGCAGAGGCCTCCGACATCCTGGCCCGCACCGGCGCGCCGTTGCTGGTGGCAATGGGCGAGTTCCTCGGGTCGGACCGAGTCGGCGACCTCGACCGCGCCGCATTGCCCGATCTGCGGCACATCGTGCGGGTACCCGTAGAAAGCACAGCGCCTTTCGACGACGGCACGTGGGACGAATTCATGAGCCACGGAGCTGATGGCCGGGCACTCGAGGCGGCTGACGCCCGCGCGGCGGCGGTCCGGCCCGACGACGTCTCCGACGTCTTGTTCACCTCCGGCACCACCGGCCGCAGCAAAGGCGTGCTGTGCGCACACCGGCAGTCACTGGCCGGTTCGGCGTCGTGGGCCGCCTGCGGCAAGATCACCAGCGATGACCGCTACCTCTGCATCAACCCGTTCTTTCACAACTTCGGCTACAAGGCCGGAATCCTCGCCTGCCTGCAGACCGGCTCCACGCTGATCCCGCAGCTGACCTTCGACGCCGAGCAGGCATTGCGCGCGGTCGCCGAACACCAGATCACCGTGCTTCCCGGACCGCCGACGATCTACCAAACCCTGCTCGACCATCCCGCCCGTAGCCGCTACGACCTGAGCTCGCTGCGGTTCGCGGTCACCGGCGCGGCGACAGTGCCGGTGGTGCTGATCGAGCGGATGCAGACCGAACTCGACATCGACATCGTGCTGACCGCCTACGGCCTGACCGAATCCAACGGAATGGGCACCATGTGCCGCGCCGACGACGACGCGGTCACGGTGGCCACCACCTGCGGGCGGCCGATCGCGGAATTCGAACTGCGTATCGGCGATCACGGAGAGGTGTTGCTGCGCGGTCCCAATGTGATGCTCGGCTACCTCGACGATCCGGATGCGACCGCGGCGACCGTGGACACCGACGGCTGGCTGCACACCGGCGACATCGGAAAGCTTGATCCCGCAGGCAATCTCCAGATCACCGACCGGCTGAAGGATATGTACATCTGCGGCGGCTTCAATGTCTATCCCGCCGAGATCGAGCAGGTGCTGGCCCGGCTGGACGGTGTGCTGGACTGCGCGGTGATCGGCGTACCCGACGAGCGACTCGGCGAAGTCGGCCGGGCGTTCCTGGTGACACGACCCGACTCCGGGCTCGACGAGAAAACGGTGATCGCTTACACCCGCGAGTACCTGGCGAATTTCAAAGCTCCACGTTCGGTGAGGTTCGTCGGCACGCTGCCGCGCAACGCCGGCGGCAAAGTGGTCAAACCGCTACTGCGAGAGATGGCGTGATGGATCTGCAATTCGACGACGAGACGCTGAAATTCCAGCACGAGGTGCGCGACTTCCTGACGTCACACCGGGACGCGTTTCCGACCCACTCGTATGACACCGCGGAAGGTTTTGAGCAGCACCGCCGCTGGGACAAGGTGCTTTTCGACGCGGGACTGTCGGTGATCACCTGGCCGCAAAAGTACGGTGGCCGCGATGCGACACTGTTGCAGTGGGTGGTCTACGAGGAGGAGTACTTCCGGGCCGGCGCGCCCGGCCGGGCCAGCGCCAACGGTACCTCGATGCTGGCGCCGACGTTGTTCGCGCACGGCACCGAAGAGCAGCTGGATCGGGTGTTGCCGAAAATGGCCAGCGGCGCAGAGATCTGGGCGCAGGCTTGGTCGGAGCCCGAGTCCGGCAGCGACCTGGCCTCGTTGCGCTCGACCGCGACCCGCACCGACGGCGGCTGGCTGCTCAACGGTCAGAAGATCTGGAGCTCGCGAGCACCGTTCGGCGACAGGGCGTTTGGGTTGTTCCGCTCCGATCCCGAGGCGCAGCGCCACAGTGGCTTGACGTATTTCATGTTCGACCTGAAGGCAGACGGGATCACCGTGCGGCCGATCGCCCAACTCGGCGGCGATACCGGGTTCGGCGAGATCTTCCTCGACAACGTCTTTGTGCCTGACACAGACGTGATCGGCCAGCCGAACGACGGTTGGCGGGCGGCGATGAGCACGTCGAGCAACGAGCGCGGGATGTCGCTGCGCAGCCCGGCCCGGTTCCTGGCCTCCGCCGAGCGGCTGGCCGAATTATGGAAAGACAACAGCGACAGCGCCTTCGGCGATCGGGTTGCCGACGCCTGGATCAAGGCACAGGCCTATCGGCTGCACACCTTCGGCACCGTCACCCGGCTGGCCGGCGGTGGCGAACTCGGCGCAGAATCCTCGGTGACCAAGGTGTTCTGGTCCGACCTCGACGTGGCGTTGCACCAGACCGCGTTGGAGATCCGCGGCGCCGACGGTGAACTCGCCAACGCCTGGACGGACGGATTGCTGTTCGCATTGGGTGGCCCGATCTATGCGGGCACCAACGAGATTCAGCGCAACATCATTGCTGAACGGCTGCTGGGACTGCCCCGGGAGAAATCCAGATGAGATTCGATCTTGACGAACAGCAGCGCGACTTCGCCGCAAGCATCGACGCGGCGCTGGCGGCTGCGGACGTGCCGGGTGCGGTGCGCGCGTGGGCAGCCGGCGATACCGGCCCCGGCCGCAAGGTCTGGGCGCGGCTGGCCGACCTGGGCGTCACCGCGCTGGCGGTTCCAGAGCGATTCGACGGCATCGACGCGCACCCGGTCGACCTGGTCGTCGCGTTCGAACGGCTCGGCCGCTGGTGTGTACCCGGACCGGTCGCTGAATCCATTGCGGTAGCGCCACTTTTGCTCGCCGAGGACGAGAGGTGTGCGGCGCTGGCCACCGGGGAACTGGTCGCCACCGTCGCGATCCGGCCGCAGGTGCCCCGCGCTGTGGACGCCGATGCAGCCGGACTGGTCCTGGCAGCCGAAGCCGATGGCTGGGTCAGCGAAGCGCACGTGGGCGAACGGCATGAGTCCGTCGATCCCAGCCGCCACCTGTTCGACGCCGACGCGGTGTGCGAAGCATGGCAGGCCGATGTGGCACGCGCGTACGAGTTCGGCGCGCTGGCCACCGCCGCGCAGCTGGTCGGCGCGGGCCAGGCTCTGCTGGACGCCGCGGTCGACTACGCCAAGCAGCGCGCCCAGTTCGGCCGGGTCATCGGTTCGTATCAAGCGATCAAACACAAGCTGGCCGATGTGCATATCGCGCTCGAGTTGGCCCGTCCGCTGGTGTACGGCGCCGCGCTGTCGCTGGCCGATCGGTCGCCTGACACGGCCCGCGACGTGAGTGCGGCCAAGGCGTCCGCGTCGGATGCCGCATTGTTGGCCGCCCGGTCGGCGCTGCAGACGCACGGCGCCATCGGGTTCACCGCCGAGCACGATTTGTCGCTGTGGCTGCTCAGGGTGCAGGCGCTGCGATCGGCCTGGGGCGACCCGGCGACGCACCGGCGACGGGTTCTGGAGGCACTGTGAGTGACGAACGGGAACTGCTGCGTGACACCGTCGCGGCGCTGGTGTCCAAGCACGCCGCCCCTGCCGCGGTTCGCGAGGCGATGGAATCCGAACGTGGCTATGACGAATCACTGTGGCGGCTGCTCTGCGAGCAGGTCGGCGCGGCGGCTCTGGTAGTGCCCGAGGAATTCGGTGGCGCCGGCGGCACTCTGGGTGACGCCGCGGTCGTCCTCGAAGAACTCGGCAAGGGCTTGGTGCCCAGCCCGCTGCTCGGCACCACGCTCGCCGAGCTGGCCCTGCTGGCCGCAGACCGGCCCGACGCCGACGCGCTGGGTTCGCTGGCCGAGGGTGCTGCGATCGGCGCGGTGGTGTTCGACGCCGCCTACGTCATCAACGGCGATGTCGCCGACGTCGTCATCGCGGCCCACGACGGCAAGCTCGACCGATGGACGGAATTCAGCGTCGAGGCGCTCCTGCCCATGGACCCCACCCGCCGACTGGCCCGGCTCACACCAAAGAGCACAGCTCCACTCGGCACGGATCCCGGTGTCGCCGATGCCGCGGCGATACTGCTGGCCGCCGAACAGATCGGCGCCGCCACCCGCTGCCTCGACCTGACCGTCGAATACACCAAGGAGCGTCAGCAGTTCGGTCGGCCGATCGGCAGCTTCCAGGCGCTCAAGCACCGGATGGCCGATCTCTACGTCGCCGTGCAGGCGGCCCGCGCCGTGGTGAACGACGCCGCGGATGCCCCGTCACCGACCTCAGCGGCGCTGGCCCGCTTCGCGGCCACCGAGGCATTCAGCACGGTCGCCGCCGAAGGCATTCAACTGCACGGCGGTATCGCGATCACCTGGGAACACGATATGCATCTGTATTTCAAACG
>NZ_JBAPRN010000646.1:0-6043 GCF_049281135.1 Mycobacterium sp. | reverse complement strand
GAGTCAGACCAACGCACGCCCGCGCAGGGTATCCAGGACGTGGTCGAGGCCGAGAAGATCGGGTTCCGGGCGGCCTGGCTCAGCGAGCGCTGGGATATCAAACAAGCCGATGTCATCCTGTCGGGCGCCGCGGCGCGCACCTCGCAGATCGAATTGGGTACCGGGATGGTGTGCCCACCGACTCGGCAGCCATGGCTGATGGCGGCGTTCGCGGCGACCATGCAGGCGTGTTACGGGCCGCGGTTCACGCTCGGACTGGGTCGGGGCGACAACGCGATCTGGCATGACATGGGCCTGAGGATGCCGAGTTTCGCCGAGATGGCCGACTATGTGGCCATCCTGCGCCGGCTGTGGCGTGGTGAGACGGTCGAATACGACGGCCCGTTAGGCACCTTCCCGAGTCTCGCGTTCTCCGAGACCGTGCCCGGGCCGCCGCCGCCGGTGTGGTTCGGTACTTTCGCCCGGCCGAAGGGTGCCGAGTTGTTGGCCTCGTCGTTCGACGGTGTGTTGCTGCCGCCGGTGCTGACCCCTGAGGCGACGGCGAAAGCGGTCGAGAGGATCCGGGTCGCGTGCGAGCGAATCGGACGAAATCCCAAGGAGATTCGCGTCTGCCAGGCGGTGATCACCGCCCCGGATCTCGATGACACGGAGACCCGGTCGCTGGCGCACGGTCGGTCGGTGGGCTATCTGCAATACCCGGGCTACGGCGAGACGCTCGTCGAGGAGAACGGCTGGGACATCTCGGTGGTGCACGAATTACGGTCGCACAAGCAGATTGCCGCGAACGCCAAGGTCGCCGATCGACTGTTCCACCGTCACCAGCTGCTCGAACCGGCCAAGATCATCCCCGACCAGTGGATGATCGATACCTGCGCCCTTGGCTCGGTGGACGAGTGCGTGACGTCGATGCAGCGCTTCCGCGACGCCGGCGCCGACGAGATCGCCACCTACGGAAGCACACCCGGACAGAACGCCAAGCTCGTCGAGGCCTGGCGCAACAGGAGTGAGGCATGAAGACAGCCCAGGACGACTTCGTTTTCAACCCACTGGATCCCGAACTTGCGGTGGACCCGTTCCCGATCCTGGCGCGGCTTCGGTCTATCGACCCGGTGTATCACGCCGAGGCGCTCGGGTCCTACATCGTGACCGGTCACGACGACGCGTGGGAGGTCCTGCGGCGGCGCGACGGCGATCTGCGCTGGGAGCAGTTCCAGAAGATGCGGCACGGCGACACCGTGGTGGACGAACCGTATTTCAAGATCATGGCCGACAGCGTGTTGATGAAAGCCGGGGATGACCACGGTCGGGTCCGCAAAACCTTCCAGAAGAACTTCCGGACCGGGCTGGTGGAGTCGCTGCGGCCACAGATCGTCGACCGGGCACACGAACTGATCGACGCCTTCGCCGGCGTGGAGGGCGGTCCCGGCCACGTGGAGCTGATGGACGGCTACGCGTCGCCGCTGCCGTTGTCGGCGATCAGCCAGCTGCTCGAAGTGCCCCGGGAGGACGAGGCCGACATCTACCAGTGGATGCACGGTTTCAAGCTGGCCATACAAATGCTCCCGCTGGATGCCGGCCAGTTGAAGGTCGCCAACGACTCGATGACGGAATTGGACAGCTACTTCAAGGGCCTGGTGGCGCGGCGGCGGGCCGATCCCGTTGACGATCTGGTGCACAAGATGATCGGCGACACCGACGACGGCGTCATCACCGAAGAGGAGCTGATCGCCAACCTCTGGAGCATCTACGTCGGCGGCCACGACACGAGCGCGCTGTCCATCTGCAATGCGATGGTCACGCTGCTGCGCCATCCCGATCAGCTCAACGCGTTGCAGGCCGATCTGACTGGACTGCCGAACGCGGTCGAGGAGATCCTGCGCCACATCGGCACCGTGCACGGCACCCATCGGCTGATGTCGGAGGACATGGAGCTTGGTGGCCACCACATTCCCGCCGACACCCCGGTCATGGTGTACCTGTCGGCAGCCAATCACGACGAGAGCTGGTGTCCGCACGCGGAGAAGTTCGACATCGACCGCGACGTGCCCTCCGACCATCTGGCGTTCGGCACCGGTCCGCACAAATGCCCCGGCCAGCACATGGCCCGTGCGGTGATCGGAATCGGTGTCCAGGCGCTGCTGACCCGGTTGCATGGATTGCGGCTCGAGGAACTCGAATGGGACGCCGACGCCTTACTGTTCCGCGGCCCCAAGAGATTGGTCCTCGCCTGGGATCAATCGAGCCCCCGTTCATGAGCAGCTCCGTCACCTCCGTGCCTGCAGGGCTTACCCCCGAATCGGAGTTTCCCGCTCAGAGATACCGCCCCGACATTCCGTGGTGGACCGAGAACTACTGCTTCGTCGCCTACGACCCGGCCACCGAGATCGGTCTGTGGACGCATCTTGGCCGGGCGCCGTTCGACTCGACGCTGTGGCGGGAACTGTCGTTCATTTATCTACCCAGCGGGGAGCGGCTGGTCAATAAAGGTTACGGCCGCAGCGAGACTCCGCGGGGACCCGGTGGTGCGACGTTGAGCTTTCACAACGTCGAGCCGTTCCGGCAATGGCGGATGCGCCGTGACGGCGGATCGATCCGGACGACGGTGTCGCAGTTGTACAACGGCATGGCCGCCGACAGCGCGCACGAACGTGCGGCATTCGATCTGACATTGACCTGCAACACACCGGTCTGGGATTGGGGTGAGGTCGAAGACGCCCAGGGCTGGGGTAAGTTGCACTACGAGCAGCTGGTCGACGTCGTGGCGGGCACCGTCACAGTAGCCGGCGAGGTGATCCCGTTCGACGGTCAGGGCCTGCGGGATCACACCAGCGGGGCCCGGGATTTCACGGTCTTCTCCAGCCACATCTGGTCGTGGGCGAACTTCCCGAGCGGACGCGGTTTCATCCTGCTGCACCTGGTGGTCGACGGGCAGTACCTCACGCGGGCAGTGGTGTTGCAGGACGGCAAGCTCGAGTCGGTCGAGATGAAGAACTCCCCGGTGCTGACCGATCGTTCGCAGCACGCCGATCCCTACGTACTGGAGCTCGGGGAACACCGCATCGACGCCGAAATCCTGCACCCGTTCCCCAATGGTTTCGACGGACCCAATGACATCTGCATCGGCTACGACCCGGACGTCACCGCGACCTCGAACTTCGAGAGTCTGTCGCGCTTCGTCTGGGACGGCGAAGTGGGGTACGGCCATACCGAACGCTCGCTGCGGTTACGCCATCCATGACCGACGCCTGGGATCCGCTGCACCAGCCGGGCAGTGCCGAGACCCATTGGTCGACGGTCAATGTCGGTGAGGCGCTGCCCGGAGTCGCCACCCCGTTGGGCTGGTCGATCTGGTCGGACATCGGCGATCAGATGTGCCGGGACCTATCGTACGCGATCGGTGTCTTCGACGCCGGCGAACGCCGACAGCCCGACCTGTCCGCCGATCGCATCATCACGACGTTCTTCGGGCGCATCGCCATGCGCACCGAATGGCTGGCGGCGGTAGGCGATCGGATGCCCGGCACCACCGGCGAAGTCGCCATCGCGGGCATGCTCGGACAGGCGCCGCCGACCATGACGTTCGCGCCGACCGCGCGCCGTTATCGGGTGATCGCCTACCGGTTGCCGATCGCCGGGCTGCGCGAGCCCGGCCGGGTCCGCAGGCTCGCGCCGGTCATCGAGGCGTGGTGGCGGTCGGAGATTCCGCGACTCGCCGACGCTGATCTGGCGGGCGCCATCGCGATATTCGACGGCGCGACCAAGCGATTCAGTGAGGCGATGACCGCGCACGGGATCGCGTTGTTCGCCGCGATCACGCCGCTGATCAACGCGCTCGCCGCGCTCGTCAAGCGCACCGGTGTCGGTGACGTCGGCGTACTCAGCGGCACCGGCGGCGCTGAGATGGTGATGGTCGAGGACATTTGGAAGGCGTCGCGCGGTGAGCTGACGCTGGACGAGCTGATCAGCCGCCAAGGGTTTCACGGGCCGCTTGAAGGCGAGATCTCCAGTCGCGTCTGGCGGGAGGACCCGTTTCCCATCGTCGCGGTGATGCGGCGCTACGCGGCCACCGACGACGACGCGAGCCCGCTCTCGCGCGAGCGTGCGGCACGGGCCCGGCTGCCCAAGATGCAGGCCGAACTTCTCGCGGCACTGCCCGCGGTGCAGCGACCAGCGGCGCGGCTCCTGCTGAACCATGCCGCCCGCACCATTCCGCTGCGCGGCGTCGGAAAGGCGTCGTTCCTTCAGGCGCTCGATGTGGCCCGCGCCGCAGCCCGTCGGGTGGGTGAACACCTTGCCGCCGGCGGAGTTCTCGCCGACGCCGACGAGGTCTTCTACCTCACCGTCGACGAGATCGTCGGTGCACTGCCGGCCGATGTCCGAGACCTGGTCGCCCGGCGCCGCGCCAGGCGTGCGGAGTACCAGCGACTGGAATTGCCGTCGTGGTGGCGGGGGACACCGGAGCCGACCGTCATCTCGGACTACCAGGATACGGACGACGACGATGCCGTGCTGACAGGCATCGCCGCCGGCAGTGGCGTCGTCGATGGTCAGGTCCGGGTGGTCACCGATCCCGCCGTCGTCGAGGTAGAGCCGGGCGAGATCCTGGTCGCGGCGACCACCGATCCGAGCTGGGCGTCGGTCATGTTTGTCTCGGCAGCCCTGGTCGTCGACATTGGTAGCGTGCTCAGCCACGCCGCGGTGGTCGCCCGGGAGCTCGGACTGCCCTGTGTGGTCAACACCCGCAACGGAACCCGGGTCTTACGTGACGGTGACCTGGTCCGGGTCGATGGCTCGGCGGGGACAGTCACCATCCTCAAACGTGCAGAGACTTAACCCTCAACGGAGAGGCCAGTCCATGAATTCCACTGCACAAAGAATGTGCGCCTACAGCGGAATCGTCTGTATCGTCATGTTTCTCGTCGGTTTCTGGTTGATCGCCGGGTTCGTCCCACCACCGTCACCCAAGCTCAGCGGCGAACAACTCGTCCAGCTGTTCACCCAGGACCGCTCACGCATCAGGTTCGGCATGATCGTGTCGCTGTTCGCCTCGGCGCTGCTGGCGTCCTGGACCGCGGCGATCACCGCGCAGATGGAGCGGATGGAAGGCCGTGGCACCGCGCTGGCTTACACCAACCTGGCCGTCGGTGCCCTGTTCGTATTGGAATTCATCTTCTCCCTGGTGATCTGGCAGTCGATGACCTTCCGGATGCGCGATCCGCAGGTGATGCTCGCCATGAACGACACCGCCTGGCTGCTGTTCGTCTGTATCACCTCAACCCCGGCACTACAGGCCACGGTGATCGGCCTGGCCATCTTCGGCGACAAGCGGGAGACGCCGATCTTCCCGCGGTGGGCCGGCTACCTGAACTTCTGGGTCGCCCTGCTGTTCCTGCCGGGCACTATCGCGGTGTTCTTCAAGGACGGGCCCTTCGCGTGGAATGGGCTGTTCACGTGGTACCTGCCGCTGGCTGTCTTTGCGATCTGGATGGTCACACTCTGCGTGCTCACTCTGCGGGCGATCTCGGCGGCCGACCACGAACCGGATTGAAGTCGGAGTTGGCCCGACTTTCCGGACGCCGCAGCGAGCTTACGCTGCGCAGCGAGCTGGGGGAGATGAGCTTGTTCAACCCGGGAGCCGACCGCAGTCTGCCGGTCGGCGTGACCAACCCCTGGGAGGTCTTCGCCGGCGCCACGCCCGGGCAACAGAACATGATGACCTTCGAAGAGCCGGTGCGCTGGGACTGGGGCGGCCGTCGCGGACTGGGCTGGAGCGAACGGGCGTTCAACGCCGCGCCGTTCGGTAAGCCGGCGTTGTGACGGCTACGGCTGTCGGGGGCCGTCGACTTCTTCGCGCAGCGATCGCATCATCATCTCCATGCCCACATCGAAGGAATCCGGGGGTGCGCCGCGGTTGGGCTGCGGCGGACGAAGCCGGTTGAGAAGGGTGTAGCCCAGGATGTAGCTGGTCAGCGAGCGCAGTACGTCGGCGCTGCGGCCACGCGAGAGTCCCGCGTTCCGCAACGTCGTGATCAATCCTTGGCGA
>NZ_JBAPRN010000645.1:0-6794 GCF_049281135.1 Mycobacterium sp. | reverse complement strand
TGTCGTAGTCGTAGAGATCGAGGTTCGCGGGTACGTAAGGTCCGCTGCTGATGTGTTCGGACTCCGGGGCCGAATACGCCCGCGAATAGACGTCGGTCTGACCGGTCTGGCCTTCAGCGTCGGCCTCCCCCGCGCCGGCACCGAATTCGGTGTCTGCGCCGTCAGATTCGCCGCCGCCTTGGCTGGGCTCGACGCCGGGTTCCAGTTGTTCGGACTCTGGTCCTGGTGGGTTCGGCCCGCTCATGATCGTCTGTCCTGTTCGACTACTTCATCGGCGTACGCAGCACGACGGTTGAGTTGTTGAACGCGCGCCCCGATTTTCCTCATTGTGCCTCGGCAAACCCTACCCAACCGGATCTCGCATGACATTCTGGGCGACCCGGTCACGGATCAACTGACGCCCTGATTGTGACCTTTGCCGGCGCCGGCTAGTGCTTCTCGGGCCCCACGTAGTACTCGAAGACCAGCCCGGCCGCCGAACTCAGGATGAACACAACACCGGCGCCGATCAGCCACGGTAGCCACAGTGCGATGCCGACGGCCGCCACCGAACCCGACAGTGCGATCAGGATCGGCCACCAGCTGTGTGGGCTGAAGAAGCCCAGTTCTCCTGCGCCGTCACTGATCTCAGCACCCTCGTAGTCCTCGGGCCGGGTGTCGAGGCGACGGGCCACGAAGCGGAAGAATGTCGCGATGATCAACGCCATTCCGCTGGTCAGCGCCAGGGCCGTGGTGCCGGCCCACTCAATGCCACCGGTGGCGAACAGGCTGGTCAGAATGCCGTAAAGGATCGTGCAGAAGACGAAGAACGCCGCGATGAACTCGAACAGCCTGGCTTCGATGTGCATGGGTTCCCCTACTTGCTCGCTTGCGGCGCCAACTCGCCCCGGCGGGTGTCGAACGGGTGCGTAGTGACCGCGAGCGGAGACTGCGCGATGCCCTCCAACGCCTGGGCGTTGGTCTTTCCGGCGGCCCGTTGCAGCAGGTACGCCTTGAAGTCGTTGGGCTGAACCACCCGGACCTCGAAGTTCATCATCGAGTGGTAGGTCCCGCACATCTCCGCGCAGCGACCCACGAATGCCCCAGTCCGGTTGATCTGCTCGACCTGGAAGACGTTGACCGAGTGGTTGGCCGCGGGGTCGGGCATCACGTCACGCTTGAACAGGAACTCCGGCACCCAGAAACCGTGGATCACATCCGCCGACGCGAGCTGGAACTCGATCCGCTTGCCGGCCGGCAACACCAGAACCGGGATCTCCGTGCTGGTGCCTACGGTCTCGACCTTGTCGAAGTTGAGGTAGGTGCGGTCCTCGGTGTTCAGCCCGCGGACCGGGCCGACAAGTTCCTCCCCGCGGGAGTCTTTGCCCTCGGGCTTGGACACCATCGCCGCTTTGCGGGCCGCGTCGGCTCCGTCGTACTTGAGCGTGCCGTCCTTGAAATCGACCTTCTGGTAGCCGAACTTCCAGTTCCACTGGAACGAGGTGACGTCGACGACGACCTCGGGATCCGACGCCAGGTGCAGCATCTTCTCCTGCACCACCACGGTGAAATAGAACAGCACCGAGATGATCAGGAACGGTGTCACGGTGAGCACCAGCTCCAACGGCATGTTGTAGCCGAATTGGCGGGGCAGTTCGGTGTCGGTGGCCTTGTGCCGGTGGAACGCAATCGCCCAGAACATCAAGCCCCACACGAGCACACCGACCACCAGCGACGCGATCACCGCGCCGATCCACAGCTGCCGGTTCCAGTCGCCCTCTGTGGTGATGCCCCGGGGCCAGCCGAGCGCGAATGCGTCCGACCAACTGCATCCACTCAGGCTCACCGCCAGCAAGCCCAGCATGCCGGCCAGCACTGGCAGCCGAAGCCGGCGAAGCCCTGCCGAACGGCTCTTCAACAAGCCCTGCGAACAGCCTGGCCCGCGAGATGTCACGGTCGCGCCTCCCTGATTCACAAGCTGGGCCGACAACGCGCATCCCCCGGTCAAGGGGACTGTCGGCTGACTCGCACGTCGAATACTACGCAGCGTAGACCACGCACGCAGCGCAGCCATGCGGAGCCCCGCCGGCCGTCGCGATCGCGTCGTGCGGCCTCCAGGGGCCGCCCAGTTTGGGGCATACTGAGCGGCGATGTGTGGACTGTTGGCCTTCGTGGCTGCCGTGGCCGGCGCCGAGCCGCCGAGCAGCGGGCACGCCACGGCCGAGGCCGTCGCGCAGGCGTCACACCTGATGCGCCACCGTGGGCCCGACGAACCGGGCACCTGGGTCGACCCGGCCGGGACCGTCGTATTCGGTTTCAACCGGCTGTCGATCATCGACATCGCCCATTCGCATCAACCGCTGCGCTGGGGTCCGCCGGAGAGCCCCGACCGCTACGAGTTGGTGTTCAACGGTGAGATCTACAACTACCTCGAGTTGCGCGCCGAGCTCGCCGAGCGGCACGGCGCGGTTTTCGCCACCGACGGCGACGGGGAGGCCATCGTCGCCGCGTACCACTATTGGGGCGCCGATGCCCTGACGCGACTACGGGGCATGTTCGCCTTCGCGCTATGGGACACCGTGACCGGCGAATTGTTCTGTGCCCGAGATCCTTTCGGTATCAAGCCGTTGTTCATGGCCACCGGGACCGGTGGCACCGCAGTGGCCAGCGAGAAGAAATGCCTGCTGGAACTGGCCGACCTGGTGGGATTCGACACCACCATCGACGATCGTGCCGTGCAGCACTACATAGTGCTGCAGTACGTGCCCGAACCCGAGACGCTGCATCGGGGCGTGCGCCGGCTGGAATCGGGCTGCTACGCGCGGATCCGTCCCGGCCAGGTGCCGCAGACCACCCGCTATTTCGTGCCGCGCTTCCAGGTGACACCGATCCCGCGTGGTGGCGAACAGACCCGCTATGACGAGATCACCGCGGTCCTGGAGGACTCGGTGGCCAAGCACATGCGCGCCGACGTCACGGTCGGTGCGTTTCTGTCCGGCGGCATCGACTCGACCGCGATCGCGGCGCTGGCCATTCGGCACAACCCGCGGCTGATCACCTTCACCACCGGCTTCGAACGAGAGGGCTTCTCCGAGGTCGACGTCGCGGTCGCATCGGCTGAGGCGATCGGCGCGCGCCACATCGCCAAGGTGGTAGCTCCCGATGAGTTCGTCGCCGCGCTGCCCGAGATCGTCTGGTACCTCGACGAACCGGTGGCCGACCCCGCGCTGGTGCCGCTGTTCTTCGTGGCCCGTGAGGCGCGCAAGCACGTCAAAGTAGTGCTGTCCGGCGAGGGCGCCGACGAGCTGTTCGGCGGCTACACCATCTATCGGGAACCGTTGTCGCTCAAGCCTTTCGATTACCTGCCGCGACCGCTTCGGCGCTCGATGGGAACGTTGTCCAAACCCCTGCCGGACGGCATGCGCGGCAAAAGCCTGCTGCACCGCGGGTCGCTCACCCTCGAGCAGCGTTACTACAGCAATGCCCGCAGCTTCTCCGACGCGCAACTGCGCGACGTGCTGGCCAGATTCCGGCCAGAATGGACCCACACCGACATCACCGCCCCGATTTACGCAGAGTCCGCCGGCTGGGACCCGGTGGCGCGCATGCAACACGTCGACCTGTTCACCTGGTTGCGCGGCGACATTCTGGTCAAGGCCGACAAGATGACGATGGCCAACTCGCTGGAACTGCGGGTCCCGTTCCTGGATCCCGAAGTGTTCGCGGTCGCCTCCCGGTTGCCGGTCGACGCCAAGATCACCCGCACCACGACCAAGTACGCGCTGCGCCGCGCACTGGAACCGATCGTCCCGCCGCATGTGCTCAACCGGCCGAAACTGGGCTTCCCGGTACCGATTCGGCATTGGCTGCGGGCCGGCCCGCTGCTGGAGTGGGCGCATGAAATGGTGAACGCATCGGCCACCGACAACCTAATCGATGCATCGGCTGTTCGGCGAATGTTAGACGAACACCGTTGCGGCACAGCCGATCACAGCCGCAGGCTGTGGACCGTACTGATTTTCATGCTGTGGCACGCGATCTTCGTCGAACACAGTGTGGTGCCGCAGATCAGCGAGCCGCAGTATCCCGTGCAGCTCTAGATACGGTCACTTCTCCGCCGAGACTTCATCCACTGCGGCGGGCGTCGGCGTGTCGTCGCAACTGGTTCAGTGTCGCGGTGGCCGCTAGGTGAGCACGGTGGCGATTTCGGCGGCAGCGTCGTCGCCGTAGGCGTCGGCCAGCCGGGTCTTGGCGGCCGCGGCATCCCACGTCCACTCCTGAGTGCCGGTCGACTCCAGCACCAGCACCGCGACCAGGGAACCTAGTTGCGCCGAGCGCTCCAGGCTGAGCCCGCCACTGCGCCCGGTCAGGAAGCCGGCGCGGAAGGCGTCGCCGACGCCGGTGGGGTCGGTGAGGCTGGTCTCCGGAACCACACCGACGTGCACGGTACTGCCGTCGCGGTCGACGATGTCGACGCCTTTGGCTCCCAGCGTGGTGACCCGCAGGCCGACCTTGCCCATCACGTCAGCTTCTGACCAGCCGGTCTTCGACTGCAGCAATTCCCACTCGTAGTCGTTGGTGAACAAATACTCCGCGCCGTCGACAAGCTTGTCGATCTCCTCGCCGGACAGCCGGGGCAGCTGCTGGGACGGGTCGGCAGCGAAGGGTAGGCCGAGCTTGCGGCACTCCTTGGTGTGCACCACCATCGCGTCGGGGTCATTGGCCCCGATGATCACCAGATCCGGCTTGCCGATCGACGACACGAGGTCCGCGAGCTTGATGTTGCGGGCCTCGGACATCGCGCCCGGATAGAACGACGCAATCTGGGCCATGTCCTGATCGGTGGTGCAGACGAAACGCGCCGTGTGCGCAGATTTCGAGATCAGCACGTGGTCGGTGTTGACGCCGTGCGACTGAAGCCATTTGCCATAATCCCCGACGAAATCGTCACCGGCGGCCCCCACCAAAGCCACGTCGCCACCGAGCACTCCGATGGCGAAGGCGATGTTTCCGGCCACTCCGCCGCGGTGGATCACCAGGTCGTCGACCAGGAAGCTCAGCGACACCTTCTGCAGGTGTTCGGCCAGCAGGTGTTCGGAGAACCGACCCGGAAACCGCATCAAATTGTCAGTGGCAATAGAACCGGTTACCACGATCGTCACGAAATTCCACCCCTTCAATTCAAAAGTTCGGCTAGCTAAGCGTACCGGTGGCCGTGGTCGGCTTCGCACCGCGGGCCGACGCCCGCTAGCCTCCGTAGGAGAACCCAGCGGCGGCCTGACTCGTCCGAGGTCCTGCGACCTTGCTATCCGAGGAGATCCACTTATGCCCGGTCCGTATTCGTCGGACCATCGTTCGGGCGCCGACGGAATACCGTTCTCCGACACCCATCCCAGCGAACCCATCCCCACGCCACCCGCCTACCCGCCGGTCGCCGCCTATCCAGGGTCGTTGCCGCGATCGACGCCCTATCCCAAACCGCACCGCCGTCGACTCTGGTTCATCGCCGCCACGGTGGCGTTGCTGGTAGTGGCCGGGGCGGCGGCGGCCATCGTGTACGGGTCGCGCAGCGCTCCCAAACCCCCAGCCGGCGCATTCTCCGACGCCACGGCCACGTCGGCGATTCAGGGTTACCTGGACGCCCTCGAGCACCGCGACACCGAGACCATCGCCCGCAACTCGCTGTGCGGTATCTACGACGCGGTGCGAGACCGGCGATCCGATCAGGCGCTGGCCAAGCTCAGCAGCGATGCGTTTCGCAAGCAGTTCTCCGAAGCGAAGGTGACGTCGATCGACAAGATCGTGTACTGGTCGGACTACCAGGCCCAGGTGTTGTTCAGCATGCGGGTCCAGGCACCCAACGGCAGCAGCGCCCGCAGTCAGATTCAGGGCGTCGCACAGCTGCTGAGCCAGCACAACCAGATTCTGGTGTGCTCGTACGTGCAGCGCACCGCGGGCGAATACTAGCGGCGCTGACCGAGCGTCAGTTGAACGAGTCGCCGCAGGCGCAGGAGCCGCTGGCGTTCGGGTTGTCGATGGTGAAACCCTGCTTCTCGATGGTGTCGACGAAGTCGATGGAAGCGCCCTGGACGTACGGCGCGCTCATCCGGTCGACGGTCAACGTCACACCGCCGAAGTCGGCGGTGAGGTCGCCATCGAGCGCGCGGTCGTCGAAGAACAGGTTGTAGCGCAGGCCCGCGCATCCCCCGGGCTGGACGGCGATCCGCAGCGACAGGTCGTCGCGCCCCTCCTGATCCAGCAGTGATTTTGCTTTGGCTGCCGCGGCATCCGTCAAGATCACGCCGTGCGTGGTGGCGGTGGTCGACTCGTCCTGAACAGTCATTGCTTCTCCCTGTAAGTACTCGTGTCCGGATGGGGTCGCTTGAGCGATACAACCCATCCCCTCAAAGGTACCTTGTTGTGCCGCTATTCCCGAGTCGTGCCGCGACCTGTGCGGCCAGCCCCATCAGCTGGTTGGGGGCGTCAGCCAGGGCCAGCCGCACCGAACCGGCGTAGTCGGACACCGCACAGGCCGCCAGAATGCCCGCCCCGTGAACGGCCGGCTCGTCCAGAGTCACCTGGCCGGCCAGCACCAGCACCGGCACCTGCGCCGATCGCGCCGCCGCGGCCAGCGCGCCGACCACCTTGCCGCGCAGGGACTGTTCGTCGAATTTGCCCTCACCGGTGATCACGAGATCGACGACGGCCAGGTCACCGGCCAACTCGGTGTGCTCGGCGATGATCGACGCCCCCGACTCGCACCGCCCGCCCAGCGCGAGCAGCGCCGCACCGATCCCGCCCGCGGCCCCGGCGCC
>NZ_JBAPRN010000644.1:0-3930 GCF_049281135.1 Mycobacterium sp. | reverse complement strand
ACCCCACCCTGGGCGACCAACCCGACACTCCACCACCCCCACCACACCCCCACGACATCGCCTACCTGATCTACACCTCCGGCACCACTGGCACCCCCAAAGCCGTCGCCATCACCCACCACAACGTCACCCAACTCATGAACTCACTCGATGTGGAGCTCCCGCCCGGGCAAGTGTGGTCGCAATGGCACTCCTACAGCTTCGACGTCTCGGTGTGCGAGATCTGGGGAGCCCTTTTGCGCGGTGGGCGTCTCGTGGTGGTGCCCGAGCCGGTAACCCGCTCACCCCACGATCTCCACACCCTGCTCATCACAGAACAAGTCACCGTTCTCAGCCAGACCCCGTCCGCGTTTTATGCATTGCAAACCGCCGATGCGCTCCAGCCTGACCTGGGACGTCAATTCAAGCTTCAGGCCGTGGTGTTCGCCGGTGAAGGGCTGGAACCTCAGCGTCTCAGGCCGTGGCGGAACAATCACCCTGCTCTACCGCGTCTGCTCAACCTTTATGGCACCACCGAGACAACAGTTCATGCCTCGTTCCGGGAAATCATCGACGACGACATCGACAGCACTGTCAGCCCAATTGGCTTGCCATTGGCCAATCTTGGCTTTTTTGTGCTGGATGGTTGGTTGCGGCCGGTGCCGGCGGGTGTGGTGGGTGAGTTGTATGTGGCCGGTCATGGTGTGGGGTTGGGGTATCTGGGCCGGGCGGGGTTGACCGGGTCGCGGTTTGTGGCATGCCCGTTCGGGGCGCCGGGGTCGCGGATGTATCGCACCGGGGACCTGGTGCGCTGGGGCGCTGACGGGCAGCTGCATTGTCTGGGTCGCGCTGATGAGCAGGTCAAGATCCGCGGGTATCGCATCGAACTCGGTGAGGTGCGCGCTGCGCTGGCCGCCCTCGACGGGGTGGCGCAGGCGGTGGTGATCGCCCGCGAGGACCGACCCGGCGACCAGCGGCTGATCGGCTACATCACCGGCACCGCCGATCCCGCCGCCGCGCGTGCCGCGCTGGCCACCCGGCTGCCGGCCTACATGGTTCCCACCGCGGTGGTAGCGCTGAATGCGCTGCCTGTGACGGTCAACGGCAAACTCGACAAACGGGCCCTGCCGGCACCGGAGTACCAAGACGCCGATCGTTACCGCGCACCGGCCGACCCGGTCGAAGAAACCCTCGCCGACATCTACGCCCAGATCCTGGGCGTAGAACACGTCGGGGTCGATGACTCGTTCTTCGACCTCGGCGGGCATTCGCTGTTAGCGATGCGACTGGCAGCGCGAGTCACGGCCGAACTGGGTATCGAGGTCGCAGTCCAAACGGTGTTCGATGAACCCACCGTGGCCCGGATGGCCAAATGGATAAGGCCACGTCTCGGTGCACCGGCAATGGCGGCGTTGACCTTGCGTCAGCGGCGGCACAGCGCTGACATCCACGAGCGATCTGTCACCACATAAGTGGCACCAAGCGATGACGAACCGTCTGGCTGTACTCGCGGTACCCCGTCAACTCTTCCTGGAGCAGCTTCTCCTCGTCGCGGATCCGCACGGCGAGCACGATCAGGCCAGGTACGACAAAGACGAGTCCCCAATACGAACCAAGCGCGAGGGGGATGCCGACCAGCATGATCACATTGCCGGTGTACATGGGGTGTCGCACCATCCCATACAAACCCGTGGAGACAACCGTCTGGCCTGCCTCTACCTGAACGGTTGAGGCCGCGTAGCTGTTCTGAATGAGCACCAGCGCCACCACACCCAGTCCAACGGCTACCAGAACATCACCAACCAAGCAGATTGCCGTCGGTACCGACGACCGGCCAAAGCGATGGTCAAGGACGCTGACCACGACCATTGCTGCCAGTGACAAGTACAAGCCGGCAATAACGACCTTCTGCGCCATTCGAGCCTCCGCTGCCGGCCCTCCACGCATCCGGCGCTGCAACGCATCGGGGTTCGTACGCAGCAGGTAGATGGGGGGAATCCACACCGAAATGGCAACCACCGCAAGAAAAATCCACGCTTGCCAGTAATTGACGGTGCCTGCCGGGACAAACAGCATCAGTCCGAACACTGCGAACTCGACAAGACCGAAGACCAACAACTTGGGAATGGTTTTCACCGGTCCTCCTTCATCGCTTCGGCACCGTGTGCGAACAGTGCACCAACTTAGTTCAACTTGTGTCAAACACGCGTGCGGGGGTCGCCCGCGTAGTAGCCTCCGCGTCATCGGTGGTCCGCGCTGGACCGAAAACACAGCGCAACCCTCGGGGGCACCCAGGGAAGGGAAGACCGATGAGACATGCGAGTCGGATCGGTCGGCTGAGCATTCTGGTGGCCGGGCTGAGCGCTGGGACGGCGTTGGCCTCCTTCCCGGCGATCGCCTCGGCCGATCCATCCATTGACCAGTTCTCGTGGATCGATCAACTGCTGGGTGGTTTGTCAGTCCCCGCCGCCGATGCGGCGGCGCCGTTGGACATGCAGGTCTCCATCAGCGGGATCGACTTGTTCTCCACCGTGAACAACACCGCCACCGCCACCTCAGGCTTCGGCAACTTCGCGATCGCTATCGGCAACGGCGCCAACGCCGACGCCGATGGCGGTTTACTCAACTTCGCATTCGCCAACGGCACCAATACGTTTGCCGACACCCCGGTGGGCGCGGACCTCGATTTTGCAGTCGCCAGCGGTACCGGTAGCTCCGCCAACATCGGGTTGGGCGCGGACCTCGATTTCGCTTTCGCCGACGGCGCCGGCAGCTCCGCCAACATCGGGTTAGGCGCCAGCCTTGACGACGCGACCGCCCTGGGTACGGGTAGTGCTGCGATTGTCGGAGTTGGCAGCAGCCTGAGCTCCGCATTCGCTGACGGCGCCGGTAGCGATGCCGTTACCGGCGCGGGCAACGGCGACTTCGCCACGGCCATCGGCACGGGTAGCAGTGCAATCACCGTTCTGGGCAACGGTGACCTCGCCGCCGCCTCCGGGGGCGGCACTGCGACCGCCGGCGGCTTCCTGGCAAACGCATTCGCCGATGGCCCCAGCAGTACCGCCGAGGCCACCGGTGTCGCCGACTCCGCCACCGCCTTCGGCGGTAATGCCGACGCTCAAGCCAGCGGCATCGGCGACATCGCCGCCATCTTCAACACCGGCGGCGCTCTCGACCAGGCCACTGCGATCACGGGCGACAATCTCCTGGCCGAGGTCATCGGCACCGGCAGCAGCGCCGTCGCCGGGGGTGGCAACTGGGACTTTGCCGCAGCCTTCGGTGACCTGCTCCACGCGATGGCGACCGGTGGCAACTTCATGTTCGACATACTGCCGTCGCTGTAGTGCAGACCGGCTCGCCGCAGGCCTAGGGTTACCGCCATGGCGCGCAGAGCCTTTGCCCACGACGCTGTGGTCGTGATGCAGCCCGATGACAGTCCCAATGCTCTTGGCGGCGCGATCACGAAGGCGTTGTGCGGCGGCTGGGACCATACGCCGCCGTGCCCGCTCGCGCCGCATTACGTGACCAACGACCAGACGGGTGAAATCGTCACGCTCCGTGTGCTTTTCGCGACCGAACCGGCCAACGAGCAGCGGGTACGTTCACTCATCGGCGAGGCACTGGCCACCGGGGAGTTGACCGTTCCGGACGGCGGCGTAGCGCACTGGCAGCTGCGGTCAGCTTCCCCCGGCAGGGTCCGCGCTGACGAAGAAGAGCTTGCCGCCGACCTGGTCGCACATTGAAGTGCTAGCGCCGCCGGCAAGGGAAAGTCAGAAGAAAAGGAACTCCCAGCGCGCCGTGCAGCGGGACCCGCACGGCAAAGAGATCATGCGACCGCTTTGAGGAGGCTTTCGATGACCTGGGCGATGTTGTGGACGGATTCGAAGGTGGATTTTTTGAGGACTTCATCGGGGAATTCGATGTCGAATTCTTCCTCGAGCGCGAGCATGA
>NZ_JBAPRN010000643.1:0-5460 GCF_049281135.1 Mycobacterium sp. | reverse complement strand
AAAGGCTGCCACGGTTCTCTCGGCCGGCGGGCCCAGCTCTGCCAGAGACGCTACGTCGAAAACCCAAGGCGTAACGGTTTCTTCTAATCTCGTTCCCAACAAGCGAGTTGAGGTCGCGCACGGCTACCGCGGAGACGGCCGGGGCGGCGATCACCCGCTGCCCGAGATAGCATCTGTTTTCAATACATAGGTTGAACGAGGCGGGCAGCTCCTGGCAGTAATCACCGAGGCTCCTGGCGTGGAGCCTAGGACAGCGAGCGCAAGGGGGCGAACCCGAAATGATGCCATACGCTGCGGTGGCTCGGTGAGCACGCAACGGACCGGGCCGGCATCCGCCGCAAAGCGGGGGATCGAGCGCTTGCGTAGGCGACTGGCCTCGGACGACGGGTTCAACCGCAAGCTGATCGCGCCACTGGTCTCTGGGGCGGCACTGAACCCGATCAATTCCACGGTCATGGCGGTTGCGCTGGTTCCGGTCGGGGTCGCGTTCGGAGAACCACCCTCGGCGACAGCGTGGTTGGTCTCGGCGCTGTATCTGGCGACCGCGGTCGGTCAGCCCCTGGTCGGCCGGCTCATCGATGAGTACGGGCCGCGGCGATTGTTCCTTCCGGCCACGGCGCTAGTGGGGATTGCGGGAGTGATCGGTGCCGCGGCTCCGAATTTGGCGGTGCTGATCGTGGCCCGTGTCGTCCTTGGCTTCGGCACCTGCGCGGGCTATCCCGCTGCGATGCGGCTGATTCGTGCCGAGGCCGACCGCACCGGCAAGGACAGCCCGGCCGGCGTGCTCACCATCCTGGCGATTTCCACGCAGACCATCGCAGTGATCGGACCGCTTCTTGGGGGGCTGTTGATCGGTCTCGGTGGATGGCGCACCACGCTGGCGATCAACATCCCTTTGTCAGCCGTGGCGTGCGTGCTCGGTTGGCGACGCTTCCCCAAAGACGAGCCCATTCAAGGTGCCTGCAAGACGGGTGCACGCAAGCTCGATCTGGACCTCATAGGGTTGGTCTTGTTCGCTGGCCCGCTGGTCGCAATGCTGCTGTTCCTGATGCACCCGCATCGCGGCTCGTGGTACCTGCTTGTGATAACCGGTGTCGGTGCCGCAGGTTTCGTGGCCCGCGAACTGGGCCACCATGACCCCTTCATCGACCTGCGTGTGTTGGGTGGCAACATCCCGCTGTTGGTTACCTACTGCCGAGCGCTGCTGGCCTTTGCCGTGACCTACAGCTTCGTGTACGGCTTCCCGCAATGGCTCCAGGACGGACGCGGCCTGACCGCCAGGGACGCGGGCTTGGTTACGCTGCCGATGTTCGTCATTGCCATCGCCGTATCGGCGGCCACAGGGCGACGGGAAGCACTGCGCGGCAAATTGATTGCCGGTGCACTCGGGCAGATCGGCGCTTCCCTGTTTCTCCTCACATTGCAGCCCGCGAGCCCCGCGTGGATGCTCACCATCGTCGTGTTGATCATCGGCATCCCGCTGGGACTGAACGGCATTGCCCTGCAGAATGCGGTGTATCGACAGGCCAACCCCGCAAACCTGGGTGCCTGCGCGGGCCTGCTGCGCACCTTCAGCTACCTCGGCGCAATCGCCTCCGCCGCCGCGCAGGGCTGCTTTTACGGCCACAGGGTCACCACCAGTGGAATGCACCACCTCGCGCTGTTCCTCGTCGTTGTCAGTGCCGCGTTCCTTCTCATCACTGTGCTTGACCGGTCGCTGACCCGCAAAGACATCGACTGACGATCAACGGGCAACCAACGGGTCTAGCTCATGCGGGCCGCAAACGAGCGCCGGACGGTCGCCCACCGCATCGCGTCAGGACCAGTTGTCAAGCTCTACTGGCGATTAGACGATTTCGAGCCGGTCTAGTCGTGGCTGTCCTGGAGCGACAACGCGTCGTATGTTTGCCGTCCCAACAGGGAAGGCGTCGGTGTGGATCTGAGGAGCGCAGCCACACCGCAGAAGTCACCCAGCGCAGTGGATGAGCGGACCAACAAAGGACTCTGTCAGAAATTTCAACATTGATGTTGACATATTCCGGTGCCCTGTCCTACAGTCGTGATCTATGCCATAGCTCGCGCGTTTTGTGGCTCGCACCGTAGCGGGCCGGCGAGTGAAACGTCGCCGGAGCGTCGAGATATTTCAAGAGGAGTCGCAATGTCTGACCAGCCCAACCCCACGTCGGCGTTCTTCGGTGACAACGAAATGAAACTGGGTACGTTCTGCCTGAACATAAGCGGCGGAATGATGATGTCGACCGCGGCCAAGAACACGTTGGACTGGCAGGAAAACATCGCCGTGGCCCAGGCAGCTGACACCGCGGGCTGGGAGTTCCTGCTGCCCTTGGGCCGTTGGCGTGGACAAGGCGGGACGAACAACTCGAACGCCGAACAGTACGAGACGTTCACATGGGCGTCGGCGATTGCGGCGGTGACCGAACACATCCACGTTTTCTCGACCTGCCACGTGCCGATTTTTCATCCGATGCTGGCAGCCAAAATGGGCGCGACGATCGACCACATCAGCGGCGGCAGGTTCGGGATGAACATTGTCGCCGGCTGGAACGAGCTCGAGTTCGGGATGTTCGGCATCGAGCAGCAACCCCACGATGACCGTTATGCTGCCGCCGCTGAGTGGCTCGAGATCATCGAACGCCTGTGGTCCGAGAACGACGAGCTTGACTACCGGGGGAGCTACTACACCGCCAAGCGCGGATACCTACAGCCCAAGCCGATTCAGTCGCCCCGCCCAGTCGTCGTGTCCGCGGGAACTTCACCGGTAGGACTGGATTTCGCGCTGACACATGCCGACTACACCTTCCAGGGTGGCCCTGACTGGGAATCGCTGGAAGGTACGGCGCGGCGTACCCAAGATCGGGCCAAAGAGCTGGGAAGTTCCGCTGGGCTGCTTGCCTTCTCGTCGATCGTGGTCAAGGACACCGAAAAGGAGGCGCGGCGCTACTTCGAGTGGTATGTCGATGAGTGCGGCGACCACGACGGTGCTCGAGCGCTCGTGGAGCGCGTCATCGGAGGCGGCGCGCAGAGCATTCCGCCGGAGGTCATGCGCCAGCAGATCCGTGGCTGGGTCGCAGGATATGCGGCACTGCCGCTGATCGGAACAGCTGAGCAGATTGTCGATCAGCTGAGCCAGTACAACAAGATCGGGTACAGCGGTGTCGCCCTCAGCTGGCTGGACTACTCGGAGGGCATCGAGCGGTTCAACGCCGAGGTGCTACCGCTGATGAAAGAAGCTGGACTACGTCGTGGCTAACCGGAGCAAGGGAGTCCGTAATGAATGAGGTTCAAGCACATCGTTTGTCGGGAAAAGTGGCCTTGGTGACCGGCGGTGCTCGCGGCATCGGAGAGGCCACGGTTCGGCGGCTTATCGCCGAGGGCGCGCAGGTAGTGCTGGGTGACCTGCTGGTCGAAACCGGAGAGCTGCTCGCCAAAGAGCTGGGTGCGTCGGCATCCTTCGTCGAGCTGGACGTCACCTCCGAAACGGACTGGAAACGCGCCATCGAACATTGTGTCGCGACGTTTGGGCCGCCGTCGATCTTGGTGAGCAACGCCGGAATCATGTGCGTCAAGCCGATCGAACAGTCGACCGTGGAGGATTTCCGGCGCACCTACGAAGTTAATGCAATCGGAGCGTTCCTCGGTATCCGCGAGGTTGTCCCAGTGATGCGTGCCATCGGAGGAGGCTCCATTGTCACGATGTCGTCGACCGCGGGCAGCATCGGCGTTGGGGGGATGACGGCTTACTGCGCGAGCAAGGCCGCGAATTTCACGATTGCGCGTTGTGCCGCATTGGAATTCGGGAGAGACAACATCCGGGTGAACGCGGTGAATCCGGGAATGATCGACACCGCGATGAGCCGAAGCGACGCCGTCGCAACCTTCGATGCGAGCGACCTCTTCGCGGGCTTGCCGTTGGGGCGAATCGGCCGGGTGAATGAGGTTGCGGCGTTGATCGCATTTCTGGCCTCAGACGACGCCACTTTCATCACCGGCGGACAACACGTCGTCGATGGTGGTCTGCTTGCCGGACAAGTGATGTCCTGACAATCGCGAAGTTTTGGAGTACGGCTGAGTTCCAGCGGATCGCGGCCGTCTGATCGTCGACCGCACCCGGAGCGCGCCGTACGTCAGCGCGCAGCCCGATGGACTCGGAAAAGCTCCACTTCCCCGGGCACGCCCCGGAGGCGGTGAGCACCCGCCGGCACCCAAACCAGGCTTACGGGCTCACCACTGGATTGCCGCGCAGAATCGGTGACCAGTAGGGTTCCCGGCCGTGCAAGGCCGGTGACCCGGCTCGCCACGTTCACCGGGCTGCCGAACCAGTCGCCGGCGCGGCTGACCGCCAGTCCGGCCGCCGTCCCTGCCCGCAACCGCGGCAGCCCATGCACCGCAGCAGCGTCGATGAGTTCGAGAACTACCTCGACCAGGCGGGTCGTATCGGTCGACACCAGCATCACGGCGTCGCCAATCGTCTTGACGAACACCACGGGCGGAACCGCGACGTCTTGGGCGAGTTCTGCCAGCCGACGCGCGAGACCTTCAAGCTCCTCTGGCACAAGCATTTCGCCGAGATGCGTGAAACCGACGAGGTCGGCGAAGGCGACGGAGAGCTGGCGGGCGCCGGGCAGTGACCCGGTCGCGCGTTCGGCGACTCCGATCGCCTCAGCCTCAAACATCCGCCGATACTGCACGCGAAGTAGATTTTCTAGCATCGGCCCTGCATGGGGGATAGCCGCCTGTGCCAACACCTCAGCTGCCGCTGCGATATCGATCTCGCTGGCACCAGGTTTGACCAGCAGCCGAAAAGCGGGCTCACGCATCATTGCGGCAAAGCGTCCAAATCCTTCGGTCAGAACCTTCACGGCCGCAACCGCCTCAGTTGATTCCAGCCCGATGTCGAGAAGGTATTTGGCCTGTGCAACCGCCTGCCCATCCACCAGAGGCACCACGGCGTCGTCGGGGTCCTCGATTCTTGGCAGACCCGCGGCGCGCATCAGTTGTTGCAGCGACTCCAGCTCGATTCCGCTCAGCCGAGACATCTCGCGCGGTGACACATAGACGCCGTGGTCACCCATCACACGGTTGGCGGGCAGCATCATCGGGGTCAGCGATGCAGCTACCTGGTCCACTGTGAAACCGCGATCCAGCAGCCAGGTGATCAGTTCAGCGCGATCGCGCCGCGCGTCGCCGACGAGCCCGTCTAGGAGGGTCTCAATGCCCCGGTCGGAGGTCACGTCGTGTCGAGGCTGATCTTCGGCATCCGCTGCCACGGCTACTCCTTTCAGCAACACCAGGTAGCAGAGGCTCGCGCATCGGTGACCGTGGCCTGGGTCGGGATTTCCGAAGGGTAGCTGGGCAGACGTCGCCGGACACGCACGGTCTCACAACGCCAACAAAGGTGTTGATCGCATCGGCGAACGTCACGTCTCTAGCTCCAGCGCG
>NZ_JBAPRN010000642.1:0-2442 GCF_049281135.1 Mycobacterium sp. | reverse complement strand
TGAGCGTTCGCGCAAGTCGACCAGCTCACCGCTGACCAAGACGGGCCCTGAGCTCCGAAGGATGCGACGGACTGCCGTGCCATCAAGAATCTCGGCGCACCTGTTTATTCGGGGTTCGGGGCGCCCTTTTGGGCGGCGCCCCAGTTTGTCCCATCGAGGCATCACACGGTTTACCCGATCCTCGGATGCCTCGTGGATAGTCGGCGGTGTCCGGATGAAGAAAGGATCGCCGAGTAATCCGCAAATGCGGAGTGGCCGGCGGCCGCGGATTTCCGCGGAAATCCCCGTGGTTAAGAAATCCGCTCTGCGCTAAGCTGACCAGATGATCCGATTATTCGGCGCTTTTTCGGCCTTTCTGGCGATTTGTCCCATCGGGCTTTACTGCGCGGGCTCCGCGGTTGCGTCGCCGCCGACTGAGAACGGCCATTGTTCGTTTGTGCTTGATGGGCCGAAAGTGGTCAATATTGCGGGTGTTAACTATGTGAGGGCAACATTAGATGCCGGATCGTGCACGGTGAATGCCCACACCGAGCAAACGGTGTGCCTGTCCATCGAGGGAGACGATTCGGCTGGGCAGTGCGGGTGGTCCAGCACCCCCAATACGTCGATTGTCGACTACCCCTACCGACCGGGGGCGACATATATCGTCAAGGGCCAGGGATGTACGGACATTCTGCAGGGCACCGCCAGTCCGGCCACGCCCTCGACGGTTTGTCAAGACATCGCGGCGACCCGCGTCACACTGTAGGGCGCACCGGAACTACACCGGGTCGAATCCAGAAATCAGCCAGCGTCCGCCAACCTTGTCCAGGATCACCCGCACACTGGACACGCTGTCGGTGGGCGGATCCTTGTCGACGACTGCGGTCTGGTTGACGAAGAGCAGGGTCACCGCGTGGTTGGCGGTCGCCGACACCGAGGCCGCGGCGGGCACGGTGGCCGTCGTGGAGATGTGCCCCTTCTTCGCGCCGGGGATGACCACGTCGTTGATCAGCTGTGAGTAGGACTCCTTGAACGCGCCGGTCATCCGATTTTTGGCGGCTTCGAGATCCTTTTCCACGGTGTCGGACTTATACGAAAGCAAAGCGATCGTGGAATCCTTTGCGGCCGCGACCGATTCGATGCGCGCAAGCTGCGCCGCGCGCGCCGAGGAATCCTGCCACTTCAAAAAACCCCCGGCTGCCGCGAGTAGCAGCGCTAGACCCGGCAGCACCCCGTAGGCCAGCACCAGAGGCCAGCTGATCCGGAGTTTGGCCTTGGCCGGCTTGCCCTGTTGGGCCTCGTCTTCGGCGTCAGCTTCGTCCGAGATTGCGGCCGCGGCCTCGGCCTCGTCTTCCGCGTCAGCGTCGTCGGAGATTGCGGCCGCGGCCTCGTCGATGTCTTCGGCGCCCACCGTGTTCTCGGCGTCCTCAGGCTCATTTGCTTCGCCCTCGACCGGCTCGGTCGTCTGGACCTCTGCGGTGTCTTGCTCGCTTGCAGCGTCGGTTTGCACCCGCACAGCGGTTGACTTCCCCTCTGGTTTATCGGATTCCTCTTCGGCGCCACCGGAATGCGGCTTGGTCATGGCACAAATGCAACGTTGGAGATCTTGACCTCATCGCCGGATTTTTCCACTGAGATTCGCATCCGCCACTCCCGCGGCGGCTGGTCGTCTGCGCCGAGATTGGAGGTCTTGATGGACGCGGCGACCAGTACCTGTGCTTTGTCACCCGAGTCGGATTCCAGGCCCGCTTCGGTGATGGTTCCCACCGACTTCGACTGCGCCTTCTTGAGCACCTCGATGAAAGGTTGCTTGCGTTTGGAGAACTGGTCGTAGAACTGACCTGTCGCCGAATCCAGAACACGCTGAACATCGGCGTCGGCGTGCTGCCAGTCGATCGTTGTCAGATTCAGCGCGCACTGCCGCCCGACCTGAAGGAACAGCTGCCGCTGCTCTTGGGCTTGACGCGATTGATAATCCCGGAATCCCAGCCACCCTACGGTCGCGGCCACGGCGACGACCACAGCCACCCCGACCATCGTTGCCAGCCGCACATGCGACCGCAAAACCTCAACCGGCGCCGCGTCTTCGGAGGCGTCGTCATCTTCGTCGTCGACTGCGGCGTCGTAGTCCTCGGCCTCGTCAGCATCGCCATCGGCCGACTCGGGCTTCGCGGCTGCCGTCGGCTGGCTTTCATCCGGGGACGCGGTCGAATCGCCCTCGGTGTGGTCCGGCGTCGCCGGTGACGGTGGTTTCGCCGCGGTCTTGCTCAGTTCCCCGTCGGGGGCGTCAGCATCTGCTGCCATGTTCGCTCCTTGAGACCGCCCGACAGGGTGGGTTGTTTGTACCGCTGGCCGTCCGGTCCAACATACTCGCCGGTGGCGGGATCATATTGGGCTGCCGCGACCGGCGGCGGTGCCGCTTGTGCCGGTGCCTGCCCGGGTGCCGACTCCGGCGGGGCC
>NZ_JBAPRN010000641.1:0-1573 GCF_049281135.1 Mycobacterium sp. | reverse complement strand
ACGACCTGACTAATGCAGTCGGTCGGTGACATCGATCCACGCCGCCCCGCGGTGACTGTTCATGTCGTGACACTGGCCGTAGATACGGCCGATGCCGTGTGTCGTGGAGTCGCGATCCGGATACAGGATCGCGTTGACGCCGTCCTTCGACAGATTTCTGCCGAACATGTGCTGGTTGGGCGGTAAGCCCTCACGCCAGCCGTGCGCGACCATGGCCGCCGTGATGGTTCGAAAGTACTGGTCCGCGCTGATGTCGGAGGGCAGCTGGAAGTCGAGGTACACCGCTCCCTGATAGGGCGGGTTGTCGTTGTCTTTGCAGGACATCAAGAGGTAGCTGGCCGTCGGTCGCTGAATAGCCGCGATCGCGACGATGGCTTTCGCCTGCTCGACGACTTCGCTTTGAGTTTGCGCGTCCGTGGCCGCAGAACCCGGGTGCTCAACGACATTCCCCGCCAACGAGTGCAGCCGATTGATCACCAGGAAAGCTGCACCGACCAGGACGGCAGTAAACAAGACAGCAGCCGTCACCGTCCGTGCTGCGGGCGGGCGGATGTTGGACGTGTCGCGGTCGTCAGTCATGGGTGACCACGAATCGGGCTAAGCCACGTGGTGGCGTCAGCCCCCCAGTGCCGCGAGAAGTTCTTTGATCCGAGCCGCCTCTTCGTCGGTCGGGATCTCTTCGGCCTCGATGGCGTCGAGCAGCTCGGGCGTGAGTCCCGCGCCGTTGGCAGTCTCCTGTGCCGAGAGCTTGGAGCGCCGGCGAACGACATACAGCTGTTGGCCCAACGTCGCGCCCGGCGCCTCGGCCGCCATCGCCATCAGGTCGTCGTAGCGGGTCCGAACTCCGCTGAGGGACACGATGACTGACGGAGTCGCCCGGCCGCGAGACGCTGCTTTGGTGAGCGCCGTCTGCAACTTCCGCAGACCGGACAGGATCACGTTCGCGCGTCCGGAGAACTCTGGATCTTTGATGTCGGGCAGGGCGTCGATCGCCGCGGAGAACATCTGCATCGCCGCCTCGACCAAGCTGACAATGACCGGCGCCTCACCGTCATCCGGTCCGCCGTCGTTCTTGGACCGCTTTGTGCTGTGGAAGGAATCGTCGATGGTAATCACTCCGTCCGAATCTTGATTGCAGACGTCGAAACGCTAGCGCGGATCCATCGTCTGGACAAGGTTGGCCCCGACGCGACGATCGGGCCAGCGTATCGCCGGAAGTCGAACCTGGCAGCGCAAATTTCTGGCATCGGCCCGCGACCATTTTCCGTCCCCGGCTTTTGTGCGGTTTCCGAATATGCGTGTGGCGCACCATGCAGGACCGGTCGAACATCGGCATTTCCGCTTACCCGTCGGCCGCGAGCATGCTTTGATCAGCCCATGCAGGGCTCTGCGACAGTTCATATGGCGGCACCCGCGGACAAGGTCTGGAACCTGGTCGCCGACGTCCGCAACATCGGCAGCTACTCCCCCGAGGTGTTCGAAGCCGAATGGCTCGACGGAGCGACCGGACCCGCGCTGGGCGCGCGATTCCGTGGACACGTCAAGCGCAATGAGATCGGCCCGGTGTACTGGA
>NZ_JBAPRN010000640.1:0-5534 GCF_049281135.1 Mycobacterium sp. | reverse complement strand
ATTGCAAAGCCAACCGTGATCTGCGCCTGGCATTAATCTGGATGCCATTGCCGGACAGCATCTTCCGACTGCTGGGAGCGACTCACCTACATTAGGGTTGCGTAGATTTTCTTTCAATGCAGTATTTGATTTCTTGACCCCGTGGATAACGCGACTCATAATGGATCGCTCGCCCAACTCGAAAGCCTCCAGGAGCAGCCATGACGAAGGACGAAGAATCCTCGACGAACCCCTCGCCGAATGATGCCGCCAGCATGGCCGCTTACCTCTCACCCGCCGACACCGCAAACCTGGCCGCCAGCCTCACCCCCGCCCCAAACGAGGCCGCCAGCATGGCCGCCTACCTCTCACCCGCCGACACCGCAAACCTGGCCGCCAGCCTCGCCCCCCAACTTTCGCCCCGGGACGGCGAATCCGCTGCTGAACCCGAGTGACGGAACGTTGGCCGGCGACCGTGATTGCGACACCTTCCGCGCGACCGTCCGCCCGAGCGCGCCACTGACCGGGCAAGGCGGCCGACCCTAGAGCACGGGGTCGATGCGGAGAAGCAGTGACACAGTCGACTGACGCGACCAAGTCTGGGCTCATCAGTCCGCCGTATCCCCCGCTCTATACGCCGTTCAAATTCATCACCCTGCGGCTGGCGGCGAAATTGCGGGACAGCAGATTGAGTTCGAACGCGGTGACGGTGACCTGGGCAATACTGCTCGTCACCGCGGCTGCCGAACTGGCATTGAGGCGTACGGTGCTAACCTTCGCGCTCGTTTTGGTGGCTATTCTGCTCGACTGCCTCGACGGTGACCTCGCGCGGTGCCGGCGACAACCTTCGAGATCGGGCACGCTACTGGAACAGCTCTCCCACTGGATTGGCAACATGAGCCTGACGGTGGCAGCCGGTGCCGCAGTCCTTCTCGCCGATCCTCGGCCGAGAAACATCCTGCTGGTATCGACGCTTGTGGTCGTCCAGTCGGTGTACATCGCAGTCATTCGCCAAGTTCGCCCCGACGCGGCGGACATCAAGGGGTACGTACGCCTGCGCCACGCGTTTCGGGTGATTGTGAAAATTCAGTGGGTCTGCTCACCCATCGAGCTGCCGATGGTCTGCGCGTTCGTATTACTGGGCGTCACACCCACGGTGATCTTCGCCATCACGGCGACACTCGCGGCGTTCGCCCTCGTCGTTTTTGTTCTCCACTTCATCCTGATTCGCGCTGCGGACCGGGAACTTTGGGCGAAGGCCACAGGGGGCAGTTCGGAACCACTTTCGGAGATGCCGACGGATCGCGCCGAAGCCATTCTCGGCCGCCTGCCGGAGGCGCGGTGGTGGACACCCGGGTCACCGAAGCTGCCCGCCGAGGTTCTCGCCCTTCTGGCTCGACAGCCATTGGCGCCCGGAGCACCGATGCTCACCACCGCGTGGCGGGAACTGGTCGAGCTGTTGCCCAAGATTTTCCGCACAGCAGGCCGGGTGATACCGCTGGGCTGTCCCGAGGAACTCGGAATGCAAGCAGTCATCGGCACATTCTGCGCGCCTGCGGATCAGATTCTCATCGTCGGGAGACCGGCCACCATCAAGCGTTGGCGTAACGTCGCCGAATGCCTCGGCGTGGGCGTGGTGCACCTGGAGGTGCCGTTCGGCGCCGGCCTTGAGCCCTCGTCCCTTCAAGAAATGGTCGCTCGGCATCCGTCCTTGCGCGCAGTCTGCTTAGCGCTGGCGGAGGCCGACGACGGCGCACTCACCGACCTCGCCGCGATGGCCCCGACGTTGCGTGAAGTAGCCGTGCTCGTCGTCGTCGATGCCTGCCTTGGTCTTTGTGCTGACAACCTCTCGATGGACGAGTGGGGCGTCGACATTGTGGTGTCGTCTTCCAGGAGCGGCATCATGGCGCCGCCGGGCGTGAGCTTGATCGCCATGGGACCTGAAGCTCTGGCAGCGGTCGGCGAGCGTCCTCCCGAATCTGCTTGCGCCAAAACGTATCTGGATCTGCGAGCACAGCTCGCGACAACGGATCACCCACTCCTCCAACTCCCCGCTCCGGCATTGGGCGGGCTGTCGCTGTCGGTGCAGATGATCCTCGGTGCCGGCCTGGATGCCGTACTCGCCCACCACCAACGGATCGCGGAGCGGTTCCGGCGCGGGTGCGTCCAAGACGCCGGCCTTGTGCCGCTGGCTGCGTATCCCTCTGCAGCGTGCACCGCGGCGGTGCTGCCCGACGATGTCGACTTGGCTCAGTTACAAGCCAACTTGTTCAATTCGACACGCATGGTGGTGGCTTCGGGTTCGACCCCGGAGGGCGCCACCACGCTGCAGTTCGGGCATGCCGGTTGGCTCTTTGACGACGACGTTGACGAAGCGGTGAACGCGCTGAGGGCTGCTGTCCGCGCCTGTCGGTCGGCACATCTTGGCCCTGCGCGCCGACTCCTTTAGTCGTCGAAGTAGCTTTGCAGGGTGCCGCGGCGGCGAACGTCGAGAGTGGCACAGTGCAGGCCACCTCCGAAGACGTAGTGGTCACTGAAGTCCACCAGCACTGGCTTGATGCCAATGTCCTTGAGCATCTTGATCGTCGGCTCCTCCTGTTGGTCGACGACGACCCGCTCCTCGTCTATGACCAACAAATTCATGGAGAGCCAACGGCTGGAAAGCTGGAACTCGGCGGTGCCCATCGCCTCGGGCGCTTCGATGATCTCCCAGTCAGCCCGCTTGAACATCTCGATGATTTCCAGCGACAAGCATGGCCTGGAGGGGCAAGTAAGGACACGGCCTTCGCCGAGCGGCACCCATGTCGTGTCGATATGGACCGGGCCCGCCGAGCGGAAGCGTGCGCGGTGAATCCTGTACTCACTCCCGAGATGCCGTTCGAGCCACCGGATGCCCAGCTCGTTGGTGACCTGGCTCCGTTGCGCAATGATGTCGCGTCCAAAACGCACGAAATCTGCTGCGTCAAAGCACGGTTCGACTTCTTTGGTCATATACCGTCCGACCAAAGGGCCCACGTCGTCGGGAATGTCAGGGTCACCGCGGAAGAACGCGAGGTGCTCTTCGGGATAGTCGTAGTCGTACATGTGCCGCCCCATCGAGCACTTCGGCGCAGCCGTCCATCGACAACCTCGCTCGAAATACTGCTGCAGCAAGGAGTGATATTTGGCGTGTTCGAAGTAGCGGGGTGGGAGTGCCATTGGCGCCTCGATGATTTCGTCTCCCACTACCAGCAGAACATCACGGACATCGGCATTGAAGAAGCCGGTGGACTCGAAATGCGGTGTTCGAAACGTTGTGGTGGCGTAGTCAACCGGATCCGGTCGGGTGACCTTTACACCCTCGCTTTCCAGAACCTTTTGCAGATTGTCAAGCGCCTTTGAGCCCGCCCGCACCAGATGTTCGGGGTATGGTTCACCAGCATGGGCACGGTAGAAGTCCCAGTAATCTCGCCGCACCATAACCTTCATTTCGTGCGTGAGCGGCGGTATCGTGACGCCTTCGATGGTCCCGACAATTACTTCCTCGAGCGGGTCCCACTCGTTGTAAGAACAGACCGCGGGGGCACTCTGTGTTTGTCTCGCAGATGAATTCTCGACGTTCAAGATCGGTCCTCGTCGTGGGCGAAGTGGCGAACGATGCTGACAATAATGTGCCGAACCACATTTTCACGGGGCATCGTCACGATTTGTGCCGAAGCCGAGCAAATCTCGGGTACAGAGCGGCGGCCGAGCATGGTTGAGAACGACAGGCCATCAGCCCAAAGACGAATTTACGTCGACATGGTGGGTGACCTCTTCCACATGGGGCACGTGGGGCTGTTGAAGGCGGCGCGCGAATGTGGGGACTGGCTGATCGTCGGGGTGCTCTCGGATGAAGTCGCGTCGAGTTACAAACGCCGACCCATCATGAAACTCGCCGAGCGAGTTACGGTGATCGAGGCCTGCCGCTACGTCGACGAAGTCATCCCGAACGCGCCCTACAGACTCACTACAGAATTTCTCGAGGAGCACGATGTCGCGATGGTCGTACATGGCGACGACATCGCACCAGACGTCATCGCGGATATCTATGGCGCGGCCTCGGCTGCGGACAAATTGAAACTGGTGAGCTACACAGCCGGGATCTCCACCACAGACCTCATTCGCCGGGTGCAGGAAAGGGCATCCTCGTGTCGTCCCATGTCCTAGGGATTTCCTGCTTCTATCACGACTCCGCGGCCGCGCTGGTGTCCGACGGGCGGATCGTCGCCGCAGCCCAAGAAGAACGGTTCTCCCGCCGCAAGCACGACTCCAGGTTTCCGTCGGATGCCATCGCGTTCTGCCTGAACGCCGGCCAGGTCGACGCCAACGATCTCGACGTCATCGTCTTTTACGACAACCCCGTGCTCAGCCTCGACCGCAATCTCACGGCATTCCTTGCTGTCGCGCCGCGCGGAGGCCAACGCTGGTCGGAGTTCGCCAGCAACTTCCTCGGCAGGAAATTGCTGGTCTCCCGGGTGATCAGGGAACGACTCGACACGCGCGCACCGATCTATTTCACCCGGCATCATCTGAGCCACGCCGCCTCAGCCTTCTACCCATCGCCGTTCGACAAGGCCGCCATCCTCACCATCGACGGGGTCGGCGAGTGGGAGACAGCCTCCATCGCGCACGGCGCCGGCACCGAGATCCAGCCGCTGAAGTCGATCCGGTTCCCGCATTCGCTGGGGCTGCTCTACAGCGCGTTCACCGACTTCTGTGGTTTCCGAGTGAATTCCGGCGAGTACAAGCTAATGGGACTCGCGCCCTACGGCCGTCCACGCTTCGCTGACACGATTCGCGAGCACCTTCTGCATCTCGAGCCGGACGGGTCATTTCGGCTCGGCATGGACTACTTCGGCTTTCTCGACAGCGATCGCCTGACGAATCAACGCTTCGAGGATCTCTTCGGTGGCAGACCCCGGCAGCCGGAGTCCCGGATCACCAGCCGGGAGACGGATTTGGCCGCATCGATTCAGCTTGTCACCCAGGAGGCCGTGCTGGGACTCGCGCGTCACGCTCGCGAGCTGACTGGCGCGCCAAACCTCTGTATGGCCGGCGGTGTCGCGCTGAACTGCGTGGCCAACGGCTTGCTATGGCGCGAGGGCCTTTTCGAGGACATCTGGATCCAGCCCGCGGCCGGGGACGCCGGTGGCGCGTTGGGCGCCGCGCTGCTGGGCGCGCACGTCCTGCTGTCAACCCCGCGGGATATCGCCTGTGATGCCAACGACTCTCAGTACGGGAGCCTCATCGGACCGAGCTTCACGGCCGACGGGCTCCGCTCGACGTTGGACGACCTCGGCTGCGATTACGAGGTTGTCGCCGATCCCTCGACGCGCGCGCACCGCGTCGCCGAGCGCCTGGCCGCCGGTGATGTCGTCGCGCTGTGCTCGGGTCCGATGGAGTTCGGGCCTCGAGCGCTCGGCAGCCGCTCGATACTCGCCGATCCACGCCGGTCCGATACCCAGGCCCGCCTCAACCTGAAAGTGAAGTTCCGCGAGTCTTTCCGGCCATTTGCTCCAGCCGTGCTGCTGGAG
>NZ_JBAPRN010000639.1:0-7729 GCF_049281135.1 Mycobacterium sp. | reverse complement strand
CCGCCGCGCGGTGGCGCCGGACGCGAGGTGATCGGCCTGCTGGCCGCCGCCGAGGTACCGAGGATCGTTCATATCGGTTGTGAGGCAGCGTCATTCGCTCGCGACATCGGCCTCTATCAGGGCCACGGATACGCGGTGGACAAGATCTCGGTGTTCGACTCGTTCCCGCTGACGCATCACATCGAGTGTGTCGCCCTGCTGACCCGCTGACCGCTCACGCAAAGACGAAATACCGCAACCACAAGTAGAGCGCGCACAACCCGGTAGAGATCGCGGTGACCACGATGCCCTTGCGGGTGAATTCGCCAAACGAGATGTGGTGGCCCGACCGCATCGCGATCCCGAGCATGACGATGTTGGCGGTGGATCCGACGGCGGTCAGGTTGCCGCCCAAGTCGCCGCCAAGTGCCAGCGCCCACCACAGCACATGGTGGTGGTGCGAGCCGGTGATGGTCGAGGCTAGGTGGCTCACGATCGGCGTCATGGTGGCCACGTAGGGGAGGTTGTCGATAAAGCCAGATACCAGCGTCGATATGACCAGGATCAGCATCGTTACGACCAAGACGTTGTCGCCGACCAGGTCGGCTGCGACCTCGCCCAGATACTTGATGACCCCGGTTTTGAACAGAGCGCCCACCATGATGAACAGGCCGACCATGAACAGCAAAGTGTCCCATTCGACGTTGGACATGTACTCGGACTGCTCCAACTTCGAGGTCATGATCAGGGCGCCCGCGCCCAGCAAGGCGACCAGTGACGGTGCGACGTGGACGTCCGGGGCGACGACGAAACCGGTCAACACCAGCGTCATGACAACGCCGCATCTGGCGAGCAGCTTGCGATCTCGGATCGCATCGCCCTCTTTCAGCGACATGACGCCCGCGACCCGTTCTGGACTGGCCGACGCCAGGCCGCGGAACAGCAACGGCGACACCGCGAGCAGGACCAGCATCACAATGATGACGATCGGTGCCATGTTCACCAGAAAAGAGTTGAAGGACAACGCCTTGCGGGCACCGATGATGATGTTCGGGGGATCGCCGACCAGCGTCGCCGCGCCTCCGACATTGGACGCGAACACCTCGGCCAGCAACAGGGGTACCGGATTGACGTCCAGCGCATCGCAGACCAGCAGGGTTACCGGGGCGATCAACAACACCGAGACGACGTTGGGCAGGATGGCAGAGGCGAGTGCCATCACCAGCATCAGCAGCATCATGATCCGCAGCGGCGAGCCATTCGCGCGCTTGACGGCCCAGATCGCGGCGTACTCGAACACGCCGGTCTGGCGCAGGACGCTGACTATCATCATCATCCCGAGCATCAAAAAGATGACGTCCCAGTCGATTCCGTTGTCCTGCGAGTAGAAAACGTCGGGCGAGTCCATCACCGGCAGGAAGACCATCGCCGCGGCCCCGACCAGCGCGACCTTCGTCTTGTTGAACCGCTCGCTGATGATGAGCGCGTAGGCGACCACGAACACGGCGATCGCGTAATACATCATGGCGCGGTGCCCTCAGACGGTCTCCTCGACACGCCCGAACTTTATAACGGGACCCTGGCTCGTTGCTGTGGGGTCAGCTTGCAGTGCAACAGGTTTCGGACCAATCGTTAACGAGAAATTCATTCGCGAGAACGATGTGACGGCCACGCCGCGGGCGTTGTCGTTACTCGATCTTCAAAGCCGCGGCCAACAAGCGTGATGCGGTGATCACGCCGTGCAGCTTGTTGTTCTTGACCACAGCGACCAGCGGACTTCGCAGCCGCGCCATGACCTCGGCCACTTCGATGATGGTGTCGTCGGCGTCGGCCACCGGTATGTGTTGCCGTTGCTTCGGCAGCATGTCGCGGATGGTCTTGCCGCTCAGCTTCTCTACCGCGTGGTCGGCCATCGATTCGGTCAGCACGCTGGCCAGCCCGGGATCGTCCTGCACATACCCGGGCACGATGAACCGGACGACCTGGGATGCCGGCAGCACGGCGAACGGCGTTTCCGACGTATTCGTGACCACCACGATCCCGTTCAGCCGGTGTTCGGCGAGTAGACGGACCGCATCAAGCGCATCTGAGTCGATATTGACGACTGGAAATTTTTCGTCCAGATCCTCTGCTCGCACAGAGACACCATACGTCCGCCGCGAAGTTCCGGTGACTGGGACCGCCGTTCGGTTTGCGAAGGCTCGTGCAGCCGGCGGGCGGCCTAAGCGAAGGCGAGGTAGCGCACCCATATGTAAGCGATAGAGAGGACAAGCGAGATCGCTGTCACTATCGCCCCTTTCCCGGTGAACTGTGCGAAGGAGACGGGATTGCCGGAGCGCTCGGCGATGCCCATCACGACGACGTTGGCGCTGGCCCCTACAGCGGTGAGATTGCCGCCCATGACGGTGCCCATGATCAGGGCCCACCACAGCACGCCCTGGCTGTTGAAGTCGTGCATCGACGAGGCGAACTGACCGACGATCGGGGTCATCGTGGCGGCGTAGGGAACATTGTTGACGAACCCACTGAAGACAAAAGAGACCACGAGGATCAGCATCGTCGTCGCCACGGGGCTGCCGCCGGTCGAACTGCTGGCCGCGTGGGCCAACTTATCGATGACGCCGGTTCTCACCAGGGTGCCGACCATGACGAACAGACCTGCGAAGAACAGCAGCGTCTCCCACTCGACGGCGGACAAATAAAACTCGCGGCTCAGGCCTGATATCACGATCAAGATGCCGGCGCCGGTCATCGCGATCAGTGACGGCTCCATGTGGAGTTGCTTGTGCGCGACGAACCCGGCGAACACAAGAACCAGGACGACTGCGCACTGGATCAGCAGCTTGCGATCGCGGATGGCTTCGCGCTCGTCGAGCGACATGACGTCGGCGATCCGTTCGTCATCGACGGTGAATGCGCCGGGGAACAACACGGGCAGCAGCACCACCAGGACGCCGAGAACGATGATCACCAACGGCGCCATGTGGACCAGGAACGAGACGAAGCTCAGCTCGGCCCCGGTGCCGATGATCATTGAGGTTGGATCACCAACCAGCGTCGCGGCGCCGCCGATGTTGGCGGCGAACGCCTCGACGATCAGGAACGGTACCGCGTTGATGGCCAGCCGCTCGCACACCAGTAGCGTGACCGGCGCGATCAGCAAAACGGTCGTGACGTTATCCAGGAAGGCTGATCCGAGAGCGGTTACCAGCAACAGCAGGATCATGATCCGCAGCGGGGAGCCTTTGGCCCGCTTGGCCGACCAGATGGCCACGAATTCGAACACACCGGTCTGCCGGACCACGCTGACGATGATCATCATCCCGAGGAGCAGAAAAATAACGTCCCAGTTGATCCCGGTGTCTTCCGAGTACCAGACCTCATGAGAGTTGATCACCGGCAAGAAGAACATGGCCGTCGCGCCGGCCAGCGCCACCAGCGTCTTGTTCAATTTCTCGGTGGCGATCAACACGAACGCAATCACGAACACCGTGGCCGCGTAGATCGCGTGAAACGCGTTCAAGATTTGAGCGCCGCGGCCAGCAGGCGTGATGCGGTGATCACTCCGTGCAACTTCCCGTCCTTGGTCACCGCGATCAGCGGAGTTCGTCGCTGCGCCATCTCTGCCGCCACTTTGACGAGGGTGGCACGCGCATCGATGGTTGGCAGCTCGCGCGCGTAGTCCGGCAACACCTCACCGACCGTTTTGCCGGCCAAATTCTGGGCGGCCTGGTCCGGCGTCGGATCGCCGAGGACGCCCGCGAGTCCCAAATCATCCTGCACGTAACGCGGCAGGATGAATCGCAGGATCGCGAACGCCGGGAGCACCGCGTATGGCTTCCCGGACGCATCGGTGACCAGGAGTCCGGGCAGGCAGTGCTCGGCGATCTTTCGAGCAGCGTCGAGTGCGTCCGAATCGATGGGCACGATCGGGAACTTCTCTTCGAGATCCTCTGCCCGCACACGGACACCATACTTGGCCGAGAGCTTCGGGGATCGGGCGTGGCCGAATTTCGGGACTTCGGGCTAACCGAAGGCGAAGTAGCGCACCCAGAGATAACCAACGGAAAGCACGAACGAGACCGCGGTCACCACCGCCCCCCTTTTGGTGAAGTCCCAGAACGAGACCGGATGGCCGGCGCGTTGCGCGATTCCGACGGCGACGATGTTCGCGCTCGCGCCCACCGCGGTGAGGTTGCCGCCGAGCACGGTGCCCAGCAGCAGGGCCCACCACAGCACCCCGGAGCCGACGGGGCCGTGAATAGATTCGGCCATGTGTCCGACGACGGGGGTCATCGTGGCGGCATACGGAACGTTGTTGATGAAGCTGCCCAACGTGAAAGACACCGTGAGGATCAGCATCGTCGCCGTCCAAGCATCGCCACCTGTCAGGTGGCTGGCCAGATCGGCCAGTTGCTTGACGACGCCCGTCTTCAACAGCGCCCCGACCATGATGAATAGTCCCGCGAAGAACAGCAGCGATTCCCATTCGACGCTGGACAGAAACACCTCTCGGCTCACGCCGGACATCGTGACCAGGATGCCGGCGCCGGCCATCGCCACCAGCGAAGGCTCCATGTGGATCTGCCTATGCAGGACGAACCCGGCGAACACTGCGGCCAGGATGATTCCGCATTGGATCAGTAGCCGGGGATTGCGGATCGCTTCCTTCTCGTTCAATGTCATGACATCGGCGACCCGCGCGGGATCGGCGGAGAAAAAGCCTGGGAATAGCCGGGGCAACAGCAATAAAAGTACGGCCAGAACGATGAGCACCGCCGGTCCCATGTTGGCCGTGAATGTGATGAAGCTCAGCTGGGCTCCGGTGCCGATGATGATGCTGGTCGGATCTCCGACCAGGGTCGCCGCGCCGGCGATGTTGGCAGCGAGGGCCTCGACGATGAGAAACGGCGCTGGGCTGATGTCCAGGCGGTCGCACACCAGCAGGGTGACTGGCGCGATCAACAGCACCGTGGTCACGTTGTCCAAAATTGCCGTTCCGAGCGCGGTGACAAGTATCAGCAAGATCATGATCCGCAACGGGGAACCCTTGGCGCGCTTGGACGACCAGATCGCCATGTATTCGAACAGGCCGGTCTGGCGGACCACGCTGACGATGATCATCATGCCGAGGAGCAGAAACAGGACATCCCAGTTGACCCCGGTGTCGCGTGCGTAGAAGACTTCGTCGGAGTTGATCGACGGCAAGAAGAACATCGCCACTGCGCCGCCCAGCGCCACGAACGTCTGGTTGAAACGCTCCGTGGCGATCAACACGTAGGCAATCACGAACACCGTCACCGCATAAACGGCATGAAAGACGCTCATCGGCTGGCCTGCCGTCGGGTCCGCGCTTGACTCACCATGTGCGGTGGGTGATCACGCCGCCTCACCGGACGTCCGTCCGCCAGGCCCGGTCGCGTCGACCGTGCAATTCATCGCGCACTCCTGATTAGCCCTGATTAACCTTGAATCGCGGGGAAACCCGAATAGCACGAAACGACGCCGACCAGGCTTCCCGGCACACCGGGGCATAACTTAGCAGGCTTATCTGTGTGGTTTCTGAGGGCATTGGTGTGCGTCGGGCGGGGTATCACTGCAGGTCCGCGCCGTGGACTGGCGGCTCTGCGTACACTGGCGAAATGCTTGAACAGATCCGTGGGCCCGCAGATCTGCAGCACCTGTCTCAGGCGGAACTGCGCGATCTGGCCGTCGAGATCCGCGAGTTTCTTATTCACAAAGTCGCCGCGACCGGAGGCCATCTCGGACCCAACCTCGGCGTCGTCGAACTGACGCTGGCGTTGCACCGGGTATTCGACTCGCCGCACGACCCGATCATCTTCGACACCGGCCATCAGGCTTACGTGCACAAGATGCTGACCGGCCGGGCCGCGGACTTCGAGACGCTACGCAAAAAGGATGGGCTGTCGGGTTATCCGTCGCGGTCGGAGAGCGAACACGACTGGGTCGAATCGAGCCACGCGAGTGCGGCGCTGTCGTATGCCGACGGGCTGGCCAAGGCGTTCGAGCTGACCGGACATCGCAACCGGCACGTGGTGGTGGTGGTCGGCGACGGCGCACTCACCGGCGGCATGTGCTGGGAGGCGCTGAACAACATCGCGGCGACCCGCCGCCCGATGGTGATCGTCGTCAACGACAACGGCCGCAGTTACGCGCCGACATTCGGCGGTCTGGCCAACCACCTGGCCATGCTGCGGCTGCAGCCCGGTTACGAGCATCTGCTGAAGCGCGGGCGCAGTGCGATGCGCGGCATGCCGCTCTTCGGCGAAGTGGCTTACCAATTCATGCACAGTGTCAAAGCCGGTGTGAAGGACGCGCTTTCGCCGCAGCTGCTGTTCACCGATCTCGGCCTGAAGTATGTCGGGCCGGTCGACGGGCACGACGAGCACGCCGTGGAGGCGGCGCTGCGCCGCGCCCGCGGATTCCACGGTCCGGTGCTGGTGCATGTCGTGACGCAGAAGGGCAGGGGCTACGGCCCAGCCGAGGACGACGAGGCCGAGCAGATGCATTCCTGTGGGGTGATCGATCCAGCGACCGGGTTGGCCACCAAAATCGCGGGACCGAGTTGGACGGCGACGTTCTCCGAGTCGCTGATCGAGCACGCGACCAAACGCCGCGACATCGTCGCGATCACCGCGGCCATGCCCGGGCCCACCGGACTGAGCGCGTTCGGAGAACGCTTCCCGGACCGCCTTTTTGACGTCGGCATCGCCGAGCAGCACGCGATGACGTCGGCGGCGGGACTGGCGATGGGCGGGATGCATCCCGTCGTCGCGATCTACTCGACTTTCCTCAACCGGGCGTTCGACCAGATCATGATGGATGTGGCGCTGCACAAGCTGCCGGTCACGATCGTGCTCGACCGGGCCGGGGTCACCGGTAGCGACGGCGCGAGCCACAACGGCATGTGGGACATGTCGATGCTGGGGATCGTCCCCGGGATCCGGGTGGCCGCGCCCCGTGATGGTGCCCGCCTGCGTGAGGAACTCGGCGAGGCGCTGGCTATCGGCGACGGGCCCACCGTGATCAGATTCCCGAAAGGCGATGTCGGCGAAGATATTCCGGCGGCGCAGCAACACGCCGGGGTAGACGTGCTCGCGGCACCGGCCGTGGGGCTGGGCGCCGACGTTTTGCTGGTGTCGGTGGGCGCGTTCGCGCCGATGGCTCTGGCGGCGGCCGAACGGCTGCGCGACCAGGGGATCGGGGTGACAGTGATCGACCCGCGCTGGGCGCTACCCGTTCCTGGCGCGGTGCCGGAATTGGCAGTGGCGCACAAGCTGGTGGTCACGCTGGAAGACAACGGGGTGGCCGGTGGTGTCGGTTCGGCAGTGTCGGCCGCGTTACGGGCCGCCGAGATCGACGTGCCATGCCGCGATGTCGGCCTGCCGCAACGGTTCTTCGATCATGCGTCGCGTGGCGAGGTACTCGCCGCTGCCGGTCTGACCGACCAGGACGTGGCCCGCCGGGTCACCGGCTGGATTGCTGCGTTGTCTCGCGACGGCGTCGGCCCCGGCGGTGTCGCAGGGGAGGCCGAAATCACTGAGCAGCTGGACTGACGCCGCGCTTCACCCCGCGACACGTAAAGCTCGGCCACGACACGCCGGGCGGATTCATACGGTCAGTGCAACATCCGTGATTTGAGGGGTTGCCATGCCGAGTGGATATCCGTTTTCGAGGGAAGTGCGGCGCGAGTTTTTAGGCCTGGTGTGTCAGGGCATTCCGGTCATCC
>NZ_JBAPRN010000638.1:0-5480 GCF_049281135.1 Mycobacterium sp. | reverse complement strand
ATCGCGCACCCGCGACCTCACCGCACTTCCGTAAACGAAGGGTTTTAGCCCTCGATGATGAACTCTTCAAGCTGCGTGCGCGCGACGTCGTCGGGCAGCTGCTTCGGCGGGCTCTTCATCAGGTACGCCGACGCCGGGATCACCGGGCCGCCAATGCCGCGGTCCTTGGCGATCTTCGCCGCACGCACCGCGTCGATGATGACGCCGGCCGAGTTCGGCGAGTCCCACACCTCGAGCTTGTACTCCAGGTTCAGCGGCACGTCACCGAACGCGCGGCCCTCGAGACGGACGTAGGCCCACTTGCGGTCGTCCAGCCAGCCGACGTGGTCGGACGGGCCGATGTGCACGTCCTTGGTCTTGAACTCGCGCTGCAGGTTCGATGTGACCGCCTGAGTCTTGGAGATCTTCTTGGACTCCAGCCGCTCGCGCTCGAGCATGTTGAGGAAGTCCATGTTGCCGCCGACGTTGAGCTGCATGGTGCGGTCGAGCTGCACGCCGCGGTCCTCGAACAGCTTGGCCATCACCCGGTGGGTGATCGTGGCACCGACCTGGCTCTTGATGTCGTCACCGACGATCGGCACGCCGGCGTCGGTGAACTTCTTGGCCCACACCGGGTCAGAGGCGATGAACACCGGCAACGCGTTGACGAAAGCCACGCCGGCGTCGATCGCGCACTGCGCGTAGAACTTGTCAGCCTCCTCGGAGCCCACCGGCAGGTAGGACACCATCACGTCGACCTTGGCGTCGCGCAGCGCCTCGACCACGTCGACGGCCTCGGTGTCGGAGATCTCGATGGTCTCGGCGTAGTACTTGCCGATGCCGTCGAGAGTCGGGCCGCGTTGCACCGTCACGTTGGTCGGCGGCACGTCGGCGATCTTGATGGTGTTGTTTTCCGACGCGAAGATGGCCTCGGACAGGTCGAAGCCGACCTTCTTGGCGTCCACGTCGAACGCGGCGACGAACTTCACGTCGCGGACGTGGTACTGGCCGAACTTCACGTGCATCAGGCCGGGGACCGCGCTGTTCTCGTCGGCGTCGTAGTAGTACTGGACGCCCTGTACCAGCGAGGACGCGCAGTTGCCGACGCCGACGATGGCGACACGTACCTCGGTCGACGCCTGCGACGCGTTCTGCTCACTCATACGGCGTTCTCCTTGACTCTCATAGTGGGGTTACTCGGCGCTAGGCCTGCTCTGCGCTGCGTTGCGCAACACGTTCGGCCGCGATCAGCTCGTTGAGCCAATTAACTTCACGCTCGCTCGACTCCAGCCCGAGTTGGTGCAGCTGGCGGGTGTAGCGGTCGAGTGAGTTGCTGGCCCGCGCCACTGCTTCACGCAGACCTTCTCGACGTTCTTCGACCTGGCGGCGGCGACCCTCTAGGATGCGCATCCGCGCTGCGGCCGGCGTGCGGTTGAAAAATGCCAAGTGCACGCCGAACCCGTCGTCGGTGTAGTTGTGCGGGCCGGTGTCAGCCACCAGCTCGCTGAAGCGCTGCCTGCCCGCATCGGTCATTTCGTACACGCGCCGAGCCCGGCGCACCGGCGTGCCGGTCGGGGCCGCGTTCTCGGCGATCAGCCCGTCGGACTGCATCCGCCGCAGTGCGGGATACAGCGATCCATAGGAGAATGCCCGGAAGGCTCCGAGCAGGCCCGTAAGCCGTTTGCGCAGCTCGTAGCCGTGCATGGGCGACTCGAGCAAGAGTCCCAGGATGGCGAGCTCCAGCACCGAGTCACCTCCTTTGCTCCGTGAAATGCGACGCTGTTATGTCGCGAAACAGTCTCGCGCAATAGTATCGGCCCGATATATTCGGCGCCACTCCGGGCGGTCAGCTGAAGTTCCCGTCCCGTTCAGCCGTTGGTAGCCACGCAGTTAGGGCGGTGCCGCAGGCGACCCGGTCGGAGTTGTAATCAGCGTGGTTGCAAGCCTGTTCATGTGGCGGTTCGCGCGGCATAACCAAACAACGTGTCAATTCATCTGCACTGGTTTCTCCCGACGTACGGCGACTCGCGCGATCTGATCGCAGGGGGGCACGGCAGCACGATGCGCGGCGACCGGCCGGCTGACCTGAAGTACCTCATCCAGCTCGCCCAGGCCGCCGAGATCAACGGCTTCGAGGCGGTGCTGACGCCGACCGGCTTGTGGTGCGAAGACGCCTGGCTGACTACCGCGATGTTGATCGGCAGCACCGAGTCGCTGAAGTACCTGGTGGCGTTCCGTCCGGGGTTGATCAGCCCGACGCTGGCCGCGCAGATGGCAACCACCTTTCAGTGGCAGTCGCAGGGTCGGCTGTTGCTGAACGTGGTCACCGGTGGCGAGAGCGCCGAGCAGCGGGCGTTCGGCGACTTCCTGGAGAAGCAGGACCGCTACGCGCGCTGCGGCGAGTTCCTCGACATTGTGAAGCAGCTGTGGACCTCCGACGCACCGGTAACCGTCGCCGGTGAGCACCTGCGCGTAGAGCAGGCGTCGCTGGCGCGCCGGCCCGATCCGCTGCCGGGGGTGTTCTTCGGCGGTTCGTCGCCGGAGGCCGGCCAGGTCGCGGCCCGCTACGCCGACACCTATCTGACCTGGGGTGAGCGGCCCGAGCAGGTCAAAGAAAAGCTGGACTGGATCCGCGGCCTGGCTGCCGCGCAGGGCAGAACACTGAGCTACGGCATCCGACTGCACGTCATCTCCCGCGATACCAGCGAGCAGGCCTGGGCCGAGGCGGAGCGGCTGCTGAACGCGCTCAACCCCGAGACCGTGGCCGCAGCGCAGCAGTCCTTGGCCCGTTCGGAATCGGTGGGTCAGCGCCGGATGCGCCAATTGCACGGCGGCGGCGAGGATTACGTGGCCGGGGCCGATGCCCGACAGCTGGAGATCTACCCCAACCTGTGGTCGGGCGTCGGTCTGGTTCGCGGCGGCGCGGGCACCGCCCTGGTCGGCTCGCACACCGAGGTCGCCGATCGCATCGCCGAATACGCCGAGCTGGGGCTGGAGCACTTCATCCTGTCCGGATATCCCCACCTCGAGGAGGCCTACATCTTCGGCGAGGGCGTCCGCCCGATCCTCGCTGAACGCGGTCTGCTGGGCGAGGCGGCGTCGGCGGTCAGGCCGAGCGAGCCGGTCAGGTCGGCGTTCTTGCCGAACGTCGGCGAGGTCAGCGCTTCCTAGCCAGGAAACGTAACCGACCTACCTCTCGGCATCGGTGCCGCGGACGTACTCTGGTCTTCGTGCGATTGCAGCGACAGGTAGTGGATTACGCGCTTCGGCGCCGATCACTGCTGGCCGAGGTCTACTCCGGCCGGACCGGTGTCTCCGAGGTGTGTGACGCCAACCCCTACCTGCTGCGCGCGGCCAAGTTCCACGGCAAGGTGAGCTCGGTCATGTGCCCGATCTGCCGCAAAGAGCAACTGACGCTGGTGTCGTGGGTATTCGGCGACCACCTCGGCGCGGTGTCCGGGTCTGCGCGGACCGCCGAAGAACTGGTCTTGTTAGCCTCGCGGTTCGAAGAGTTCTCCGTACACGTGGTGGAGGTATGTCGAACCTGCAGTTGGAATCACTTGGTCAAGTCGTATGTGCTCGGCGCGACGCGCACGGCTCGTCCGCCGCGGAAGCCGCGCAGCACCCGGACGGCGCGCGATGGCGCCCGCACGGCCAGTGAATAACGAAGGGCAGCAAGACCAGTCGGCCGCTGACAACCCGAAAGGGTCAGGGGCTGATGGCGGGTCGAAGCAGCCGCGGCAACGACCCACACCACCTCTCGACGACCGGCTGACCACGATCCTTCCTCCGGTCAAGGACGATGCGCCGAACCGCTTCCGGGATCCCATCGCCGACGTGAAGGCCGCACTCGATGGCCGGCCCTCGTCTGAGCGACGCGACCCGTTGGAGATGGCCTCGTCCGCGCTGAACGCGAAGTCACCCCCGCGCAAGCCGCCGCCCGACGGACCGCCGCCCACTGGTCGACCACCGGGCGGCCGTCCGCCGGGCCCGCCGGGACGAAAGCCTCAGCTGCCGGGCTGGGCTCAGCGAGTCGACTGGGACTGGCCGCACCACATCAACTGGACGTGGGTCCGTCGCGGGTTCTACGTCAGCGCCGTGGTGATCCTGCTGCTGCCGATCGTCACGTTCGCGATGGCCTACTTCATCGTCGACATTCCCAAGCCCGGCGACATCCGCACCAACCAGGTGTCGACGATTCTGGCCAGCGACGGCTCCGAGCTGGCGAAAATCGTTCCCCCCGAAGGTAATCGGGTGGATGTCAACATCGACCAGGTGCCGGTGAATGTCCGCCAGGCAGTGATCGCGGCCGAGGACCGCAACTTCTACTCCAATCCGGGCTTCTCGTTCACCGGGTTCGCGCGCGCCTTCAAGAACAACATCTTCGGCGGTGACACGCAGGGCGGTTCGACGATCACCCAGCAGTACGTCAAGAACGCGTTGGTCGGAGCCCAGCGCGCCGGCGTCGGCGGCCTGGTCCGTAAGGCCAAGGAACTCGTCATCGCCACCAAGATGTCGGGGGAGTGGTCCAAAGACGAGGTGCTGCAGGCCTATCTGAACATCATCTACTTCGGCCGGGGCGCCTACGGGATCTCCGCGGCGTCGCGGGCCTACTTCGACAAACCCGTCGAGCAACTCACCGTCGCCGACGGCGCACTGCTGGCCGCGCTGATCCAGCGCCCATCGACGCTGGACCCCGCGCTGAACCTCGAGGGCGCCAAGGCCCGGTGGAACTGGGTGCTCGACGGGATGGTCGACATCAAGGCGTTGTCGCCGACCGACCGTGCGGCACAGCAGTTTCCGCCGACTGTGCCACCTGAGCAGGCTCGTGCGAAAGACCAGACCACCGGCCCCAACGGGCTGATCCAGCGACAGGTCACCAAAGAACTGCTCGAGTTGTTCAACATCGACGAGCAGACGCTGAACACCCAGGGACTGCAGGTCACCACCACGATCGACCCGCAGGCGCAGAAGGCCGCCGAGAACGCCGTCTCGAAATACCTCGAGGGGCAGAACCCCGACATGCGGACCGCGGTCGTCTCGATCGATCCGCACAACGGCGCGGTGAAGGCGTACTACGGCGGCTCGGATGCCAACGGGTTCGACTTCGCTCAGGCCGGTCTGCAGACCGGGTCGTCGTTCAAGGTGTTCGCGTTGATCGCCGCGCTCGAGCAGGGGATCGGGCTGGGTTACCAAGTGGACAGCTCACCGCTGACCGTCAACGGCATCAAGATCACCAACGTGGAGGGCGAGGGCTGCGGGGTCTGCAATATCGCCGAAGCGCTCAAGCGTTCGTTGAACACCTCCTACTACCGGCTGATGCTCAAGCTGAAGAACGGCCCTTCGGACGTCGCCGACGCCGCACATCAGGCGGGCATCGCGAGCAGCTTCCCGGGTGTGGCGCACACCCTGTCCGAGGACGGCAAGGGCGGCCCACCCAATAACGGAATCGTGTTGGGGCAGTATCAGACTCGGGCGATCGACATGGCCTCGGCCTACGC
>NZ_JBAPRN010000637.1:0-9046 GCF_049281135.1 Mycobacterium sp. | reverse complement strand
CCTCTTCGGTGAAGTAATGCTCGGCGCCGCGAAGATACTTCATGTAGCGCTCGTAGACCTCTTCGGAGGTGACCTCGACGGCCTTGTCTTTGTTGGCTTCCAGCGCATCGGACCAGATCCGCAGCGTCTTGATGTAACTATCCCGCAGCGAAAGCGGTTCGGGCACAACAAAGCCCGCCTTCTCACCGTGCTCGACCATCATGCCGGTGGACGGCAGGCGACCGCCCGGGAAGATCTCGGTGAGGATGAACTTGATGAACCGCGCCGTTTCGAAAGTGATTTTCTTACCACGGGCGTTCAGGTCGTAGGGGTGATAGGCCACACTGCTCTGCACGGTCATCCGCCCGTCGTCGGGCATGATGTTGAACGCGTTTTTGAAGTAGCGGTCGTAGTTCTCGAAGCCGAAGTGCTCGAACGCCTCGATGGACACGATCCGGTCGACGGGATCGCTGAAGTCCTCCCAGCCGCGCAGCAACACCTGGCGCGTACGGCTGGTGTCGAGACCGTCCAGTACCTGCTGGGCGCGGGCGTGCTGGTTCTTGGACAACGTCAGACCGATGACGTTGACGTCGTACTTCTCCACGGCCCGCTTCATCGTGGTGCCCCAGCCGCAGCCGATGTCCAGCAGCGTCATGCCGGGCTTCAGGTCCAGCTGGTCGAGGTTGAGGTCGACCTTGGCGATCTGGGCTTCCTCCAGCGACTGGTCGTCACGGGTGAAGTAGGCGCTGCTGTAGGTCCGCGTCGGGTCCTGGAACAGTCCGAAGAAGTCGTCGGACAGGTCGTAGTGCGCCTGGATGTCTTCCGGACGCGTCCGCGTCTCCGTTAAACCTTGCTTCTCTGGCATCAGCGTGTGTTAACCCTTCCTACTGCCCCGGGTGTTACCCACCCTTGGTGCGAGAGCACCATACCCGGCTCTATGAGAGGCCGGAGTAACAACGTCGTAGTTCATTGTGCGGCCGGCGATCACTTTTCCAGGGTGAATTGGTTGACGTCGATGTATCCGATCCGGAATCCGTTGGCGCAGCCGGTCAAATAATGCATGTAACGGTCGTACATCTCCTGGGACTGGATCTTGATGGCTTCGTCCTTGTGCGCCTCCAGCGCCGCGGACCAGTGATCGAGAGTTCTGGCGTAATGCGGCTGCAGCGACTGCCGGCGGGTCAGCGTGAAGCCCCCCTTCGAGGACCGGTCTTCCACCATCTCGATCGACGGCAACCGGCCACCGGGAAAGATCTCGGTGATGATGAATTTCATGAATCGAGCCAGCTCGAACGTCAACGGCATGCCGCGTTCGGTCATCTGCGCCGGCGTCAGGCCGGTGATCGTGTGCAGCAGCATCACGCCGTCGTCGGGCAGGGCTTCGTTGGCCATCTGGAAGAAGTCGTCATAGCGGTCGTGGCCGAAGTGCTCGAACGCGCCGATCGACACGATCCGGTCAACCGGCTGGTCGAACTCTTCCCAGCCGGCCAGCCGGATCTCCTTGGTGCGCGGGCTGTCCATCTCGTCCAGCGTCTTCTGCACGTATCCGGCCTGGTTCTTGGACAGTGTCAGGCCGATCACGTTCACGTCGTACTTCTCGACCGCGCGGCGCATCGTGCTGCCCCAGCCGCAGCCGACGTCGAGCAGCGTCATCCCGGGTTGCAGGCCGAGCTTGCCCAGCGCGAGGTCGACCTTGGCCTGCTGGGCTTCCTCCAGCGTCATGTCGTCGCGTTCGAAGTAGGCGCAGCTGTAGGTCTGGCTCGGGTCGAGGAACAGCCGGAAGAACTCGTCAGATAGGTCGTAGTGTGCCTGGACGTCCTCGAAATGCGGCCTGAGTTTTTCGGCCATCGCGCAACCGCGCCTTCCTGGATTTTCTGAGTGCCCGCCCGTGCTGGGTATGGCGTTACCAGCCCCCGGTGATCCACCGGCCATGCTAGTCGATCGGCCTGGTCAGGCCGAATTGGAAACGCGCTCGTCCGCCAGTCAGCCGTGCGCGAAAGTTGCCGTGAGCTCGCCGGTTATCTGGTCCCACAGTTCCTCGGGCAGGTCGTGACCCATGCCGTCGAACAACACCAGGCGGGCACCCGGGATCGCGCGGGCGACCACCCGGCCGCCGAACGGCGGCTGCAACTTGTCGGCCTTGCCGTGCAGAACCACGGTCGGCGCGGTGATCTGCCGGTCGTAGCGGGCCAGGCTGCCGCTGGCGATGATCGCGCTGAAATGCCGGGCAGTTCCCCACGGGTAGTAGCAGCGCTGGTAGGCCCGGATCGCGTCGTCGCGCAGCCGCTGGTCGGGGGCCGGGTAGCGCGGGCTGCCGATGATCCGCCACACCTTCACCGAATAGTCGGCGATCACCTCGATCGGTGAATTGGGCGACGGGCCTCGCAGCACCGCGAACAGGGCCCGCGGGTGCGGCGGCGGCAGGAACGGTTGGTTGTTGCTGGAGAAGATCACCGCCAGCGAGCGAGTCCGCTGCGCGAACCGGGCCGCGAAGATCTGGGCGATCATGCCGCCCATCGACGCGCCGACGATGTGGGCTCGGTCGATGCCGAGGTGGTCGAGCAGTGCGGCGGCATCGTCGGCCATGTCCTCGAGCCGATAGTCAGCCTGGCCGGGAATGCCCAGCCAGAACTTGATCATGTTCGGGATCATCGAGCCGCCGTTGCCGCGCCGTTCGGTCTTGCTGGACAGGCCGACGTCGCGGTTGTCGTAGCGGATCACCCGCAGCCCCTCGGCGAGGAGCTTCTCGCAGAACCCGTCGCGCCACAGCAACAGCTGCGAGCCCAGGCCCATGATCAGCAGGACGGCCGGGTCGGTCGGCTCGCCCATGTCCTCGTAGTAGATGTCCAAATCGCCCGAACGTGCTGTGCCGGTGCGGATTTGCATGCGCTAGACCTCTAGTTCGGAGTTGTTGTGTTCGCGAGCGACTTCGACCATGAAGTTGGCGAAGTAGCCGGTCAGTTGCGGGTCGGACATCATCTGCCAGGTCGGCGCCAACAGCTTCATGTATCGCTCCACGTAGAGGAACTGCTTGCCGATCAGCACCAGCTCGCGCGGCAGCTTGACGTCGTAGGCGTCGGCCAGAGTGGACAGCTGCTTGCCGATGTCGGCGTAGGACAGCTCACCAAGCGTCGACATGGTCAGCGGGGTGGCGAACTTCTCCAGATCCTTGGCGGCCTCAGCCTCCGGCCGCATGGTGCCCACGGCGCCCATCAGCACCACGATCTTGCCGGCCGCCGCGTGGTCCTTCTTCACCAGCAGCGCGTGCACCAGTTCGCGCAACAGCCAGCGGGTGCGCGGATCGATGCGGCCCATGATGCCGAAGTCGAAGAACACGATGCGGCCCTGATCGTCGACATACAGGTTGCCGGCGTGCAGGTCGCCGTGGAACAGGCCGTGCCGCAGGCCGCCCTCGAAGAGGCTGAACAGCAGGGCCTTGACCAGCTCGGTGCCGTCGAAGCCGGCCTTGCGGATGGCGGCGACGTCATCGATGCGGATGCCCTGCACCCGCTCCATCGTCAGCACCTTCTCGGTGGTGTAGTCCCAGTACACCTGCGGCACTCGGATGTTTTTGCCCAATGGCGAGGGTTGCAGGTGCGAGACCCAGGCGTCCATCGACTGCGCCTCGAGGCGGAAGTTCAGCTCCTCGGCCAGGTTGTCGCTGAAGTCGGCGACGACGTCTTGGGCGGACAGCCGGCGGCCCAGCTTGGCCAACTCCACGGCTTGGGCGAAGCGCTTGAGGATCTGCAGATCGGCGGCCACCCGGCGACGGATGCCCGGCCGCTGGATCTTGACCACGACCTCCTCGCCGCTGTGCAGGGTGGCGTAGTGCACCTGGGCGATCGACGCCGACGCGAACGGCTCCTCGTCGAAGCTGGCGAACAGCTCCGATGGATCGCGGCCGAGCTCCTCGGCGAACAGCTTGTGCACCTGGCCGGTGTCGGCCGGCGGCACCCGGTCGAGCAGGCCGCGGAATTCCCGGGACAGCTGTTCGCCGAAGGCGCCCGGGCTGGAGGCGATGATCTGCCCGAATTTGACGTAGGTGGGGCCCAGGTCGGCGAAGGTCTGCGGGAGTTGCCTGATGACCTTTTGCTGCATCGGACCCTTGGTCGGCAGCTTGGTGAGGATGCGGGCGGCAGTGCGGGTGAGCTGCCAACCCGTCACGCCGAAGCGGGCCGCCTCGACCGGTAACGGAACCCGGTCGAGCTTGGCTACCTCGCGGTGGTTGTTGGAACTCATAGCTGCAGTGTCTCAAATCGGTGTTGGCAAGTCCCAATTCCTGTGAGCCCGCTCACCCGATGGGCGCTCTGGCAAAGTTCTCCGTGAGGGTCTCGATGAGTGGGCGCCACACCGGTTCGGGGAGGTCATGGCCCATACCGTCGATGACGACGAACCGGGCGCCGGGGATGGCGGCGGCGACCCCGCGGCCGTTGCGGGGCCGCACCATCGGGTCGCGTGAACCGTGCACCACCACCGTCGGCGCGGTGATGGCCTTGCTGTAGGCCAGCAGGCTGCCGGTGCCCAGGACGGCGTCGAATTGGCGCAGCGTGCCGGGCGGATAGTTGGACCGCTCAGCGAGCTGCTGGACGCGTTTGCGCAGCTCCGCCTCGGACGGCAGGAAATTGGGGCCGTTGAACACCGCGATGTTGCGGACCTCGAAGGCCAGCTTCTCCTCGTCGGACGCATCGTCGCCGGGTGGCTTGAACGCCAGCCGGATCACCCGCCAGGCCGGCAGCCGGGAGAACGGCTTGCCAGTGGTGGACATGATGATGGCCAGCGACGCGACCCGCTCGGGCTCGGTGGCGGCCAGGATCTGCGCGATCATCCCGCCCATCGAGGCGCCGACGACGTGCGCCCGGCTGATGACGAGGTGATCGAGCAGCGCGACCACGTCACGCGTCATGTCGACCAGCGTGTAGGGCACCTGGCTACCACGGCCCAGCAGGTAGCGCCCCACCCGTCGATACACCGCGCCCTGTGCGCGCATCCCGTGCATCTTGGCCGACAGCCCGGTGTCGCGGTGGTCGAAGCGGATCACCCGGTACCCAGCGTCGACGAGCTGCTCGCAGAAGCCGTCGGGCCACATCGGCAGCTGGGCGCCCAGCCCCATGATCAGCAGGACAGCCGGATCTCTCGGGTCGCCGAGGTCTTCGTAAAACAGCTCGACGGCAGCGTCTTCGGTGTCGCGACGAGCCAGGCCGCTACGGATTTGCACGTGGCTTCCAGGGCTGCACCCAGCCGTCGATCGCCCAGCCCTCCAGGCCGGCCAGCAGTTCGTACATGGTGGCGCCGTCGATGCTCTCCCGGATGATATCGGCGTGGCCGGAGTGCCGGGTCAGTTCGTTGATCACGTGCAGAATCACCCACCGCACCGACCAGTCCTTGACGCCCTTCGGGAACCACGGAATATCATGCGGGACAGGTACTTTCGCATCCAGGTCGGCGGTCTCGACCAGGTGCAGCGAGTTGGCGTTCTCCGTCTTGAACTTCTCCAGCAGCCCCTCCAGGGTTTCGACGGGCCGCATCACGTGCTGCTCGGCAAAATCCTTGGCGACCTCGTCGAACGGCCGGGGATCTTTTGGCGGGGCGTCCGGCGCGGCGGCCGCCCGCGACATCCAGGTGTGCTGCATGGCGGTGACGTGCTTGATCAACCCGCCGATCGACAATTCGCTGACCGTCGGGGACGAACGGGCCTGCTCGTCGGTCAGGCCGTAGGCCACCGCGAAAAACGCGCTCTGGTGATAGGCCAGGTACTCGCGCAGGGCGCTGCGTTCGTCAGCGACAGGCGAAGCGAGAGCAGGCATCAGCGGTCCTTTCGGTTACGTGTCTCCAGCCTTACACCCCTATACCGACAGGAGGTCGTAGGGTGCGGGAATGCGGGTGACTTCGGCGGAGTCGACGGAGCTTTTCGTGGGCCCGGCGGACAAGCCGCTGCAGCTGGTTCGGGTGACGGTCAGCGGGGCCACCGAGCCGACGACGGTTCGGGTCGACGGCGACGGGCTGAGTGGGGAGGCGGTCGGCCAGGACGTCATCGAGGTGCCGGTCGCCGTCGAGCATCCGGTCGTCGGCGAGCGCCGGGCGGCGCAGGTCCACCTCGCGGGCAGTGCGACGCCGTTCGACTTCGTTGTCGCCGAGTCCGGCTGGACGATGTACATGATCAGCCACTTCCACTACGACCCGGTGTGGTGGAACACCCAGGGCGCCTACACCAGCCTCTGGACCGAAGACCCGCCCGGAAAAGCCCGTCAGACCAACGCCTTTGAGCTGGTCCACGCGCATCTGGAAATGGCACGCCGTGAACCCGAATACAAGTTCGTGCTCGCCGAAGTGGACTACCTCAAGCCCTACTGGGACACCCATCCCGAGGACCGCGCCGACCTGCGCCGGCTGATGGCCGAGGGTCGGGTCGAGATCATGGGTGGCACCTACAACGAACCCAACACCAACCTCACCAGCCCGGAAACCACGATCCGAAACCTGGTGCACGGCATCAGTTTTCAGCGTGACGTGCTCGGCGGCGACCCGGCCACGGCGTGGCAGCTCGACGTGTTCGGCCACGACCCGCAGTTTCCCGGCATGGCCGCCGATGCGGGGCTGACCTCCAGTTCGTGGGCCCGCGGTCCGCACCACCAGTGGGGCCCGATGCACAACGAGGGCGGCGTGGCGGGCATGCAGTTCAGCAGCGAATTCGAGTGGATATCGCCGTCGGGCCGCGGGTTGCTCACCCACTACATGCCCGCGCACTATTCGGCCGGCTGGTGGATGGACGAGTCGACCACTGTGACCGAAGCCGAGCAGGCCTGTTTCGAGTTGTTCGCGGAGCTGAAGAAAGTCGCGCTGACCCGCAACGTGTTGCTGCCCGTCGGCACCGACTACACGCCACCCAACAAGTGGGTCACCGAGATCCATCGTGACTGGGCAGCGCGGTACACCTGGCCGCGGTTCGTGTGCGCGCTGCCGCGTGAGTTCTTCGGCGCGGTGCGCGCGGAGTTGGACGACCGGGCCGAGGTGCCGTCGCCGCAGACCCGCGACATGAACCCGATCTACACCGGCAAGGACGTGTCGTACATCGACACCAAACAGGCCAACCGGGCCGCCGAGGATGCGGTGCTGGACGCGGAGAAGTTCGCGGTGTTCGCCGGTCTGCTCGCCGGTGCCGACTACCCGCAGGCCGCGCTGGCCAAGGCATGGGTGCAGTTGGCCTACGGCGCACACCACGATGCGATCACCGGCTCGGAATCCGACCAGGTCTACCTCGACCTGTTGACCGGATGGCGCGACGCGTGGGAGCTCGGCCGCGCGGCACGGGACAACTCGCTGGCGTTGCTGTCCAGCGCGGTCGCGGGCTTTTCAAACGACTCAGTCGTCGTGTGGAATACGTTGACACACAATCGGACCGACATCGTCACTGCCCGTTTCGAGAAACCGATCGGCCCCAAGGTGCAGGTGCTGGATCACGACGGCGGCACGCTGCCCGCGGTGATCGAACACGGCGGACGATCGGTGAGCTGGCTGGCCCGCGACGTGCCGTCACTGGGCTGGCGGGCTTACCAGCTGGTTGCCGCAGACTCCGACAGCGGTTGGGAGTCGTTGCCGGGCAAGGAAATAGCCAACGAGCACTACCGGTTGGCGGTCGATCCTGACCGCGGCGGCGGGGTGACCTCGCTGGTCCGGGACGGCAAACAGCTGATCGGCGAGGACCGAGTCGGCAACGAGCTGGCCGTCTACGAGGAATACCCGGCCCACCCGACCGGCGGCGAAGGGCCCTGGCACCTGCTGCCCAAGGGGCCGGTCGTCGGCTCGTCGGAAACGCCGGCCGAGGTACACGCCTACCGCAGTCCGTTGGGCCAGCGGATAGTCGTGCACGGCCGGATCGGTGACACGCTGCGCTACACCCAGACGCTGACGTTGTGGCGCGGCGTCGACCGAGTCGACTGCGCCACCACCATCGACGACTTCATCGGCGAGGACCGACTGCTGCGGCTGCGCTGGCCGTGTCCGGTGCCGGGTGCGATGCCGGTCAGCGAAGTCGGCGACGCCGTGGTCGGCCGTGGTTTTGCGTTGCTGCACAACGGCTCTGGATCGGTGGACACTGCCGAGCATCCTTGGACGCTGGACAACCCGGCCTACGGCTGGTTCGGGTTGTCGTCGGCGGCCAGGGTCCGCGTCGGTGACGGCGTGCGTGCGGTGTCGGTGGCCGAAGTCGTTGCCCCGACCGAGCCGATGGGCGGCCGGCTGGCGCGCGACCTGGTGGTGGCGCTGGTGCGGGCCGGCGCCACGGCGACCTGCAGCAGTGCCGACAAGCCGCGCTACGGGAAGCTCGGTGTCGACTCCAACCTGCCCGACACCCGATTGGCGCTGGGCGGGCCGGATCAGAACGCGTTCACCAGGTCGGTGTTGACGGCCGCTGATCCGGCCTACGCCCGCGAGGTCGACCTTCAGCTCGCCAAGACCGGCCAGGCCACCGTGTGGGTACCCGCCGCCAAGTCGTTGGCGGAAGGCTGGATTCCCGGTGCCGACCTGCGCGACTCGGATGCGCTGCCGGTGCTGGTGATCGCCGGGCGCGACGATGTGCACCTGGCCAAGGCGATCGCGTCGGTGGTCGATGATCTCGCCGACGCCGAGATCGTTGTCACGCAGCACGCCCCGTCAGGGCTGGGGCGTTTCGAATCGCGCACGGTCGCACTGTGCAATCGCGGGGTGCCCAGCTTCGCCGTCGAGACCGACGGAACGCTGCACACCGCGCTGATGCGATCGTGCACCGGCTGGCCGTCCGGCGTCTGGATCGACGAGCCGCGGCGCACGGCGCCCGACGGATCCAACTTCCAATTGCAGCACTGGACACACGTTTTCGACTATGCGCTGGTCTGCGGCCCCGGCGACTGGCGGCACGCCGACGTCCCCGATCGCAGCGCCGAGTTCTCCCATCCGCTGCACGCGGTGACGGCGTCGGATTCGCTGAGTGGGCTGCCCGCGACCGGCTCACTGCTGCAGGTCGACGCTCGCGGAGCGGTGCAGCTGGGCGCGCTCAAAGCGGCCGGCAACCCGCTGACACACGGCAGCGCCC
>NZ_JBAPRN010000636.1:0-7333 GCF_049281135.1 Mycobacterium sp. | reverse complement strand
GCACAACGGCTTACCGACCTCCATCATCGTCACCACCACCCTGCACGAACTCGAGGCGGCTGCGGGTCGCGGGCTCACCGGCGGCGGCACCCTGTTGCCGATGTCCGATGTCATCCGACTCGGGTCGCACGCCCACCACTATTTGGCGATTTTCCACAACGGCAACGCGTTGGCGCTCTATCACACCAAGCGCCTCGCCTCACCGGCCCAACGACTCGTGCTGTACGCCAAAGATCGCGGCTGCACCTTCCCGGGCTGCACCGTGCCCGCCTACCTGTGCCAGGCCCACCATTGCGACCCCTACGCCACCAACCCCGTCACCGACGTCAACCAGCTCGCCCTGGTCTGTCACCCCAACCACCCACTCGCCGAACACGGCTGGGTCACCCGCAAAAACAGCCGCGGCGACACCGATTGGATCCCACCCGCCCACCTCGACCACGGCCAACCCCGCACCAACACCTACTGGCACCCCGAAAAACTCCTGCGAGACGACGATGACGACGAGCACGATCGGGCGGTCTAAGCCGGGCGGCGTCTCCAGTCTGGAACTGTCGACCTGATCGCTGCGTAGAGCGAGGCGGAACCGCTGTGGACATCGGCTGGGAGAACCCTGCCCGCCTGCACCCGGCTATCCTCCCGGTCAGGATTCGAACCTTCTCTAGCCTGGGATTCCGTCTAAAGCGCGTGACCGAACATGCATCGGGGACAGAGAGCATATGCTCCGGCCATGGGTCTTTACGACCGCTGGCTTAATTGGTTCATGCGCACCCATGTTGGTGTCTGGGTGGCAATGCACGTGGCCAATCCGATCGACAAGCGTTTGATGCGGTGGTCGAAGGGGTCGCTGAACTTTACTTCTGGCAGTGTCTTCGGGGGTCACTCGATGCTGCTGCGTTGCACGGGGGCCCAGAGCGGGAAGGTCCGTGACGTTCCGGTGTTTGCGTTTGAACATCACGGCGGTTGGGTCTTGATCGCGTCGGCGGGCGGCCAGGAACATAACCCGGCCTGGTACCACAATCTGAAAGCACACCCACGGTGCGCTCTGCTTGTTCCGCACCGTGGTGAGATTTCGTACGTAGCTCATGAGGCCGAAGGTGACGAGCGCGAACGGGCCTGGAAGGCGGCCAACGCCGGGTACTCCGGGTACGCGGTGTATCAGCAACGTACTCAGCGCTCCATCCCGGTGATGGTCTTGCGCCCCGACAAATAACAGTGCATCGCGTCAACATTCTTGCCAAGGACCGTTGCTGCTCGTTTCCCTAACTTGCGCGGTGCCGGCTATCTATGCGAGGCCCGTCGCGTCAACCACTGGGCCCACACCCACGTCACCGACATCAACGACGCCTGATGATCAGCTCACGGAGTTGGGTCTCGATCCGTCGCGTTAGCCATCCCGCGCAGTAGACGTTGAAGTTCCACCCCGCCTCTAGAGGGTACTTAAGGGATTCGTGGCCAACCCCGCACCAACACCTACTGGCACCCCGAAAAACTCCTGCAAGACGACGATGACGACGAGCCAGAGTGAGTTGACGCTGCTTCGATCAACCGCCTAATACGGCAGGACTGTCGGCACCAGCGTCGCCTTGTCGAGACAGAAGTTCGATAAAGCCGCGCCGATGACCAGCGCGGACAGATGCATGTTCAGGCCGCTCGCGCTGTTCTCCTGGTTCACTGCTGCCACCAGCGGATCGAAGCCGACTACGGGAAGCCGGTCGCACAGTTGCCGGCCGTACGCGGCTGAGGCCGCGGGGCTACCGTCCGGAACGCCCACCGAATGAACGCCGTACAGATACGCGTTGTCGTTTTCGTCAGCATGGGCCAGCGGTGCAGCGCTCATCGCCAGCACACAACCGAGCACGAGCGATGTCAGTTTCACACCACGAACCATAGCGGCGATCGGGCGACGTCAAGACAATGTCGCGCGGACGCACACCGTCACGTAAGGCAGCGACAGGCCACCGGCGTTCGCCAGCGCCGGATGGGTTGCTAGCAGCTCGCGTACCTGATCCAAGGTCTTGGTGCGCACCTGTGTCGGCGAGGTGATGCAGTAGCTGCGCGACGCAACCAAATCGATGAGTGCTTGCGGCGTAAGGTAATTCGTCCACTCGACCTGGTGACGCTGCACATCGGTGAACGGCTCCGGCAGGGTCACGTGATCGCGCATCGGGTCGCCGTCGCGGCCGATGATGCGGCCTAGCTCCCGCACCCAGCCGAGCCGCTCGTCGCGGGTGTTCCACACCAAACCGAGTCGCCCGCCGGGTCGCAGCACCCGGGCCAGCTCAGGAATCGCCCGCGCCGGGTTGAACCAGTGCCACGCCTGCGCGACGAGTACGGCGTCAACACTGTTGTCCGCCAGTGGGATTTCCTCCGCGGTGCCGAGCAGCGCGGGTGTTTCCGGCAGCGACGTGCGCAGCATCTCCAGCATCTCGGCGATGGGGTCGACGGCGATGACGTCCAGCCCGCGTTCCACCAGCCGGGTGGTCAGCTTCCCGGTCCCGGCGCCGAGGTCGAGCACGTCGCGGGCACCGGGCGGCAGCAGCCAGTCGATCGCATCCGGCGGATACGACGGACGGCCGCGCTCGTACGCGGCCGCTTCAGAGCCAAACGACAATGAGCGGGCCTGTGAGGACTGAGTCACCGCGGACACGCACCCTTAGCGGCCGCCAAATCGAGGGTTTGGCGGACCAGTTCACCGACGGCTTCGGTTTCCACCAGGAAGCCGTCGTGCCCGAATATCGAGTCGACCACCTGTAGCCGGTCGCAACCGGGCAGCAGTTCGGCCAGTTCCTCTTGCAGCCGCAGCGGGTAGAGCCGGTCAGAGGTGATTCCGCCGACCACGGCCGGCACCGGACAGCCACGCAGCGCGGCCGCGACACCCCCGCGGTTCCGCCCGACATCGTGACTGGACAGCGACTCGGTGAGCACCACGTAGCTGCCGGCGTCGAAGCGCGACACCAGCTTGCCGCCCTGATGCTCCAGGTAGCTCTGCACCGCGTAGCGGCCACCGGACGTCGGATCCGCTGGATTTTCCCCGCCCTGCGGTCTATTGGCGAAGCGGGTGTCCAGCTCGCCCTCGCCCCGGTAGGTCAGATGCGCGAAACGGCGGGCGATCTCCAGACCGGCGTCGGGGGTACGTCCGGTGCCGTAATAGTCACCGCCCCGCCAGTGCGGGTCGGCCTTGATGGCCGCGATCTGGGTGCACTGGGTGCCGATCTGATCGGCGGTGGCACGCGCACCCACGGCCAGCAGCAGACCGGCGCCGACCCGATCCGGATAGGCGACCATCCACTCCAACGCCCGCGCGCCACCCATCGACCCGCCGAGCACCGCGGCGACTTCGGTGATGCCCAGCGCCGCCAGCGCTGCCACGTCGGCGTCGACCTGGTCCCGGATCGATATCGCCGGAAACCTTGAGCCCCAGGGCTTTCCGTCGGATGCGAACGAGCTCGGGCCGGTGGAGCCGCGACAACCGCCCAGCACGTTGGTGGCCACCGCGCACCAGCGGTTGGTGTCGATCGGCGCGCCCGGACCCGCGATCCCGTCCCACCAGCCCAGTGTGGGATGCCCGGGTCCGGGAGGTCCGGTGATGTGCGAGTCGCCGGTCAGCGCATGCAGGACCACGACGACGTTGTCGCGGGTCGGCGACAACTCGCCCCACCGCTGCACCGCGATGCTGACGTCGTCGAGCACCACACCGCTTTCCAGCGTCAGCGAGCCGACGTCAACATTGCCGACCTCACCTTCGGCAGGCAGCGTCTGCGTCGGGACGTCAGAGATTGTCACCTGCGGCTCCTCAGAACGCCGCCACGGCGTGCGGATCGCCGGCATGCGTGTGAGCTGCGGCGAAGCCGAGCTCGAGGTCGGCCAGGATGTCGTCAATGCCCTCAATACCCACCGCCAGCCGCACCAAACCGGGGCGCACCCCGGTGGACAGCTGCTCGGCGGGGCTGAGCTGGGCGTGGGTCGTCGATGCCGGGTGGATCACCAGCGAGCGCACGTCACCGATGTTGGCGACATGGCTGTGCAGTTTCAGTGCGTCGACGAACGCCTTACCGGCAACCACGCCGCCGGCCAACTCGAAGGCCAGCACAGCGCCGGTTCCCTTGGGCGCCAGCTTCTTTCCCCGCTCGTACCACGGCGAGTCGGGCAGCCCGGCGTAGTTGACCGACAGCACGTCGTCGTGACCGGCGAGGTATTCGGCGACCCGCTGCGCGTTGGCGACGTGGCGCTCGACCCGCAGACTGAGAGTCTCCAGGCCCTGGGCAACCAGGAACGCGTTGAACGGCGACGCCGCCGAACCCAGATCGCGCAGCAGCTGCACGCGGGCCTTCAGCGCAAACGCGGGCGGACCCAGCTCGGCGTACACCATGCCGTGGTAGCTGGGGTCCGGCGTGGTGAAGCCGGGGAAGCGTCCCTGGGTCCAGTCGAAGGTGCCGCCGTCGACGATCACCCCGGCGATTGCGGCGCCGTGGCCGCCGAGGTACTTGGTGGCCGAGTGCACCACGATGTCGGCGCCCTGCTTGATCGGCTGGATCAGGTATGGGGTGGCGATGGTGTTGTCGACGATCAGCGGCACACCATGCTCGTGGGCCACCGCGGAGACGCCGGGGGTGTCCAGGATGTCGATCTGCGGGTTGGAGATCGTCTCGGCGAAGAACGCCTTGGTGTTGGGGCGCACCGCGGCCCGCCACGAATCCAGGTCGTCGGGATCTTCGACGAAGCTGACCTCGATGCCGAGCTTGGGCAGCGAGTAGTGGAACAGGTTGTACGTGCCGCCGTACAGCCTGGGACTGGACACGATATGGTCCCCCGCGCCGGCGACATTCAAGATTGCGAACGTCTCGGCGGCCTGACCCGACGACAGGAACAGCGCGGCCACTCCGCCCTCCAGGGCGGCGATCCGCTGTTCGACGACGTCGGTGGTCGGGTTGCCGATCCGGGTGTAGATGTTGCCCGGCACCTCCAGCCCGAACAGCGCCGCGGCGTGTGAGGTGTCGTCGAAGACGTAGGAGGTGGTCTGGTAGATCGGCAGCGCACGGGCGCCGGTGGCCTGGCAGGGCTGCTGACCTGCGTGGACCTGCTTAGTCTCGAATGACCAGTGCGCGGTCGGATCGGCCTCGGCTTCGTGATCAGGGGTGATATCAGAACTCACTGTCGAATGCTTTCCGGGAAGCAATGTCAGCGACGCACGATGGGTCGGCCCACGTGGGTACGCGTCAGGTTTCCCTGTCTACTCCTGGGGGCCCATCACGGCGGACCCGCGCTTGCCGCGTAGCCGCTGCTGGCTACGAAACCTGGTTATCACCCGGGGCACCCCACCGCGGTTGGAGGGTTGCCGGCCAGCAAGCCGGGGCTTGACGCTGGCGCTCATGACCAAAACGAAGCTTAGCTCATCAAGGCGATCACGTGCCAGCGACCACCGGGTGCACCCACGGAAGCGATCGCTTGGAGCACATCCCGGGTACCCGTTCAGCCTGGCCCAGATCGAGGACGACATCAGCCAAAACACGCTTGATAACGTGGCAGCCAGATTCACCGCGAACCCCCGTCAGGATCTAACCGATACCGGGAGAAACACCGTGAGCGCCGACCAGCCGACCATCATCTACACGCTGACCGATGAGGCGCCGCTGTTGGCGACCTATGCCTTTCTGCCAATCGTGCGGGCGTTCGCCGAACCGGCGGGCATCACAATCCAAACCAGTGACATCTCGCTGGCGGCGCGGATCCTGGCCGAATTCTCCGACTACCTGACCGACGAGCAACGCGTGCCGGACAACCTGGGTGAGCTGGGCCGGCTGACCAACGAGGCCGACACCAACATCATCAAGCTGCCCAACATCAGTGCGTCGGTGCCGCAGCTGGTGGCCGCGGTCAAGGAACTGCAGGGCAAAGGATTCAAGATCCCCGACTACCCGCAGAGTCCGAAAACCGACGAGGACAAGGAAATCCGCGACCGCTACGCCAAATGTCTTGGTAGTGCGGTGAACCCCGTTCTGCGACAGGGCAATTCGGATCGCCGAGCGCCGAAGGCGGTCAAGGAGTACGCGCGCAAACACCCGCACAGCATGGGGGAGTGGTCGCAGGCGTCGCGCACACACGTCGCGACCATGAAGCACGGTGACTTCTACCACGGCGAGAAGTCGCTGACATTGGACCGCGCGCGCGACGTGAAGATGGAGCTGAAAACCAAGAGCGGCAAGACGATCGTGCTCAAGCCGAAGGTATCGCTGCGGGACGGCGACGTCATCGACAGCATGTTCATGAGCGTGAAGGCGCTCTGCGACTTCTACGAGGCGGAGATCGAGGACGCCTACAAGACCGGCGTGATGTTCTCACTGCACGTCAAGGCGACGATGATGAAGGTCAGCCACCCCATCGTCTTCGGCCACGCCGTCAAGATCTTCTACAAGGACGCCTTCGCCAAGCACAAGGAGTTGTTCGACGAACTCGGTGTCAACGTCAACAACGGACTGGTCGACTTGTACAACAAGATCGAGACCCTGCCCGCGTCACTGCATGACGAGATCGTCCGCGACCTGCACGCCTGCCACGAGCACCGCCCCGAACTGGCTATGGTCGATTCGGCCAAGGGAATCAGCAACTTTCACTCACCCAGCGATGTAATCGTGGATGCGTCGATGCCGGCGATGATCCGCGCGGGCGGCAAGATGTACGGTGCCGACGGTCGGCAGAAGGACACCAAGGCCGTCAACCCCGAGTCCACATTCTCCCGCATCTATCAGGAGATCATCAACTTCTGCAAGACGCACGGACAGTTCGACCCGACAACAATGGGCACCGTGCCCAACGTTGGCCTGATGGCACAGCAGGCCGAAGAATACGGGTCGCACGACAAGACGTTCGAGATCCCCGAAGACGGTATCGCCGACATCGTCGACCTCGAGACCGGCGAAGTGCTGCTGACACAAAATGTTGAGGCCGGCGACATTTGGCGGATGCCCATCGTGACCGACGCGGCGATCCGCGACTGGGTCAAGCTGGCGGTCACCCGGACGAGGAACTCTGGCATGCCGGTGGTGTTCTGGTTGGATCAGGAGCGTCCGCACGAGTACGAGCTGCGCAAGAAGGTCAACACCTACCTCGCCGACCACGACACCGAGGGCCTCGATATCCAGACCATGTCGCAGGAACGCGCGATGCGGCACACGATCGAGCGCGCCATCCGCGGGCAAGACACCATCGCCGCCACCGGCAACATCCTGCGCGACTACCTCACTGACTTGTTCCCGATCCTAGAGCTGGGCACCAGCGCCAAGATGCTGTCCATCGTGCCGCTGATGAACGGCGGTGGCCTGTTCGAAACCGG
>NZ_JBAPRN010000635.1:0-6223 GCF_049281135.1 Mycobacterium sp. | reverse complement strand
CGTTCTGACCGACCGCTGGCGCGCTGGCAACGGCGCGCCGTTGTCCGACTTGCTGCCCTCGATGCGCAGCGGGGGAGTCGCGGCAGTCAGCGAGGTCGGGGTGCTGGGGGACCCAACCACCGCCACCGCCGCCGAGGGTGAGCGGATACTGATGGAGATGGTCGACGACTGCTTGCGCCGGATCCAGCGCTGGACCCCCGCAGCCGACGGGATGCTCACATGACCCAGGCGCGGTTGCCGGATGGATTTGCCGTGCAAGTCGACCGGCGGGTCAGGGTGCTCGGCCAGGGTGCGGCTTTGCTGGGCGGGTCGCCCACCCGGATATTGCGGCTGGCCCCCGCTGCCCAGGACATGCTTGCCGACGGCCGGCTCAAAGTCAGCGACGCGGTCAGCGCCGAACTGGCCCGGACCCTGCTCGATGCGACGGTGGCCCACCCGCGGCCGGCCGGCGGTCCGTCACACCGTGACGTGACCGTCGTAATTCCGGTGCGCGACAACACTTATGGCTTGCGCCGGCTGCTCACCTCGTTGCGCGGCTTGAAGATCGTGGTGGTCGACGACGGGTCATCGACGCCGATCACGCATGAGGATTTTGCCGGGGCGCATCCGAACATCGAGATTTTGCGGCACGGGCAGAGCAGGGGCCCGGCCGCGGCGCGCAATACCGGCCTCGCCGCCTGCAAGACGGGGTACGTCGCCTTCTTGGATTCCGACGTAATCCCGCGGCGCGGCTGGCTGGAAGCCCTGCTCGGCCACTTCTGCGACCCGACCGTGGCACTGGTCGCCCCGCGGATCGTCGGCCTGGCGCACACCGACAATCCGGTCGCGCGCTACGAGGCGATTCGCTCGTCGCTGGATCTCGGTCATCGCGAAGCTCCGATCATTCCCTACACCACCGTTTCGTACGTCCCCAGCGCCGCAATCATTTGTCGCACTTCGCCTTTACGTGATGTCGGCGGCTTCGACGAGACCATGCGTTCCGGTGAGGACGTTGACCTGTGTTGGCGACTGGTCGAGGCCGGGGCCCGGTTGCGCTACGAGCCGATCGCCCAAGTGGCGCACGATCATCGGACCGAATTGCGGGATTGGGTTGTACGCAAAGCGTTTTACGGTGGTTCGGCCGCACCGCTGTCGGTTCGTCACCCGGACAAGATCGCCCCGCTGATGATCTCGGGATGGGCTCTGACGGCCTGGATCCTGATGGCTATCGGCTCGAGCTTCGGATACCTGGCGTCTCTGTTCGTGGCGGGGCTGACCGGTCGTCGGATCGCGAAAAGCATGCAAGGCACCGAGACCCAGATGTGGGACGTTCTTACGGTGGCGGCCCGCGGCCTCTGGTCGGCGGCGTTGCAGCTGGCATCGGCGATCTGCAGGCACTATTGGCCGGTCGCGTTGGTGGCGGCCATTGCGTTCCGATCGTGCCGCCGGGTCGTGCTGGTCGCTGCGATCGTCGACGGTGTGGTGGATTGGGCCAGTCGCCGGCAATCCGCCGATGACGACGCCCAGCCGATCGGGCTACTGACCTACTTGCTGCTCAAGCGTGTCGATGACTTGGCCTACGGTCTCGGGCTCTGGTACGGCGTGGTGCGGGAGCGCAACATCGGTCCGCTCAAGCCGCAGATTCGAGTCTGAGTCCTGACAACAGCGGCATTGCACAGCGATGTCCTGATCATCGGCGCGGGAAGCGCTGGATCCATTGTTGCAAACCGTCTTTCGACTGACTCGCGCTGTTCGGTGGCTGTGCTGGAGGCTGGGATCGGCCTGGCCGATCCGATGCTTCGCGCCGAGACGGCGAACGGGCTGCGGCTGCCCATCGGCGCCGTCAGCCCGTTGGTCCAGCGCTACCAGACGCAACTCACCGATCGCCCGGCCCGCCGGTTCGCGATCATGCGCGGCGCGACGGTCGGCGGCTCAGGCGCCGTCAACGGTGGCTATTTCTGCCGGGGCCTGCGGCGCGACTTCGACGGCTACCGACTGCCCGGCTGGGGGTGGTCTGACGTCGTCGAGCACTTTCGCGCGATCGAGACCGATCTGGATTTCACCGGCCCTGCCCACGGCGATGCGGGCCCCATCGCCGTCCAGCGCACACGCGAAATCATCGGGAGCACAGCGACTTTTGTTGATGCCGCGCAGCGGCACGGGTTCGCCTGGCTACCCGATCTCAACGACGTGGACAAGCTCGCCGGTCTGCCATCAGGTGTGGGCGCAGTGCCGCTCAACATCGTCGACGGGACGCGGATCGGCCCGGGGGCCGCGTATCTGCTGCCCGCGCTGGGGCGCGCCAACCTCTCTTTGCTGACCCAGACGCGCGCCGTCCGACTGCGCTTCGCCGGCGGTCGTGCGGTCGCTGTGGACGCCATCGGGCCGGGCGGGCCGATCACGGTGACGGCCGATCGCATCGTGTTGTCGGCCGGTGCGATCGAATCCGCCCACCTGCTCATGCTTTCCGGTATTGGTGACGAGGCGATGCTGCGGACCGCCGGAGTAGACCTGGTGGCCCGGTTGCCGGTCGGTCTGGAATTCAGCGACCACCCGGAATGGGTGCTGCCAACGACCTGGGCGGTCGCAACCGGCCGGCCGGCGCTCGAAGTGGTGCTCAGCACGCCCGACGATGTGGAAATCCGGCCGTACACCGGTGGCTTTGTGGCGATGGTCGGCGATGGGACGGCAGGACACCCGGACTGGCCGCACCTCGGTGTGGCGCTGATGCGGCCGCGGGCTCGCGGCCGGCTGACCTTGGTCTCCGCGGATCCGCTGATCCCGCCGAGGATCGAACATCGCTACGACAGCGAGCCCGGGGACGTCGCGGCGTTGCAGGCCGGCTGCGATCTAGCGCGCGAAATAGTCGGCTCGACAACGCAAGTCGGTGCGCCCGGTTGGTCGACGTCGCAGCATCTGTGTGGCACGGCCCCGATGGGCGGCGTCGAAGATCCGTTGGCAGTCGTCGACCATCAGTGCCGCGTGCACGGTATCGGAGGGCTGTGGGTGATCGACGGGTCGGTGCTGCCGACCGTCACCGGCCGCGGCCCGCACGCCACCATCGCGATGCTGGGGCATCGGGCTGCGGAGTTCGTCAGCTGAATCGCCGCGCGGTCGGTATCGGACCCGGCAGGCGCTTTGCGTAGGCTGTTCAGATCGGATGAAGGAGGTGGTCAGCATCACCGACAAGACCGATCCTCGGCCGGCGCGTTCCCGGGCTCGGTTGCTGGAAGCCGCCACCGCCCTGCTTCGCACCGGCGGGCCGAGCGCAGTCACCGTCGACGCGGTCACGCGTGGCGCCAATGTGGCCCGGGCAACCCTGTACCGCCACTTCCCGAGCGGAAATGAGTTGCTGGCAGCGGCTTTCAGCGGCCTGATCCCGCCGGCGCCGATGCCTTCCGAAGACGGCACCCTGCGCGATCGGCTGATCGCAGTGGTGCTGGCATTCGGGCAATCGATCGCCGAGGCCCCGGGCATGGTGATGGCGATGAGTTGGCTGGCGCTCGGGCGAGACCTGGAGCAGTTGCCGGAATCGCGTCAGACCCGGACTCCCGACGGCCCCGCGATCACCACGCTGCGGGAACGGATCGCCCAGCAGTACGCCGCACCGTTCGACGCGATCTTCGACAGCCCCGCGGCCGCCGAACTGGGTGATATCGACCGCTCGCGGGCGATCGCCCTACTGATGGGCCCGGTGGTGCTGGGTCGGCTGTCCACCCTGCCCAACTTCGATTACCGGGAGTGCACGCGGGCTGCCGTCGATGGCTTCCTGCACGTGCAGCGCGCCCAGAACGCGGCGCTCAACGAACCTGGTAGCGAATCGGCAGGTGCTTGAGACCGCCGACGAACGTCGTCGAGATGAGCTCTGGGTCTCCGTTGAGCTCAACGGTTTTAAGCCGCGGCAGCAATTCGGTGAAGAAGCTGTTCACTTCCATCCGGGCCAGCGTGGCGCCCAGACAGAAGTGCACCCCGTAGCCGAATGCCAAGTGCTTGTTCGGATCACGTCCGACGTCGAAACGGAACGGATCGTTGAACACTTCTTCGTCACGGTTTCCGGAGACGTACGAGAGGTACACCGATTCGCCTTGTGCGATCGGCACGCCGCGTATCGAGGTGTCGGCGGTCGCGGTGCGCATGAATTCTTTGACCGGGGTCACCCAGCGGATCATCTCCTCGGTGGCCAGCGGCATCAAATCAAGGTTGTCGCTCAAGCGCTTTCGTTGATCGGGGTTTTCAATGAGGGCTTGCAGACCCCCGGCGATAGTCGCGCTGGTGGTGTCGTGGCCCGCGGTGGCGATGATGATGTAGTAGGAAGTGGTGTCGACGTCGGATAACGGTTCGCCGTCGACACGGGCGTTGGCGATGGCGGAGGCCAGATCTTCGGTCGGTTGCTCGCGGCGCGATGCGGTGAGCGCATTGAAATAGCCGATGAATTCGAGCAGCACCTGTAGCTGCTCCTCGAGCGTTGCGCCACGTTTGAACTCGTCATCGTCGCCGCCGAACAGTTCCTGAGTCAGCGCGAGCATGCGGGGAAAGTCCGACTCCGGCAAGCCCAGCAGCGACATGATCACATAGAGCGGGTAGTTCACCGCGACCTCTTGCACGAAGTCGCACTCGTCGCCCGCGGCCACCATCTTGTCCACGTAGATCTTGGCCAGTTCGTCGGCCCGGATTTTGAGCGCCCGCATCGCCTTCGGGCGAAACCAGTCCGCGCCGATCGCGCGCACCACGCGATGCTGCGGGTCGTCCATGTGGATCAGCGTGCGCAACCCCATTCCGGCGTCCAGTTGCCGGCGCGCCATGTCGTCGGCGGCAGCGGTGGCCAGCAACGGGCGCGGCTCGTTGATGAACAGATCGTTGGCCCGCTCGATGTGCGTGATGTCGGCGTGCTTGGTGATCGCCCAGAACGGCCGGTAGGGCCGGCTGTCGACCAGCGACACCGGCGCATGGGCGCGCAGGTGGGTCAGCGCCGCGTGCAGCCGCGGTTCGTCGGCATACGACGTTGGATCAGCGAATACCTTCGCGGCCTCGTCAATGATCGGTGCGCTCATCTACCTGTTCACCTGCCGCGTTGATCGGGATTTGTTGACACGTGTCAGGTTTAAGTCTCCGTGATTGCGGATTATCCGATGAGCACTTTCGGCTAATCCGTAGGCTGTCTTTTCGTGCCGATCCGATCATCTCGTCGCCGCCGGGCCTGGGCTGCCCTGCTGGTGACGGCTGTGACGGCGGTGGCTTGCGGGCACGGTGCCCTCGTCGCGCCCCGAAAGGTCGAACCGGCATACGCCGGTCCGCTGGATGCCGGCGTCGTGCGTACCGCGATGGGATCCGTGCGCGGGCAGGTCGCATCGGATTACCGCTTGTTCCAGAGCATTCCGTATGCGGCGCCGCCGGTGGGGCCGTTGCGGTGGCAACTGCCGCGGCCGGCGGCGCATTGGTCGGGGATGCTGGACGCCACCAAGGCCGGGCCGCAGTGCATGCAGGACACCGGACCCAATCCGCGGGTCGGCAAGCCGACCAGCGAAAACTGCCTGACGCTCAACGTCTGGACTCCGGCCCGCGGACAACACAACGACAAGCGCCCGGTGATGGTGTGGATTCACGGCGGAGGCTTCGTCAACGGCAGCGGCGACATCTATCACGCGCGTTGGCTGGCCGCGAGGGGCCACATCGTTGTCGTCACGATCAACTACCGGTTGGGTGCGCTCGGTTTCCTGGCCCATCCGTCGCTCGGTGCGCCCGGCACGGTGGGCAACTACGGGCTGGCCGACCAGCAGGCCGCGCTGCGATGGGTCCGCGACAACATCGCCGCGTTCGGCGGCGATCCGCGAAAGGTGACCATCGCCGGCGAATCCGCGGGCGGCATGTCGGTGTGCGATCATCTCATCGCGCCAGGGTCGGTCGGGTTGTTCCGCGCGGCGATCATCCAGAGCGCGCCCTGTCAGGCGCAGGCCGACCTGGCGGTCGGGCAGCGCGAGAGCGTGGATTATGCGATCGCGGCAGGGTGTCGCAATCCCGCCACCACCGCGCGGTGTCTGCGTGCGCTGCCGGCGACCCGACTCGAGCGGCCACCCTGGTACTACTTCATCGGCGACTCAGACGGGCTCTCCGGGCCGGTCACCGGAACGGCTGCGCTGCCGGACAATCCGATCGAGGGATTCGCTGCCGATCGGGCAGCCCGGGTACCGGTGTTGATGGGGGTCAACCATGACGAGTTCACGCTCTTCGCGGCGTTGCGGGCGTC
>NZ_JBAPRN010000634.1:0-7153 GCF_049281135.1 Mycobacterium sp. | reverse complement strand
ACAGCGCCCAGTAGCTCGGATCGGTTGGTGGGGACGCGCAGAAGTATGTGTGGCATACGGTGTGGCGGGTAACTTGCTGCATCACGATGCCGGCGCCGACGAACACCACAAACGGAATCCAGGTAGTGAGGAAGTCTTTGACGCGGCTCGGCTCCGGCAGGTCGGTACTGCCGCCCTCCTGAGGCTTCGAAACCATCGCACGGCGACGACGGGAGTTGTACGCAAGGTAGGCCAGGCCGGCCACGCACCCCAACAGAAGTCCCTGGCCGTACGGGGAGCCTGTAATTCCCGCGATCACGATGCCGGCGCCGACGAAGAGCACGAACCGAACCCAAGCGGTGAAGCGGCTCGGCCCCGGCAGGTCGGCACTGTCGGTGGGATTTCTCGTCGCTTCTGCGGCACTGAGCGGTATTGGCTCGCCGGTGAGGCCAGGCGGTGGTTGCGATATTGGCTTGCCGGTGAGGCCAGGCGGTGGTTGCGGTGGTGGTTCGTCATGTGTGATGGCCGTGGCGGGTGCCAGGGCGGCGCCTTGGGCGACAACGAGTTTCGGTTGGTCGATGACACGTACGGGACGTTGCAGGCGTGCGAGTTTGTCGCCGACCAGCGGGGTGCGTGCGGCACCGCCGATGCGGTAGATCGCGGTCAAATCATCGGGGGTAAGTCCGGCCTCGGCGATGGTGTCTTCCAACTCGGCCACGGTCTTCTCGATGTGGTCGGCGATCAATTCCTCATATTGGGCGCGGGTAACTAGGACCATGCCGGGGACCCCGGGCAGGTAGACGTTCATGCTCGTCTGACGGGTCAGCTGCTCTTTGATGGTCTTGACGGTTTCCTGCAGCTTGCGCCGCTGGCCGATCAGTCCGCTGTCGGTGGGCGGGCCCGCTTGCGGGGACAGTGCCTCCCACAGCTGGGGATTGGCGTCAGCGATATGGCGTTGCCCGAGGTAGTCGGACAGCAGATAGTCGAAATCGACCCCGCCCAGCGGATCCAGGCCCCCTGATTTCACCACCTCGTAGGCGTCCTCACCGGTTTTGCGTAACACGGCGGTGTCGAACGTGCCCCCACCAAGGTCATAGACCCCGATGTAGTCGCCAGTGCGCAGCGGTTGCTGTCGGGCATACCAATGCGCGGCGGCCACCGGTTCGGGCACAAAGTTCGGCACGCCCAGCCGGGTCAGGCCCAGCTGCGACGCCGCGGCACTGAACGCCTCGGCTAACACCTGCCGGCGCGTTGGCCCCCAGGACACCGGATGGGTCAACGTCACCGAGCCTAAGGTGTCCTCGCCGTGTTGGCCCACCGCTTCCTCGAGGATGGAGGCCAGCACCGCCGCGATCAGCTCGCTGGGCGCAAACTCGTACCCCCCCAACAGCACCCGCGGCTCACCGACCCGGCGTTTGGGGGTGGGTTCGTAGGCGTCCAACGCCCAGTTCGCCAGATTGTCGGCAGCCGAGCCGACCACGAACTGCTCGCCTTGGGCAAACACCGACGACGACAACGTCGCTGACCCATCAGCCAGCATCACCGACCGTGACTCACCGCCATTTTTGCTGACCGCCGCAGCAGTGGCCGTCGTGCCGAAATCAATCGCCAACACCCCACCCGCCGTGATCGTCACCGCACAATCCTCTCAACCATCGACACATTCCTCCAGTGAGCGGTCCACGACGAAGTGTTACTCGAACCTGTCATAACCAGCGGTCCGTCGAGGCCCACTTGTAGACAACGACATCGGCTGCGCGCAGAACCTTCGTCCCGTCCAGGTAACACGGAGTCAGTGTCCGCGCTATGACGCCGTCGCTGTCAGGATCGGGCGCAGCCACGGTGTGATCGACGCGATGGCGACTCGGGTCGACACGCATTCCAGTCGGGTCCACCACCGAAACCCCGCCGCGTCGCATCGCGTCGTTCAGTAGGTCGGCGGCCAGATCGTCATCGAGTAAGCCGCGCAACTGAGCGATCCCCGCCAGCAGTGCATCCCGCTGCGAGGTCAGCGCACTGCTGTCCACGTTTGGTAGGCGCTCACCCCGCCCGCTCGCCGCGACGGGGGCGCCGACAAACGGCGCATCGTCTGGGCGCGCGGCTGACGGCGATGCGTCGCGCGGGTGAGTCATTGGCCGCACGGTAGGCGGACGGGCCCACGGTGAAGGTGCAGGCGAAGAGGTGCTTCGTTGCGGCGGTGGCCAGGGCGGGTTGATGCGCGCAGGCTGGGGTGGCCCGTGTCGCCGGCCGGCATCAAACCATTCGCCCAACCACGGCCGAATGACACACGACGCCAGAACGCCGAGCATGAGCATGCCGATCACCGTCGCAGCCAGCAGAATCGCCGCGGCCGCCAAATCCAGTGACACAAGTTCGCTCAAGCTGCTCATCGGTGACTCCTCGGTGCCCGGGCTGGTGATTAGGCGGTCAGTTGAGTGGCGTTGTCGTGCGGGGAGGAAAGCCGATGCCTTCGTTGCTGATCTCGGTCAGGAACTGCTGGCCGGCGGAGCTGACGCGGGCTGGTGCGGTCCGCGCGGTGCCTGCGGCGGCCAGGGCTGCGGCGGGGACGGCCAGGAGCGCCGCGGCGGTGGCCAAGATACCGGTGACGGTCATGACGACTCCTTGTGTGCGGGCTGCAGCTTTCGGTGGGAGCCAACTACAGTTGCCCCAATTCAGAGGGCTGCCAGTACCAAAAAGGTTTCCGCCGAATACGCGGAGGCGGGTAGGGGTTGGTTGCGCACGACTTCTGTTGCACGCGTCAAGCCCCGAAACTCAGCCTGCTCTGGTGCATCCCGAGTGCCTGCGGCAGGTTGAGCGTGAGAAGGACGTGCCAGCACTGTCGTTTGGGCTCGCAGAGGACAGCGGTCACTGCTTGTAGCGGTACTGCTCGTGGATTTGTGCAAAGTTGGCCCACGCGAGCACGACCATAAAGACGGTGAAAACCAGTATCGCGGCACCTGCCGCGACACCGACAATGGCTGCCGCGACACCGTTTTGGCTCCGTTGTTTGATCCGAATCAGCGCGACAATGCCTAGCACCACGCCGACCATGGCCGCCGGATCAGCGACAAATAACAGGATCCTGAGACCGCACAAGAATCCGAAAACCGACACCCACCCGCCCAGCGACGCGCCCAGCGACCAGATCGCCAGCCTGCTGGTGCCGAGTGAGGGTGCAGCGGCGCCGCCCGGATAGCCCGCCCATGAGTGGCGAGCCGGCCACGCGCCCTCGCACGGTGTCCCGCTCAATTCGGTTGGTGACTCTTTGTCAGAGTCACCCGGACTTGTCACTGGGGCCATGTGTCCAATCAGTCGGTCACCAAGACGGGGTCAGTCTTCGACAGGCAGGTGCGGGCAGACGACCCGGTATTCCAGAGTCGGGGAGATCCATTCGCGCCACTGTGTCCGGCTCATGTTGGCGGTGAGCTTGTCGCATAGCTCGTCGGGATCGATCGAAGTGCGCCAAATGCGTATCGTGCCTTGGTAATCGGCCGTCGCAAGGTGATGTCCGTCGATACTGAACGCCACTGCCTCTACAGGTAAATCATGGCCGACGAGTGGCTTACCGAGAGGTTGATGGGTGTTGGTGTCCCACAACAACGTCTCCGTTCCGAACGAGGTAGCAAAGTGGCGGCCGCCCGGGTCAATCGCCAGCGAGATACTTCCATATATGTATTGATTCGGGTCGTGATGCAGCAATTGGTCGGTGAGCGGTTCCCCGGTGCCGGTATCCCACGCCCGGACGGAGCCATCTTTACAAACGGACAACAGGCGACGACCGTCGAGGTGAAAAGCCACGTGGTAAACGGAATCCTCGTGGGCAGCAACCGGGGCAAAGAGCAGTTGGGCGTTGTCAAGGTCCCAGATTCGCAGGGTGCCGTCCCGGCACCCCGAAGCCAGGCGGCGACCATCCGGGCTGAAAGTTACGCTCGAAACAGTTGCGGCGTATCCGGCTAGTGGTTCACAGATCGGTCTCAAGGTTTGAGCGTCCAATATTCGTGCTGTGCCGTCTGCGCAGCCAGTGGCCAGCCACCGCCCGTCTTGGCTGAACGCTAAGCACGTAACGCGGCTGGCGTGCCAGTGCTGGGCATCGGTGTGCGCTTCGCCAGAGCGCGCATCCCATGACCGCACGACCCCCGCATCTTCATAGTCTGTAGCTGATGCCGCGGACTCGCCGTTGGGATTCAACACCACGCGGCCCAGAGGCCACACCGGTCCGCTGACGGGGGCACCGATCTGACGCCCTGTGTCAACGTTCCAGGTCCGCACGGTGAGGTCGTCCCGGCTGGTGGCAAGGAGGCGGCCGTCCGGCCCAAGCGCCACATCGCCCCAGGGCGTGGCATCAGCGTAGGCGCGCAGCGGGCCGCCGATCTGTTGGCCGGTGTCGGCGTCCCAAACGCGCACCGTCCCGCGAGGACCACGGGTGGCGATCCGACGGCCATCGGAACTGAACTCCACTGTTTGCACGCCGGTGGCATGGATTACGGCGGGATTGTTGAGTTGATCGCGGGTGTCAGTTTTCCAGACCAGCACGGTGTCGTCGGCAGTCAACGCCATGCGCCGCCGGTCGTGGCTGAACTGCACGCCTCGGTCAAGCCCAGAGTATCTCCAGACTTGATCACCGGTCTTGAAGTCCCACACCTGCGTTTCGTACATCGTCCTTTCCCGGTCGCCGGGATCGTCGAACGTCTCGCGCACGTAACTGGTGAACAGCCAGCGGCCATCCCAGCTGAAGGCGATATCGTCCATCGGCCAGGAACCTGTATCGAGCCAGATGCGATCACCCCGGTCGTCGACATGCCACAGCCGCACCGCTAAACCCAACGAACGGCCACTGATGAAGGCTAGATACTGCCCGTCGGGGCTGAGCGCAGACTTGTCCAGTCCTACCCCGAAGAAGGGTTCTCCCAACTTTTCGCCGCTATGAACGTCGAATAGCTGCGCTGCGTAGTTGCGATCTATCACCGCCAGACGTCGTCCGTCTCCGCTGAGCGCCACGCGTGACACGTCTCCACTGTGCCCGAGCAGAGGCCCGCACAGCGGTTGACCGGTGGTGGGGTCCCACACCAGCACCGTCCCATCCCCGACCGAAACCACGTGACCCTCGGGGCTGAACAAGACCTGCCACGCTTTCCCGTTCGGGCAGGCCAGCTTTCGGCCGGTCTCGACGTCCACGACACGTTCTGTGTCGCCTTGTTCACAAATGAGGTGGCGACCAGTGGGACTGAACTCCAACGATGCGCGCCGCCAGTTCTCACCGCCCCGAGTTGCGAAAACCGTTTCCCCGGTTTCGGTGTCGTACAGCACCATCGTGGAGTCACTGGTCGATGCCAGGCGACGCCCGTCGGGGCTGAAGATCAAATTATGGATTATGCCAGCGTGGCCCCTGAGCGCAGCGCCTAGCGACTGACCGCTGCCCGCATCCCAAATTCTGACGGTGGTCTCCAACGCGGCGGAGGTCAGCAGATGCCCTTGAGTGAACACCATGTCCTCTACGCGGCCGCAGTGCCGTATGTGCGGCAGATCCCACAGCCGAACGGTCGCATCCGCACTGGCCGAAGTAATGGACCCGTCGGCGTTGAAAGCCACGCTGGACACCGCTTCGCTGTGGCCGACCAGTGGCCCATCAAACCAGAGGTGTCTCTCGAGGTCGAAAACCTGGATCGTTTTGTCCAAACTGCCTGCGGCCAACAGTCGGCCATCGTGGCTTAAAGCCAAACTGACCACTGACTTAATCCACATTCTGAAGATGCATTCGGCCGCGGCCAAGTCCCAGACCTCGACGAAATCGGCGCCGCCGCCGTCGTAACTGACAGCAGAAGCTAAGAGCCGCCCGTCGAGACTGACCGCTACGGCCGAAATCGGACCCTCCCGGCTGGCAGGTCCGCTGACCAGCCGACCGGTGGCGACGTCCCACAGGCCAACCGTGTTGTCGCGGCTGCCGATAGCCAGAAGCCGGCCATCGGGGCTGAACGCCATGCAGCCAACTGCACCTCGATAACCGGTGAGCGTGCCAATCACCTTGCCAGTGGCGACCTCCCAAAGCCGCACCTTCGTGACGTAACTCGCGCAGACCACGCGCTGCCCGTCGGCGGAGGCCAAAGCCCACACTTTTCCCACAGGCTTTGGCAGCGGTTCGCCGATCAGTTGACCCGTCCGAACATCCCATATCCTGACCGTCAGCAAGTGGCTGGTGGCCACTCGCTGTCCATTCAGGCTGGATGCGGCGCTGACTACACTTGCCCCGGTATCGAAGATTCTGCGAGTGCTGGACCGCGCGATCAGCGCTTCCGCCAACGGCCCGTCGTCCGGTTGGGATTGCAATTCGCGTGCGACCAGCAATTGCTGGAAAGCCCGGATGTCACCTCCGGGAATGTCCCCGGCGAGCATGGCCCCAGACTGGGCGATCAACGAACGCGCTAGCTCTTCCTCGGCACTTTCGGACAAGTTCACTCATCTCGTCGTCGACCGATACAGCTTAGGTCGAGTGGTCTGTTGGCTGCCGGAACGGGATCTTTTCGATGCCCGGAAACACGAAGTCCTGGACCAGCGCGTGGGGCGTAAGCCCTTTTGACGTCAGCACGATCGCTTTCGGAGCATCGGGCGCACGCTCGGGCGTCATCAAATTAGCTGAGTTGATACCCGTCGCGAGACAGCGAAAACCCTTGGCCGCTACTGGAATCCGTACACGTCATTCCCGCTTCCTCGCTGTGACACGTGATGGGGCCGACCGAGCGGGTCTGACCGTAGCCGAGGACCGGATCATTCGACCCCAGCAACGTGTCAGTGCGACATTGCAGGGATGCCCGCCGGCCTTGCGTCAAGCCCACGCTGTCCCCCCAGCCCCCCGAGCAGTCCGCCGGTCGCGGCGGAGCGGAGTAGTCGTGCTTGCCGACTTGGCAGGCGGCGGTGGCGCGCACGACGCCGCCGTCGGACAACGTGCCCAGCTCGCACGAGATATTGCCCGACGGCGACTGGAAAAACTGGTAGCCGGTGTCGGCATCGGCGGCCGGCGTGGCAACAGAGGCGATTAACGCGAGCGCGCCTGCTGCAAGCGATCCGGCGACGGACCGGGCACGCCGCGTTTGCGGGGCGGGTTGTTCTGTTATGGACATGGGTCGTTCCTCCAGGTTGACGCGCCACGGGCGGCGATGACGTCGTGATGCCAGGTTGG
>NZ_JBAPRN010000633.1:0-9505 GCF_049281135.1 Mycobacterium sp. | reverse complement strand
CGCTGATCCTGCAACTGCAGCCGTTGTCCTCCGACGACGTCCGCGCGGTCGTGCACCGCGCGATCGACGATCCGCGTGGCCTGGGCGGCCAGATCCCGGTGACGCCGGAGGCCGTCGACCTGCTGGTCCAGTTGGCCGCCGGCGACGCCCGTCGCGCGCTGACCGCGTTGGAGGTGGCGGCCGAGGCGGGCGAGCAGGTCACCGTCGAGACCATCGAGCGGTCGCTGGACAAGGCCGCGGTCCGCTATGACCGGGACGGCGATCAGCACTACGACGTGATCAGCGCCTTCATCAAGTCTGTGCGCGGCTCGGACGTCGACGCCGCGCTGCACTACCTGGCCCGGATGCTGGTCGCCGGCGAGGACCCGCGGTTCATCGCCCGCCGGTTGATGATCCTGGCCAGCGAGGACATCGGGATGGCCGACCCGGTCGCGTTGCAGACCGCGGTCGCGGCGGCCCAGACCGTCCAACTGATCGGCATGCCGGAAGCCCAGCTGACCTTGGCGCACGCCACGATCTACCTGGCGAGCGCACCCAAATCGAACGCCGTGACGACGGCACTGGCCGCCGCGATGGCCGACATCAAAGCGGGCAAGGCGGGGTTGGTGCCGCCGCATCTGCGCGACGGGCACTATTCGGGCGCCGCGGCGCTGGGCAACGCGCAGGGCTACAAATACTCGCACGATGACCCGGATGGCGTTGTGCCACAACAGTATCCACCTGACGAGGTGGTCGGGGTCGACTACTACCGGCCGACCGGCCGGGGCGCCGAGCGCGAGCTCGGCACCCGGCTGGAAAAGCTGCGCGCGATCATCCGGCGCAAGCGCGGCTAGAGGCCCGGTAAGCAGTTGACGAACGGGATGAGTCCTGGGCACTGCTGGGCGATGTTCGGCGGATTCGCCGGCGGAGGAGGCGGCGGGATCGGCGTTGGAAACAGATTGGGTCCCTCCCAGTAATGGGCCGGAGCCTTCGTCCGCACGTCGTATTCGAAGTAGTAGGTGTGGCAGACGCCCATGTCCCACACCAGATCCGTATCCGCCCGCGGTGGGTCATTCGGCATGGCTTGCCCGGGACACCACTGGAATGGTCCGTATTTGTAGGCCTGGGCGATGCCCGCGCCCGGTCCGAGAACGGCCAGCGCCACACCGCCGGGTAACAGCATCGTCGCTGCCAGCCGCGCGTATCCCCGCTTCATGGAGTCACGGTATGCCTGGTGAACAAGGCGTGTGCCGCGATCTCACAAGCTCGGGCGCGCCGCTGGTGTCAGCACGATTCGCACCATCGTTCACACGAGTACCAGCATCGGACCATGAGACGGTCTTCGCAAACGACCGCACATGCGATATCACTCGCTGATCGTGCCGGCCTACGGACCGGTTGACCCCAAACCTTCCAGGAACCGCTTTACAAGAAACGCCACGCTGTCGTTTTGCGCCGTCGACGTCATCGCAGCGAGTCGTCCTGTTGTGCAAGAACATTCGCCAGGATTCGGTGATGTCGACAATCCCGCCCGTGGGAATGAGCAAGGCGTCGCAAGCGATCTTCATGAGATCGCCGTTGACGATGAAGACATGGCCGCGCGAGAGCGGGACCTCCCCGCTATTCCCGGCAGCCCGTAAGGCGTGGTCAGAACCGAATTCCGATCTCAGGCGTCGTCTCGGCTTATCGTCCGGCGGATCCGCTACTAGGTGCCCAAGCAGTCACAGTGCACGTTAACTCCCGAACCCCCGGCAACAAACGTCACCGGTTACTCGTGCGGGCCTCGGTGATATCGCCCGCGATGCGGTTTCGAAAAAGTGTCTATCCCACCCTCAGTGACTGCTGTTGTTCATGGTGCCCCGCGACCGACCCACGTCCAGCAGGTGGCGTTCGGCGATGTGATGACGGGCGATGCTGCGATGGCCTACGCCGTGGTCGGGGAGACCGAGGACCACTCCAAACAACGCGACCAGGTCGTTCTGAACGACCTGGTGCACCCGATGGCGTCGCTGACCCTAGTCTCGGAGTTGATGAACTACGACTTCGCCAAACACGACCTCGACGACCCGATCACCGGTGAGCTCATCGAATCGGTGGCGGGAATTCGCGGGTTGGTGCAGAACCTGCGTGCCCACATCGGCGACACGATCACCCTGCGCGATCACCTCGGCTCGCAACGGCCGGCCGGCGTGCCTGTTAGAGCATGATGCTCGCGGGTATCCGGGTTCTCGACGTAGCGACGCTGGCCGCCGCGCCACTGGCCGCCACGTATCTCGGCGAGTTCGGCGCCGATGTCATCAAGATCGAACAACCCGACGGCGGCGACCCGATCCGCACCTGGGGAAACCAGGTAGACGGCGTCGGCCTGATGTGGAAGTCGTTGTCACGCAACAAGAGATCGATCACCCTCAACCTGCGCGTGGCCGAAGGCCAGGCGTTGCTGCGCCAGCTGGTCGAACACGCCGACGTGGTGATCGTCAACACCCGGCCGGCCACCCTGCGCACATGGGACCTGGACTACCCGGCGCTGCGCGCCGTCAACGACAAGATCGTCATGTTGCACATCACCGGCTACGGGCTGACCGGGCCGAAAAGCGAGCGACCCGGATTTGGCACACTGGGCGAAGCGATGAGCGGATTCGCCAACATCACCGGCGAGGCCGGAGGGCCGCCGACGTTGCCGCCGTTCATGCTTGCCGACGGCGTGGCGTCGCTCAACGCCGCCTACGCGGTGATGATGGCGCTATATCACCGCGACGTGCACGGGGCCCCAGGGCAGTTGATCGACATCAACCTGATCGACCCGCTGGCGCGGCTGCTGGAGCAGACTCTGCTGGGCTACGACCAGCTCGGCCTGGTGCCGACCAGGGCGGGCAACCGCTGGGACATCTCGGCGCCGCGCAACACCTACCGCACCGCCGACGATCGCTGGCTGGCGATGTCGGGAAGCTCACCGCAGTTGGCGCTGAGGGTGTTTCGCGCAATCGGGCGCGCCGACCTGGTCGACGACGCCGACTTCTCCGACCCGCAGCGACGGCTGGCCCGGGCCCGCGAGGTGGACCAGGTGGTCGCCGACTGGGTGGCCACCAAGACGCTGGCCGAGGCGATGGACATCTTCGACGCCGCCGAGGTGGCCGCCGCGCCTGTCTACGACATCACCGATCTGGTTGCCGACGAGCAGCTTTCGCACCGCGAAGTCTTCGTCAAGGTCGGCGACGACGAACTGGGCGCGATGACCGTCCAGGCTCCGGTGCCCCGCTTTTCCGCTGCGACCGGTCGGGTGCAGCACTTGGGCCCGCGGATCGGTCAACACAATGCCGAGGTGTACGGCGAGCTGCTGGGGCTGGCCGGCGGCGACATCGACGACCTGCATAGTCGGGGTGTGCTGTGACAGGAGCCCGGTAGATGACCTCGCTGTTGCGCCGCTCGGAGCTTGCGGTGCCCGCGGCCAATGACCACATGTTCCCCAAGGCCGCCGCATCACCGGCCGACCTGGTCTTCCTCGACCTGGAAGACGCCACGGCGCCCGCCCACAAGGAGGCCGCCCGCGGCAAGGCGATCTCGGGTCTCAACGAACTCGACTGGGGTCGCACGGTTCGGGCGATCCGGATCAACGGCCTGGACACCCAGTGGTGCCACGACGACATCATCGAAGTCGTCACCGGCGCCCGGGAGAACCTCGACACCATCATCATTCCCAAAGCGCTTCGGGCACGCGATGTTTGGTGGGTCGACACGCTGCTCACCCAGTTGGAGGCCAAGCTCGGTCTGTCGCGCCAGATTCGACTCGAGGTGCTGATCGAAGAGGTCGAGGGACTGGCCAACGCCGAGGAGATCGCCACCGCCAGCCCGCGACTGGACGCGCTGATCTTCGGTGTCGGCGACTTGTCGCTGTCCCTGGGTGCGCGGGTGGACACCAACTTCGACCCGCTCGGCGAATATCCCGGCGACTTCTGGGCCTATGCCCGCAACAAGGTGATCGTCGCGGCCCGCATCGCCGGCATCGACGCGATCGACGCGCCGTACCCCGACTACGGCAACTTGGTGGGCTACGAGCGCGACGCGCGACGGGCCGCGCTGATGGGCTACACCGGCAAGTGGGCCATCCATCCGAGTCAGATCGACGTCGCCAACCGGGTGTATGCGCCGACCGACGAGGAGATCGCGCTTGCGGAGCGCAACGTCGCGGCCTACCGCGAAGCCGAGCAGAACGGGCTGGGCGCGGTGGGCGTCAACGGTGTTCTGGTTGACGCCGCCCACGTCAAGATGGCGCAGGCCACCCTGGCTCGCGCGGCGCTGATCAAGGGAGGCCGATCCGCGCCTTTGGGGCCCTGACATACGCCGAGATCGACGCCAGCGCGCAAAAATGCGAGAGCTCATCTCGCTCGCGTCGATCTCGAAGCAAGGGCAGCGACGCTACGAAGCGCTAGACAAGCTCGGGCACCCTCAGGTGGGCAATGGCCAGTTCGAACTCACCGACATCGAACTGGTCGGCGCCGAGGTCGCGAAGCCGTGCGGTACGCAGTGAGCGGGCGCGTTCTTCGTTGCGCTGCATGGCTTCAGCGGTGTCGAACGTCGACGACGACACCGCCCGCCAGGACGTGCGGTCGATCATCAGGCTCGCGCTGCAGAAGCCTTCGAGCTCCTCGATTGCGGGGAGCACCGACTCCCGGTAAAACTCGATGGCGCGGTCGAATTGGTCGGGCCGCACCGTGAGCCAGGTGGCTCGCACGCCTGCACCCGGGCTCGAGGGGTGGTCTCGATGCAGCACCGCGATCTCCCATTCGTCGACCGTCGGGCTGCCACCGAAGGTCTGTGCCGCTTGATCGCGAACGGGTCGTATCGCGCGGGCGCTCGCACGCATCGCCTGTTCGTTGTCCCATGAGCTGGTCGCAATGCAACGACCAGAGCCACGGTCGACCAACAACGACACACCAAGACAGCCGTCGACTTTCTGGAGTGCGGGCATGACTACATCGCGGACGTGCGCGATCCCGGCGTCGATGGACGACGGTTGTGCCTCGATAGTGGTAGAGCGCGCGTACACGAGACCACCCTCTTCGCTCGGCGGCGGCGCCCCGGCGGCGCCACCGGTTCCACTCCCCACCTTCCTCCGCCGGATTAGCCGTGGCAATGGGCAAGCCGCTGCGCTTGTTCTTCACATGGCATAAGGAGATACCGGCCGACACCCAGTCGCTCGGTTCGGCCGGTCGCCCCCTTCGATCAGACCAGCTCGGGTGCCCGCAGATGGGCGAGTCGGAGCTCGAACTCGCAGTCGTCGAGCTCTTGGGCGCCGACCTCGCGGATCTTCTCATCCTTGAGGGCCGTTCCCGAGTCTCTGCTGCGCTGCATCGCCTCGAGGCTGTCGAAGGACGCACAGGCCACGCTGCGTCCGGACGCACGGTTTACCAGCAGGCTGGCGCTGCAGAAGCCGTCAAGTGCCTCGAGCTCGGGCAGGACGGACATCTTGTAAAACTCGATGCCCTGGTCGAGTTGATCCGCCGGCAGCTGCACCCACGTCGCCCGTGCGCAGGCACCCTCGCCTGAGCGGTGATCGCGGTGCAGCACTGCGATCTCCCACTCTTCGACCATTGGATCGCCGATACCGCCGAACTCGTCGGCCGCTCGATCGCGGATCGGCCGTATCTGCTCGGCGCTGGCCCGCATCGCCTCTTCGGTTTCCCATGCGGTGGTCAGAATGCACCGGCCGGACTGCGGGTCGGCCAACAACGACAAGCCGACACAGCCGTCAACGTCGTGAAGTCTCGGCATGACGGCATCGCGAAGGTGAGCAACGCCGGTGTCGATAGATGATGGTTGCGCTTGGATGGTGGTAGAACGCGCGTACACGATCCACCCCTTTTCTCTTCGGGGCAGCGCCCCGGTGGCGCCACCGGTTCAATCCACCTTCCTCCACTGCGTTCGCCATGACAATGGGCAAATACGTAGGTTGGTCAGGTGAATACCGATGTGCTGGATGTCGACACCGCGCGTCGTCGAATCGTCGATTTGACCGAGTCAGTGCGGGCCTTCTGCTTTCCGCGCGGCGACGGACTGCTCAACGTCTTCGTCCCACATGCCACGGCCGGGGTGGCGATCATCGAGACCGGCGCCGGTTCCGACGACGACCTGGTGGACACCCTGGAGCGGTTACTGCCGCGCGATGACCGCTACCGGCACGCCCACGGATCGTTCGGTCACGGCGCCGACCACGTGATGCCGGCGATCATCGCGCCGTCGATCACCGTGCCGGTGCAGGCGGGGGAGCCGCTGCTGGGCACGTGGCAGAGCGTGGTGCTGGTCGACTTGAACCGGGACAACCGGCGGCGCTCAGTGCGTTTGTCGTTCCTGCAGGGTTGACCGCGGTCAGCTTTATCGCGTGATCCGGCGGCACAGTGGGACCGGTACTGTGATGCGGTCGAAATAGGCTGATACCGGCCGGGTAGGGCCGAAATCAAGAGGAAGCGGAAAAGTGCAGACACACGAGATCAGGAAGAGGTTCCTGGATCATTTCGTGAACGCGGGCCATACCGAGGTGCCGAGTGCCTCGGTGATTCTCGACGACCCCAACCTGTTGTTCGTCAACGCCGGCATGGTGCAGTTCGTGCCGTTCTTCCTCGGCCAGCGCACCCCGCCGTATCCGAGGGCCACCAGCATTCAGAAATGCATTCGCACGCCCGATATCGACGAGGTCGGGATCACCACCCGGCACAACACCTTCTTCCAGATGGCCGGCAATTTCTCGTTCGGCGACTATTTCAAGCGCGATGCCATCGAGTTGGCCTGGACATTGCTCACGCGCAAAGTCGACGACGGCGGATATGGTTTCGATCCGGAAAAGCTCTGGGCCACAGTATATTTCGACGACGACGAAGCCGTGCAGTTGTGGCGGGAGATCGCGGACCTCCCGGTCGAGCGAATCCAGCGCCGCGGCATGGCCGATAACTATTGGTCGATGGGCATTCCTGGGCCGTGCGGCCCGTCCTCGGAGATCTACTACGACCGCGGTCCCGAGTTCGGTATCGAGGGTGGCCCGGAAGCCAATGAGGATCGCTACATCGAGATCTGGAATCTCGTGTTCATGCAGAACGAACGCGGCGAGGGCACCGGCAAAGACGACTTCGAGATCCTGGGTCCGTTGCCGCGCAAGAACATCGACACCGGGATGGGCGTCGAGCGCGTCGCGTTCCTGCTGCAGGGCGTGGCGAACGTGTACGAAACCGACCTGCTGCGTCCGGCCATCGACGTGGTGGCCCGGCGTGCGCCCCGCGGCTACGACGTCGGCAATCACGCCGACGACGTGCGCTACCGGATCATCGCCGACCACAGCCGCACCGCGGCCATCCTGATCGGCGACGGCGTCAGTCCGGGCAACGACGGCCGCGGCTACGTGCTGCGCCGGCTGCTTCGGCGGGTGATCCGCTCGGCCAAGTTGCTCGATATTGACGGCCCGATCGTCGGCGAGCTGATGGCCACCGTCCGCGACGCGATGGGCCCGTCGTATCCGGAACTGATCGCCGACTTCGACCGGATCAACCGGATCGCTGTCGCCGAGGAGACCGCGTTCAACCGGACGCTGCAATCGGGTTCGCGACTTTTCGAAGAGGTGGCCGGTGCCACCAAGTCATCCGGCGCGACCGTGCTGTCCGGATCGGATGCCTTCACACTGCACGACACCTATGGATTCCCGATCGAGCTCACCCTCGAGATGGCGGCCGAAGCCGACCTGCAAGTGGACGAACTCGGATTCCGGGAACTGATGGCCGAGCAGCGCCGCCGCGCGAAAGCCGATGCCGCAGCGCGCAAGCACGCGCACGCCGACTTGACGGCGTACCGCGAGCTGGTCGACGCCGGCCCCACTGAATTCACCGGCTTCGACGAATTGACCTCGCAGGCACGGATTCTGGGCATCTTCGTCGACGGTAAGCGGGTGCCGGTAATAGCCCACGGCGCAGAAGGGTCCGCGGGCGCCGACCGCGTCGAGCTGGTGCTGGATCGCACACCGCTGTATGCCGAGTCGGGTGGGCAGGTCGCTGACACGGGCAGCATCAGTGGCACCGGCTCCAGCGAGAGCGCCAGGGCCGGCGTCACCGATGTGCAGAAGATCGCCAAAACCTTGTGGGTGCACCGCGTCAACGTGGAGTCCGGCGAGTTCGTCGAGGGCGACACCGTGATCGCGGCCGTGGAACCTGGCTGGCGCAAGGGTGCCACCCAAGGACATTCGGGCACCCACATGGTGCACGCTGCGTTGCGACAAGTGCTGGGGCCCAATGCCGTTCAGGCCGGGTCGCTGAACAGGCCGGGCTATCTGCGATTCGACTTCAACTGGCAGGGCCCGCTGACCGACGAGCAGCGCACAGAGATCGAGGAGGTGACCAACCAGGCGGTGCAAGCCGACTACGAGGTGCACACCTTCATCGAGCAACTGGAGAAGGCCAGGGCGATGGGCGCCATGGCCATGTTCGGCGAGGCCTACCCGGACCAGGTGCGCGTGGTGGAGATCGGCGGGCCGTTCTCGCTCGAGCTGTGCGGTGGAACCCACGTGCACAACTCGGCGCAGATCGGGCCGGTGACCATCCTCAGCGAATCATCGGTGGGATCGGGCGTGCGCCGGGTCGAGGCCTATGTCGGTCTGGAGTCGTTCAAACACCTGGCTAAGGAGCGGGCGCTGATGGCCGGGTTGGCGTCGTCGCTGAAGGTGCCCTCGGACGAGGTGCCCGCCCGGGTGGCGAACCTGGTGGAGCGATTGAAGGTCGCCGAGAAAGAGATCGAACGCACCCGGCTGACCAATGCGCGGGCAGCTGCGGCAAATGCCGCCGACGGAGCACAGCACGTCGGTAACGTCCGGTTGGTGGCGCAGCGGTTGTCGGCCGGCATGACGGCCGCCGATCTGCGCTCGCTGGTCGGCGATATTCGCGGCAAGCTCGGCAACGATCCGGCGGTGGTCGCCCTGATCGCCGAGGGCGAAGACGACAACGTGCCGTACGCCGTGGCCGCGAACCCTGCGGCGCAGGATTTGGGTATTCGCGCCAACGATTTGGTCAAGCAGCTCGCCGCGGCGGTCGACGGACGTGGTGGGGGCAAGGCAGATCTCGCGCAGGGCTCGGGTAAGGATGCGTCTGGCATCGACGCGGCGCTCGACGCGGTGCGCGCAGAGATAGCAAGGATCAGCTGAGTGGACTCCTCGCATCGCCTGCCGGACCGGCCCGGCAGCGACGATCCCGGAGCAGGGCGGCGGCTCGGCATCGATATCGGCAGTGTTCGGATCGGCGTGGCAACCAGCGACCCGGACGGCATCTTGGCCACCCCGGTGGAAACAGTCCGCCGCGACCGCTCGGCCAAGCACGTGCGGCGGTTGGTCGAGCTGGTCGCCGAGTTGCACGCAGTCGAGGTTGTCGTCGGGTTGCCGCGAACCCTGGCCGACCGCACCGGCCCGTCGGCGCTTGACGCGATCGAGCTGGCCGAGGTGCTGGCCGGGCGGATCGCGCCGATTCCGGTGCGGCTGGCCGACGAACGCCTGACGACC
>NZ_JBAPRN010000632.1:0-2830 GCF_049281135.1 Mycobacterium sp. | reverse complement strand
CCTGGGCGCTGCGCCGGCGCAGGTCATCGAGCAGGCGCTGTTCGGCGGCGGTATCCGGGACGATCTTCTTGGCGGCGTCGGTCGGGGTGGCGGCACGCAGGTCGGCGACCAGATCGCACAGCGGGTTGTCGGGCTCGTGGCCCACGGCGCTGACCACCGGCGTGCGGCACGCGGCGATCGCCCGACACAACGTCTCGTCGGAGAACGGCAGCAAATCCTCCACGCTGCCGCCGCCGCGGGCCACCACGATGACATCGATGTCGGGGTCGGAGTCCAACTCCCGCAGCGCCGTAACGATCTGGGAGACCGCGGTGGGGCCCTGGACGGCGGTGTTGCGGACGGCGAACCGCACAGCGGGCCAGCGTGCGGCGGCTACCGTCGTCACGTCATGCTCGGCCGCGCTGGCCCGGCCGGTGATCAGACCGATCATGCTGGGCAGGAATGGGATTGGCCGTTTGAGTCGCGGATCGAAGAGGCCTTCGGCGGCCAACAGCTGGCGCAGTCGCTCGATGCGGGCCAACAGTTCACCGATGCCCACTGCGCGTATTTCGCTGAGCCGCAACGTCAGTGTGCCTCGGCCGGTGAAAAAGCTCGGCTTACCGCAGACCACCACTTGCACGCCCTCGACGAGCTTGACCGGCGCGTTGTCAACCAGGTTGCGCGGCGCAGTCACGGTCAGCGACATGTCGGCGGCCGGATCGCGCAGCACCATGAACACCGTCTTGGCGCCCGGCCGGATGTTGATCTCAGTCAGCTGGCCTTCAACCCAGACCGCGCCCAATTTGTCGATCCAGCTTGCGATTCGGATGGCGACTGCGCGAACCGGAAACGGGTTCTCGGCCGAATTCGCCGAGCCGGCCGGCGTATTGGCATTGCTGACAGGGTTGGCGGTCACTTCGCCGTCGCGCGCGTGATCCTGTTTGCCAGCAGCGTCTGGAACGGCGCGCGCCCTTTGGTGGCCTCTTCGTAGGCCAGCAGGGCTTCGAGCTCGTCGACATCGAGTGATTGCAGCCGGGCCCGCAGCTGGGCCAGGGTCAGCTGTTCGTAGTCCAGCTCTTCGACTACCTCGGGGGCGGACACCGACTGCTTGCCCGGTGTGGCGGCCACCCGCGCCCAGTCGTCGGCTGCGCCCGCTTCAGGGGACGAGTACAGCGCGAACCGTCCCTCGGCGCGGGGCTCGACGTCCGACGGCTCGTCATCGCTGTCGTCCGGCAGGTCCTCGTCGAACGTCGCCCACTCCGGCTGCTCGTCCTTGGGCGGGAAGATGTGCTCCAGCGTGGAGTCGCCCTTTATCACCAATTCGGCCACGTTCTGCTGGAACCGCATCACGACAGCCGCGGCCGTACTAACCAGCGTCATCGGGTACATCAGGATGGTCCTCGGCAGCCTGATCGTCTCCTCGACGGCCATCGTCGCGGCGCCCACCAGCAGCCGAACCCCATATGGTGCAGTAGCCATGCGGTCAAGCCTGCCTTAACTGGCGGACAACTCCAAGCTGAGCGCGCGAGTTGGCGGGCCGGAGTCGGCAGAAAGTACGCTGGTGGACATGCCGCCGACCGTGAACATGGGGATCCCCGGCGCCACCGCCTCGGTTACGGAGCCGGTGACCGGCAAACGTGTCCTGCTTGCCGAGCCCCGCGGGTACTGCGCCGGCGTCGATCGTGCCGTCGAGACCGTCGAGCGTGCGCTGGAAAAGCACGGCGCACCGGTCTACGTCCGGCATGAGATCGTGCACAACCGCCACGTGGTCGAAACGCTGGCCAAGGCCGGTGCGGTGTTCGTCGAGGAGACCGACGAGGTGCCCGAGGGCGCCATCGTGGTGTTCTCGGCACACGGCGTGGCCCCGACCGTGCACACGACGGCTGCCGAGCGGCAGCTGAAGGTCATCGACGCCACCTGCCCACTGGTCACCAAGGTGCACAACGAGGCCAAGCGATTCGCCCGCGACGATTACGACATCCTGCTGATCGGGCATGAGGGCCATGAGGAGGTCGTCGGCACTGCCGGTGAGGCACCCGACCATGTGCAGCTGGTCGACGGTCCGAGCGCGGTCGACGGCGTGACGGTTCGCGACGAGAACAAGGTGATCTGGTTGTCGCAGACCACGCTGTCCGTCGACGAGACGATGGAGACGGTCGAGCGGCTGCGGGCCCGCTTCCCGAAATTGCAGGATCCGCCCAGCGACGACATCTGCTACGCGACCCAGAATCGGCAGGTGGCGGTCAAGGCGATGGCACCGGAGTGCGAGCTGGTGATCGTCGTCGGGTCGCGTAATTCGTCGAACTCGGTGCGGTTGGTCGAGGTCGCGTTGGGCGCCGGGTCTGCGGCTTCGCATCTGGTCGACTACGCCGACGACATCGATCCGGCGTGGTTGGAGGGCGTCACCACCGTCGGAGTGACGTCCGGCGCGTCAGTGCCTGAGGTGCTGGTCCGCGGCGTGCTGGAGCGGTTGGCCGAGTACGGCTATGACGTGGTTCAGCCGGTGACGACAGCCAACGAGACGTTGGTGTTCGCGCTGCCCCGGGAGATCAGGCCCGCTCGCGGCGCTTAGTCCCAGGAATCGCCCGCGGGCCGGCGCGGCCGGCGCGGGCGGTCGTCGAGTGGCTCATCGCCTCCGGCTGCTTTCCGATATCTGACCTGTGAGATCGGGTGATGGGTCGCGGTGCTCCCGTTGGGTGCGGGCCTGCGCCGCGGCGGAGGCCCAGCAGCGGGGTCGAACGGCTCCCTGGGTTCGTACGGGTCGAAGCGGCTGGCCGGGCGATCTCTGCGAGCGTGCGGGTCGCGCCGGATGTCGCGTGGCGGGCGGCCACGCAGGTCTGCGTCGCGCGGC
>NZ_JBAPRN010000631.1:0-19160 GCF_049281135.1 Mycobacterium sp. | reverse complement strand
GGCCCCGGCCGCCCACGGGGGTGGGCGACAGGTGGCCGTCAAACGCTTCGTAGTCGAGCAGCCACTCCAGCAGATCCAGGCCACGCTGTTTCAGGTCCGTGTCGTCCAGCGCGACGCCGGCAGCGATCATCGCCTCGGGGAGAATCGCATTCGCGTAGGTGAGCCTTGGCTCGGGCCACGGCCAGTCGGATCTGGTCTTGGGGCTCGCGACGGTGGCGGCGTAGTCGGCGAGGAGTCGCAGGGCGGTGGAATTACCGGGCTCGACGCTGAGGAGTTCGGCGGCGCCGACGGCGGCGAACGCCATCGCCCGCGGCCACGGCGACCTGACCTTGGCGGCGCGCTCGAACTGAATCACGGCCAGTCGGCGCACAAGACTGACGCTGCTGTGGGCGGCGGCGGTGCCGAGCCCCCAAATACACCGGCCCCAGTGGTCGTCCGTGGTGGGCTGGTCGGTCCAATTTCCGGCGCGGTCCATCCGGTTGCGGCAGGAGCCGTTGTGGGCCTGGGCGTCGTTCACGAACTGCAGGGCCTTACCTGCAAGGCCCTTCACGGCGCCTGTCGCGTTGGGTTCGCGGGTGGTGACGACGAGCACCCTGGCCATGTCGTCGGTGCAGTATCCGTGGTCGCGGCGGGGCTCGGCCACGCGAGCGTGCTCGAAGGTGGCGCGATGGTCCGTCATACGCAACAGATGCGCGAACACCGGCGCGGGCGCGGCGCCGGTCACGTCGGTGCCGATTGAGTGGCCAGCAGCCGTTGTGCCACGCCGACGTAGGCGTTTGCGACGACGGACCAGGCAACCTTCGGGGCCAGCCCGCGGGCTTCGGTGGCCATGGAGTCGGCGACATTCGGATCGGTCAACAGCTGGCGCACCGCCACGACCAGTGCGTCGGGATCGTCGTGAGCGACGACGGTGCCCGCGCCGCTGCCGAGGAGCTCGACCGCGTGCGGGAAAGCAGTGGCGACAATCGGGCGACCACTCGCGAGGGAGTCGACCAGCACTCCGGAGGTGACCTGGTCCTTCGAGTCGTAAGGCAGGACGACGACGGAAGCCGTCTGGATGAGGGCGGTGAGCTCGTCGGGGGTGCGGTACACGGCGTCGAAGGACACCAAATCGGCGAGGCCGAGGCGGTTCGCCTGCGCGACAAGTGCTTCGCGATACCTTTCCCCCTGCGCGGCAAGGACTTTAGGGTGAGTGCGGCCGGCGATGACGTACCGCGGCGGGTTGGGCAGGTTCTTCAGCGAAGCCATGGCGTCGATGACTCGTTCGATGCCGTTGCCCGGTCCCAGCAGACCCCAGGTCAAGATGGTCGGCCGGTCGGGATTTTGCCCGCCGTTGGCGCTGGGGAGTGCCGCGCCGTGCGGAATGGTGGTGACCTTGTGGCGGTCGACGGCGAAGCCTGCGCACAGGCGTTGGCGGGCCACCTCCGACATCACGACCACTTGATCGGCCAATGCCACGACCGATTCGAGGACCAAACGTTGGTGTGGTGTCGGATGTTTGAGCACTGTGTGAACGACGACAATCGACGGGACGCGCAATCCGGCCATGATCTGGACGACTTCATCTCCGTCGGGACCGCCATAGATGCCGTATTCGTGCTGGATGACGGCGACGTCGCTCTGGTTGAGGAGCTCGGACGTTGCCTCTACGGACGAAGCCGAGCCATTGACGAGCTCGCCGGAGACGTTCGGCTCCTCGGAGACGTCACCGTCGGCGATCCGAACGACATTGACGGCGGCGCCCCGAGCTGCCAACTCGCCCGCCAAGGCCGCGCTAAAGGTCGCCAGCCCGCACGGTGTCGGCGAGTAGGTACCGACGATGCCAAAGCTCGGCATATACGAAAAGTGTTGCATCCCAAAGGGAGCAATCAACGACTGAAACGACGATGGAGCATTCAAAATTATCCCGACTGGACGGTCAAAACCTCATGTCCGGCTTGAGCGGATGCTCGGGCAGATCAGCGTCAGAAGCTGAGCCATTCCGGATGGGCTGGGAGTACCAACACCCTCACGCTACACCCTGCCCGGCCGAAAGGCATGGTCGTGGAACGATGAGGTACGGAGCCAACCACCCGCGGGCGCCGATCCGGCCCCGCGTCCCGCCCTTTCAACGGACCTTTGGCAGTGGTTCGTATGGCTGTCGGCACTAGGTAGAGATGCGGTAAGACGTGATAATTAACCTATGACAGTGCTGCGCTCCGACGAACTGGGCCTGATAGACGAATACTGGCGCGCGGCCAACTACCTGTCGGTGGGCCAGATCTACCTGCTAGACAATCCGCTATTGCGAGAACCGCTTCAGGCTGAGCACGTCAAACCACGATTACTTGGACACTGGGGCACCACCCCGGGGTTGAACCTTATCTATGCGCACCTCAATCGGATCATCCGCAAGCGTGATGTGAACGTCATCTACATCACGGGCCCGGGCCACGGTGGGCCGGGCTTGGTTGCCAACGCGTACCTGGAGGGCACGTACAGCGAGGTGTACACCGGGATCGGTGCGGATACCGAGGGTGTGCGCAAGTTGTTCCGCCAGTTTTCCTTTCCCGGTGGCATCCCCAGTCACGTGGCCCCCGAGACACCAGGCTCCATCCACGAGGGCGGCGAACTCGGTTATGCCCTGGTGCACGCTTACGGCGCTGCGTTCGACAACCCGGATCTGTTGGTGGCCTGTGTGATTGGCGACGGTGAAGCCGAAACCGGTCCGTTAGCCGCAAGCTGGCACTCGAATAAGTTCATCAACCCGGTTACCGACGGGGCGGTCCTGCCGATACTTCATCTCAACGGGTACAAGATCGCTAACCCGACCGTGTTGGCGAGAATTCCTGAAGCCGAACTTAATTCACTCCTCCGCGGGTACGGCTACCTGCCGATCACCGTGGAAAGCGATGACCCCAAAGTTGCGCATCAGCTACTAGCGGCGGCACTTGATGAGGCTTTCGACCAGATCGCGGCGATCCAGCAAGCGGCTCGCTACGACGGCGCCACCGAGCGGCCAATGTGGCCCATGATCGTGTTGCGTACTCCCAAGGGATGGACGGGCCCGGCGATCGTCGACGGGCAACAGGTCGAGGGGACCTGGCGTTCACACCAGGTCCCGCTGGCAGAGACGCGCACCAACCCAGAGCACCGAAAGCAATTGGAGGAATGGCTGCGCAGCTATAACCCGGAGAGGCTGTTCGACGAAGAAGGAACACTGCGCGCCGACCTTCGAGCTCTGGCGCCTGTCGGCAATCGCAGGATGAGCGCCAACCCACACGCCAACGGTGGTCTATTGCTCCATGACCTCGACATGCCAGACTTCGCCGACTACTCAGTAACGGTTGCCGAACCGGCTACCGAAACCGCTGAAGCAACAAAGGTCCTCGGTACGTTTCTGCGCGACATCATCGCCCGCAACGGCGACCGGTTCCGGCTGATGGGACCCGACGAGACTGCATCCAATCGCCTGTCTGCCGTCTTCGAGGCCACTGATCGCGCATGGACTGCTGAAACAATTGTTGGCGACGATCATCTCGCCGCAGATGGCCGAGTGATGGAGGTGCTGTCAGAGCACCTCTGCCAGGGATGGTTGGAAGGCTATCTCCTGACCGGTCGCCACGGTCTCTTCAATTGCTATGAGGCGTTTGTCCATATCGTTGACTCGATGGTCAACCAGCACATCAAATGGCTGACGAGTAGCTCCCGCCTTCCGTGGCGTCGTCCTATTGCCTCGCTCAATTACCTTCTCAGCTCACATGTTTGGCGCCAAGACCACAATGGCGCCTCGCACCAGGACCCAGGCTTCATAGACCACGTCGCGAATAAGCGACCCGAGGTGGTACGTGTGTACCTACCACCGGACGCCAACACCCTGCTGTCGGTGGCCGACCACTGCTTGCGCAGTCGCAATTACGTCAACGTTGTGGTCGCGGGCAAGCAGCCGGCGCTGACGTACCTGAGCATGGACGACGCGATCAGGCACTGCGCGCGGGGTCTCGGGATTTGGCAATGGGCGAGCAACACCGCGGGCGAGCCGGATGTGGTGCTGGCCTGCGCTGGGGATGTTCCAACGCTGGAAACGCTGGCCGCGGCAGATATTTTGCGCCGCGAGCTGCCGAGGTTGCGGGTCCGAGTGATCAATGTCGTGGACATCATGCGACTCCTGCCTAACTCGGAGCATCCGCATGGTTTGTCCGACAGGGAATTCGACTCGCTTTTTGGGACGACCACGCCGGTCATATTCGCCTACCACGGGTACCCGTGGCTGATCCATCGGTTGACTTACCGCAGGAACAACCATGCCCACTTCCACGTGCGGGGATTCAAGGAGCGCGGCACCACGACAACACCTTTCGACATGGTGATGCTCAACGACCTAGACCGTTTCCACCTTGTCATGGATGTCATCGACCGCGTCGACAGGCTGGGCGATCATGTCGCTGAGCTTCGACAACGGATGGTCGACGCCCGGCTAGATGCTCGTCGCTATACGAGGGAATACGGCGAGGACGACCCAGCCATCGCAAACTGGGCATGGGATCATGGGTTTCAAGCCGCTAGTCAGACCGGCAACTGAGCGCAGTTCGGTCCGGCGCCCGATGCGTCGCGCGTCACGAATCAATCACTCAGGCGTGTCTGGTTACCGAGCGTCAGGCGGGTCTAGCGCGGCGCGCGCTGCCGGACCAACCGTCACCGGACTGTGTCATCATGCAGGCGTGACGGTACGTGCCCGCGCCGCATCCGCATGGCGCATTCTGGGGCCGGGTTTCGTCACCGGGTCGTCCGACGACGACCCATCGGGCATCCAAACCTATAGCCAGACCGGTGTACAGTTCGGCTACTCCCAGCTGTGGGTGGCGGCCTGGACCTACCCGTTTATGAGTGCGATCCAAGAGATTTGCGGGCGGATCGGCATGCATACTCTCTGACAGTAGTTTTCGCTGACATGTTTACTCGTTGTCTAGACTGCCCGGCGCCAGACATCGTGAGCCCGTAGCACTGCGAGCTCGCGTCCCCGCCAACAGTCCACGCGGTATGCGTCGTCCCAGCGGTCGCTTTGGGTGGCTAACGCCACCGCGATCTCCGGAGTCACGTCGGAGTTCCCACGCCGCCGCGTCCTTATTCTGTGCGCGGCCGTGTCAATCGTAGCCACGCACCTGAGTTCCACCATCACCGAGTGCGTTTCCATCGCAAGGCGGTGAGCGTGTGTACGCATTTGCGGATCGCGCCAGGTAGCGTCCAGGATCACTGAGTGCCCCTCGCCTAAAAGCGCACCGGCCCGGCGCAGCGCTACCTCATACACGGTCGCGACGTTGTCCGGAGTGTAAAGACCCGCGTCCATAACACCCGGATCTCCGCTGATAGCGCCTGATTCTCGTAATTCCCGACGCACGTCATCGGTGGAGATGACCTGTGCTCCAACCTTTTCAGCAAGAGCATGCGCGAGGGTAGATTTTCCGGTGCCCGGACTACCACCGATCAGCGCTAGCCGAATGGCTCCGCTCTCCAGGTGCCGGAGCGCAATGTCCACGTGCGTAGCGGCATCGGCTTCAGCCTCTGATTTGCCCTGCGACAGTCGCACACAGTCAACCTTGGCTCTTACGACCGCACGGTACGCGATGTAGAAGTCTCGAAGTGCCGACGGCGCCGTATCCGCCGAGTGTGCGACGTATTGCTCGAGGAAATAGTCTCCAAGATCTTTGCGGCCCAGAAACTCTATGTCCATCGCAAGAAACGCAGCGTCATCGATGCCGTCGATGTAACGGAGCTCGTCGTCGAATTCCAGGCAGTCGAGCAGAGCCGGTTCACCGTCGAGGCAGAAAATGTCGTCGGCGAGCAGGTCGGCGTGGCCGTCGACGATGTGTCCTTCTTCGATGCGATTCGTAAGCAAAGCCGCTCGCCCCAACATAAATTCGGTGACTAGATGCTGAATTTTCGATATAGAACGGCTCGATACTCTCGAAATTGACTTGGCTGCGTGCCGTTTCAGTTCCGCCAGGTTCTCATGCCAGCGTTGCTCGATCGCGCTAAGTGTCCCCTGCTCATTGATTTTCGGATTACGTGCGGCCTTTTCGTGAAAGTGGGCCAGCACTTCGGCGATACGGTCGAGTAGTCGCTGGGCCGAGTGCCCAGACTGGTCACGTGTCACTATGGACGCCAACCGGTCCTCATCGCGGTACCGCCGCATGACGACAATCGGCTCCGCCGGCCCCCCGCTGGGATCGCTGAGATGCGCGACTCCAAGGTAGCTATCGGGAGACAGCCGACTGTTCAATTTGACTTCCCGGAAGCATGCGCGTTCGCGCTGCTCAAGCGTGCGGAAGTCGAGAAAGTCAGTCAAGACAGGCTTTTTCGCCTTGAACGCGCGGCCTCCGACCAGCACGACCATGCCCGTGTGAGTTTCGTGCACATCGATGTAGGGCACCGCAGTCGTTCTCGACTCAACGGGCCTGTTCGCCATGATCGCAACCTTCGTAATTGGAAATCTCTGTCTTTAGCGCGATTTCGCCGATACTCAGACCGGCCAGGCCACGACGACGATGCCATGATGCTTGGCAGGTAAAGACATTTCGCTTCTCCCTTGTCGTCAGTCACCGAAAACACTATTGGCCCGACGGTCCGCGGTCATGAGGCTTTAGTCCCCAACCACATGCCCGTGAGACCTTGTTGGTTCGCCCGGGTTGCGGTTAGCGTTGCCGGGCCACGATCACGGGAATACGGGCAGCATGCGCAACGGCCGTACTGACTGATCCCAGAACCATCCCTGCGAATCCACCGCGGCCGTGACTACCGACGACTAGGAGCTGGGCTGCCTTGGCCTCATCAAGCAGGTAATCGGCGGGGTTGTCCCACACGACGCGGGGATGGACAGTGACATCCGGAAAGCGTTCGCGCCAGCCGGCCAGCCGCTCGGCCAAGTCTTTACTCGCGATCGATTGCTGCACTGACCATTCCATGCTCATGCCTTTTGATAGGTCTGCGTCTCGCCAAGCGTGTATGGCGACCAGGTCCACACGTCGCCGTGATGCCTCGTCGAACGCGATCTCGGTGGCCAATTCCGAGGCAGGCGAACCGTCGATGCCGACCACTACTGGCCGCCTGGGGTCCTTCGGTCCGATTGGAGCTGCATCCCCGATCACTGCGACCGGGCAGTGCGCATGATGGATCAGCCCCGTGCTGACCGAGCCGAGCAGGACTCCACGCAGACGGTGCTGCCCGCGGCGCCCCACAACTACAATTCGCGCCTCTTTGGACAGGCCGACAAGTGTCGGCACGGGTACCGAAAAGAACAGCTCGCTGTTGATTTCAGGACGGCCAGTTTCGCGAGTACTTTCATCGGCGATTTTGATCGCATCCGCGATGATCTTCCGGCCTGACTTTTCCAATGCCGGGTCTTCCTCGGCGGGAAGCGGAAGAGGGGCATTAGACAATAGCCATGGTGCCGGACCCCAGGACGGCGTGACGACCACATGAACAAGAGTGAGCGGCACATTGCGCATCCTCGCCTCGTGCGCCGCCCACTGAACAGCCCTCTTGGATGATCGAGACCCGTCGACGCCGACCACTACACCTGAATTCACTGCTTGACTTGACATTTCATTCCTACTCTCACAGTTCAATCTGGTGACGCGCTACGGTATTCAGTGCAAATTCGCGGCGTGGGTGAGCAAGGGGTCGGATACCCCGTTAGGCTGGCCGGACCTCGAGGCGGTGCGCTCGCGGTTCAGAAAGCCGGTGAGCTCTCCGATCGCGCTCATCAACGGGGCGGGAAACACGACGGTGGTGTTTTTCTCCACGCCGAGTTCGGCCAGGGTCTGCAGATTCCGCAGCTGTAGGGCCAGCGGGTGCTGCATCATAGTGTCGGAAGCGTCGCCGAGGGCCGCGGCGGCGCGTGCCTCCCCTTCGGCAGCAATGATTTTGGCTCGCTTCTCACGCTCAGCCTCGGCCTCGCGGGCCATGGCGCGTTTCATGCTGTCCGGAAGCTGGATGTCCTTGAGTTCGACGAGGGTCACCTCCACGCCCCATTCCACGGTGGTGCTGTCCAGGATCTGGCGGATGCTGGCGTTGATCTTCTCCGTTTGGGCGAGGACCTCATCGAGGGAATGTTGTCCCACGACATTGCGCAGCGTCGTCTGCGCGATTTGATCTATTGCAGCCCCGACGTTTTCGATCACTACGACCGATTTGCGGGCATCGACGACGCGGAAGTACGCGACCGCGGCGATGTCGACGCTGACGTTGTCGCGCGTGATGATGCCCTGCGATTGAATCGGCATGGTCACGATGCGCATCGAAACCCGCCACAGCCGGTCGATCACCGGGATGATCAGGCGCAGTCCCGGTTCGCGAACCGCGATCACCCGGCCGAGGCGGAAATGCACACCTCGCTGATACTGCTGCACAACCCGAATCGAGGCGGTAAGCAAGAGCAGCAGCGCCGCAACCGCGATAACCGTGAAAACTGTCATGTTGTGGCTCATCGATCATCCAATCTCCCTGTCGCCGTTACCAGTCGACGACGGCATCCACTTCGTATGACTGGAACCCTAGGAGCCCGGTCACCGTCAGTCAGGAGCCAGAAGTCCCGATCCGCGCGGCCGAAAGGCCCCATCCGCTCAGGACGGCCGCGCCACGATCACCGCATGCGGACCGCGTGCACGACCGGTATCGCCGACCGAGCCCCGCAGCGGCGCCAGTTACAGCGCCTCGGCGGCGGCTACCTACAGCAACCAGCTGGGCCGATTCCGACTTTCGATCAGCTGTGATCAGGGTTATCGAATAGAACCAACCGGCGGCAGACCCGATGGAGCTTTCGCGCCACTCAGCCCACGAATCGCGAACTGGAACGATCACTCGCTGGGTGCAGGCACCGCGGCTATCAACGGTGTATCAACGCCGATTGGCCCCACACCGGCGGCACCACCCGGACAGCGCAGGGGGGCACTGCGACCCGGGAGCACCTGGCTGAAGAAGCCAGCATTGTCATCGAGGTGCTGTTGCTGGTCGTCGGGCAGATCGCCCTCCCAGTAGATCGCGTCGAGGCGGCAAATCGACTTGCAAGCACCACAGTCCACGCACTCGTCGGGGTTGATGTACATTGCCCGGGCACCCTCGTAGATGCAGTCGACTGGGCATTCCTGAACACAGGACTTATCCATCACATCTATGCACGCCGTGCCGATCACATAGGTCATAAGCCATGAAACTAGCGGACGCAACGGGGCCAGGTGCCTGCCGAATGTACTCATCATGGAGGGACCAAAGACCCTGCAACGCAACGATGGGCGTCTTGTCACCTGCCGCGAACCACGATAACTGGGACTGTTACCGATTGAGCGACAGCGCAGCTGACCGAACCCAGAAGCATGCCGGGAAACCCCCCGCGCCCGTGGCTACCGACTACCACCAGCTGGGCACGTTCAGACTCCTCACGCAACCACCGGGAAGGCTTATCGCAGAACAGCAACCGCTCGACGTGCACATCGGGATACTGCTCTTGCCAGCCGGCGAGGCGTTCGGCGAGGATCTCCTGTCCTTTACGCTCGCTATCCCGCCAGTCCATCCCGAGCATGGGAAACACTCCCACGTCGCTCCACGCGTACAGCGCCAACAGCCCGATCCCTCGGCGGGAAGCTTCATCAAAGGCAAGGGCGGTCGCCGCTTCCGACGCAGGGGATCCGTCGATGCCCAGTAGCACAGGCGCATTGGAGTCAGCGGCCGCGGTTTCACCGGAATGTATAATCGCGACCGGGCAGTGCGCATGGTGCGTTAGTGCCGTAGCGGCCGAACCTAGCAGCAGGCGGCCCAACGCACCCAGGCCCTGGCTGCCGGCTACGATCATCGAAGCACTTCTGGAGGCGTCAATCAGTGTAGGAACAACGCTGGAATACACCATCTCGGTGCGCGTTTCGGGCAGCTTAGACTCGCCCAGGTTAGCGCTCAGCGTCTTTCGCGCCTGGTCGATGACGTGCTGTCCGTTTTCGTTCTGCCACTCGGGCATGTCCTTATACAGCGGGCCCACTGGCCAGCCGACTACAACTGGAGCCTCAGCGTGCAGCAGCGTGATAGGCAGATGCCGCATGATGGCCTCGTGGGTTGCCCAGGCTACGGCGGCGTCAGATGCCGCCGACCCATCAACACAAACTAATATTCCGTATTTCGTTGTAGTCGAGACCATTTCATACTCCGTGCTATGGAAGATCGTTGGAGGTCGACGCGTCTGCGGGACAGTCGGGAAGCTCGATCTCCACGTGACGAACTGATCCGTAAAGCCGCCGGTCCCCCAACCAACCCAGATCGGACAGGACTTGGAGCATGGTCTGGTTTTCGGACAGGATGTCGGCTACGAATCGTCGTATCCCGCGAGTTTTGGCGATCTGAGCCAGCCGTCTGAGCAGTGCCGTTCCGACGCCATGCAGGTGATCCGCATGTGCGACAACGATCGCGACATCGGCGACCGTCGGGTCATCAACGACCGCGTAGTTCGCGATACCAATGAGTCGTTCTCCATCAAATGCGCCAAGGGCACAACGCCCATCCGTGGGTTCAATCAACTTACTTACCAGCTGGTCGAGATGAACGGGGCTCAGGGTGAAGAAGCGGTAGTAGCGGTCATGATCGTTGAGGCATCGATGAAGCGCGACAACAGCTTCGGCATCGGCGGCACCGAGGCTGCGCAGCGAGACGAGTCGCCCATCTCGCAGTCGACATGTGTCCGCGAATCCCACCGCATGACTGCTCATCGTCCCTCCTCGACGCGTCTCGACCGATCGAACCCGAAGTGGTCCTGAAGGTCGACCATAGATATGACCGTCCGGTCATGCCCATGACTGCACATGACGTTATGGCTGATCCGTGGGATTTGGCAGGGTCATTGGGCCCCACATCTGCGCCGTTGGTCCCGGCACAGACGTGCCGCGTCGTTCATATTGATCACCTCGGGTACCGCGCGGCAACGGATTTGGTGCTCCGTTAGCCTCGTGTTCGCAGGTGCTGACGAGGGTTTCGTTGGGTATCAGTGGTCGGTCAGCGGAGCGGTCCAGTGGACCCGAGTACCACCATCAGGCGGACTGGTGATCTCGCAGCTACCACCAACCTGTTCAGCACGGTACGACATATTGGCCAGTCCGCTGCGGCGCGGATTGTCGACGGGTATGCCACAACCATTGTCGATAATGTCGAGAGTCAACATGTCGGCGACATCGACCTCGACGGTCAATCGTGAAGCACCGGAGTGACGCACGGCGTTGCTGATACCTTCCGCGGCAACCGCTTCGGCGTGCTCGGCAAGTTCGCCGCCAACGGCGGTCATCGGCCCGTGCATGCGCACGGTGGTGACGATGTCGCGATTTCCGGTCAGGTCGGCAACCACTTGTTGAATCCGATTTCGAAACCCGCCATCGGTTTCTAGCGGGGATGTCAGCTGGAAGATGGTCGTGCGTATCTCCTCGATGATGGCTTGGAGATCGTCGAGCGTGCGGTTGAGCCGTTCGGAAACCTCGGGTGAGCGTACCCGGGCGACCGTGCCCTGCAGATTCATGCCTGCGGCGAACAACCTTTGAATGACATGGTCATGCAAGTCATGCGCGATGCGCTCACGCTCGGCGACAATGGTCAGCTGGCGTGCATGCTCGCGGCCGGACGCGAGCATGAGTGCTATGGCAGCATGAGTCGCGAAATCGCTCACCAGATCGAGGTAGCTATTGTCGAATGGGGGCCGGTCTGCGCTGCGGGCGACAGCGATCACCCCGGCGACTTCATGGTCAGCCCGCAGCGGCATCAAAATCGCACTGCGTTGTCCGACATCGGTGAAGGCCTGAATCGGGTAACTCAACAACTCGGTGATCAGCGGCTCGCCGGAGCGGAAAACGCTGCCGCTGGAGGAAGCGTCCACCGGAACCCGCTGGCCGATAACTTCGGCGGCACGAAGCCCCACCGCGGCAGAGACAATCAGCGTGTCGACTTCGTCATTCGGCAGGTCGGCGTCGTCCGGGACAAGTACGATCGCCTGTTCGGCTTCGGTCAGAGCGCACGCGCGTTCGGCGATCAACTGCAAAGGCGACCGGGTTGGCTCGACACTGGAAAGCAGGGCGGTGGTGATTGCGCGGCTCGCGTCCATCCACTTCACCGATGTGCGCTCGCGCTCGAACAGCTGCGCGTTATCGATGGCGACCGCCGCGGCGAACGCCAATGCACGGGCGGCGACCTCATCGGATTCCGAGAACACCCGGCCCGGCTCGTCATGGGTTATATAAAGGTTGCCGAATATCGTTCCCCGGATGGTGATCGGCACTCCAAGAAAAGCCTGCATCGGGGGATGCTGCTCGGGGAACCCAACCGAAGCCGGGTGCGCGCCGAGATCATCCAGACGCAACACCGGCGTATCGAAGAGCGACAGGCTGAGAACTCCCTTGCCAACCGGCAAGTGCCCGATTCGCTGTACGCGGTCATCGTCAATTCCCTGGTGGACAAACGCGATCAACGCGCCCGCTGGATCACGTACGGCGACGGCGCCGTAGGGGGCCGAGGTCAATTTCCTGGCCGCTGAAACGACCCGGCGCAGTGTTGAGTCGAGATCCAGATCCGCACCGATCTCGACGATCACGCGGAGCAATTGCTTCATTTGGTCGCGCGCTGCCATCAACTCGTCGAGTTGCTCATGCATCCTGTGCACCAGCCCACGCTGACCGAGTCCGGCAAAGGCCAAGCCGCTGTCGTCGCTGGCCATCGGCCGACACCTCCGTGACGCTTCAGCCCCGTGGCAGCCTGCGTGATACGCAAAGCGACACCGCAAGGTGCCGGTGGTCAGCTTAGTCCGTTTGAGATCAGACACCCAAGATCCGCGACGACGGCCACCCAGGTGATGAGTTGCCCCGAAAGCGCGCCGCGCATGCTCCGCCGGCGATCACTCTGCACCCAATGTGGGCCGGGCGGACTGTTGGTCTAATTTCGAGGCGAACACCGCCGCTTGGGTCCGCCGCTCCATCCCGAGCTTGGCTAACAGCCGCGATACGTAGTTCTTCACCGTTTTCTCGGCCAGAAACATTCGGGCGGCGATCTGCCTATTGGTCAACCCTTCACTGAGAAGTGCAAGTAGCGTCCGCTCGCGGTCGGTCAATCCGGAGAGCGGATCATTACGCTCCGTGGAGCCGCGGAGTTTTGCCATCAACGCAGCGGCCGCCCGGTTGTCCAGTAGTGATTTACCTGCACCGACGTCTTTGATGGCCTGAGCCAACTCCATGCCCCTGATGTCTTTGACGACGTAGCCGCTGGCCCCGGCCAGGATCGCCTCGAGCATTGCTTCATCGGAGGTGAACGACGTCAACATCAAACACCGCAAGTCCGGAAGGTCGGACAGCAGGTCGCGGCACAGTTCGATTCCGCTGCCATCGGGAAGACGAACGTCAAGTACGGCGACGTCGGGCTTCAACGCCGCTATCCTCACCTTTGCTTCGGAGACCGAGCCCGCGTCTCCGACGATTTCGAGGTCAGGGTCGGACGCGAGCAGGTCAGCGAGGCCGCGGCGAACGACTTCATGGTCGTCGACCAAGAAAACCTTAACCATTGAAAATCCTCCCTGACCGGTCAAAGCAAATTCATGGAACGCTGACTCAATATCCCACATCTTCATAATTGCTGAATCTCACAAATTCTGGCGATTGACTATGAGCAATGAACTATTAGCGTCCTGCAGCATCGCAGTGCCAATTGGCCCGAAAAGTTCCCTCAGGTGCGGGCGGTTGCTAGCGCCGACAATCACCAACCGCGCGGACCGGTGGTTACGGGCGAGGTAGTCCAGCAGGCTGCCGTACACCACCACCGACTCAACTTCGACGTGCGGATACCCCCGCCGCCAGCGAGCCAGTCGACGATCGAGGTCGGCACCTGATCGGCGATCGCGGTCCCGCTCTGCTCTGTCATCACCCGCCACGGCCTGCCGGCAGATGACCGCCCGAACTGGGGCATTCCGCAACAGTGCTTCCCCCATGGCGGCGCCCAGCAATACCCCGTTCTCAGGAGACCTGTCTACATCGACGACAATCTCATCCGGCTGTCGGCGGTGGCCATCGCGACCTCGAACAATCGCCACAGGGGATCGTCCCAAAAAGGCCAGAGCCGTTGCGGTGGAACCCACCCGGCCGGGTTGGAAGTGACGTAATCCGACCGCGCCAACGCACACCATGGCCGCTGATGCCGACGCGCGAATCAACGCGCTGACCGGAGAACCACTGGCGATCTCCGTCTCGATTTTTACTGGCTGCCCGGTGGCCTCGACTGCCGTGACCGCCTGGCGAAGCGCGTTTTCTGCGGCGGTGTGATCGTGCGCCATACGACCTGCATCCCGGGTGCCACCCTGCTCCACCGCATTCACGAGACACAGCGGGACGTCACGACTAACCGCCTCGTCGGCCGCCCACAGTGCTGCGCTTATCGCGGCCTTTGAGCCGTCGATACCGACGAAGATCGACCCAAGTGTGGCCAACTCTTGCATCACGCTCTTTCCTAGGCCTAATGACGGACGAGACGGAGCGAGCCGTCCCTCGTCGAAATGTTGTTGCCGCCCTGTGCGGCAGCGATCTTTCGGGCCAAGTACGACGGATGACGGCGCATGGCTTCACTGCGCTCATATGCACGCTGCTGAGCCGCCCAAACCGGGTGTGACTGAACGATGACGACTGTCACCCCTGGCGCAACCGCCATGACTGTCAACTCCTCTCAGAACAACTCTCGAAAGTGCTTTGCTTACTAGGTCCATCCGACCAGCCCCGCCGCATTCGCCGATAGGGACTTACGTCACCCGACGGGAGCCGTTAGTCCGCTTTGCCCTGGCGATGGTTCGCTGCCTCTCTCGGATGACACGCGATTGCTAGGCATTACACGACCAGTGACGAGAAGCGCGTCCTTGTGTGTCCGGCTTGTTGCGGCCAACCTGCCTGCCCGGACCCAGGCAGACTTACTACGAAGCGACCAGAGCGAACTTGCGATAATGAATGCTTGATAGCGATTCAACTGCTTGCGTTCGGGAATCCTCCGATGACGGGTGTACCTATCAGTACGCGAAGACCGCGCTTTAGTTCGAAGCTCAGCAATCGGGTATTCGGCAGATTTCTGCGCGCGGAAACGCATCGCAAATGTTGTTGGGTGACCTTTGCCCATGTGCCTCGCTCCTACGCCTTCCGGCTTCCCGCTGGGCCCTTCACGACGGCGACCGGATCTCAAACACTTCGCTCAAGGGTCGCCGCGGCGTCGGTTTGGGAGTCAACTCGTCCGGAGGTTCGATGCCGACGCGGATCAAGACCTGAGGTACCGCTGTGGGGCAACTCGTGAGATCCCGAATGACGTCGCGACTGGCATTCAGTTCCGTGATGTGCGTTACCGGGCACGTCGCCAGTCCAGCCAGCGTGCACTCAAGCAGGATCGATGAAAGAGCCATGCCGCAATTAAGGGCATCGACACGCGCGTCTGTGAATGTTGACAACACGAGGATCTTCGCCCTGTCGTCGGTGCCCGCAGAACTCCGCTCAGCATACCGGTCGGCGGGAAAACGGCGGTTCAGTTCGACTCTGTGGCTATCCGACTCTGACACCATCGCGCTTGCGGGTATCCCTTCCGAGTCCCTCAACGGCGCTGTCCACCAACGTAATTCATGTTGATATCGGTCGTCGTAGCGACGGAGGACTTCGGTGAGTCTAGAAGCCTCCGCCAGCCGCGGTCGCACGTCATCGGCCAACACGTCGAGGATGACCAAATTATTTTCAAATGAGCTGCGCAGCAAGGCTTCTAACCTCGCCCAGTGCTTTGGAGCGCGGAAGGGTAATCGGTTGGTTCGGCGACGCAGTATCGCGTCCGCAAGCTCGCGACCGGATTGCGACGCGTATTCGACCGACGCGAAGGCGATCGAGGCGAGATGGTCGAGATTGTTTGGATTGGGGAATTTTTCGACATTCGTGGTCCAACCAGCGGCAGCCATTGCGACCCGAAAATGATCCAGCGCGGCGCCGCAGCTGATGATAGCTTCGCGACCGGTCCTGTCAGTCGATGTGATTGTCCGACTAGGGTCAACGAACAAGTCGACACTCGTTGGGTCAGCGATCCACCGCCAAGGCTGGCTGTTATGCAGTGAGGGAGCACGACAGGCCAGGTCGACCGCCGTCTTGATTACCCTTGTGTCCGCGATGGTTTGGGTCACTGCGTTTCACCTTCTTCCCATATAGCTACGACTCTTAGGCAGACGGACGTCTGACGCCAGAGTCCTTGGTCCTCAGCGTCAGGTCGCTGGACCCTGCCGGGCTGCTAGACCGTTCATACGGCCGTCCACGACATGTCCGGTAGGTCTTCGTCGTCAACGAGCGTTGGCACAGCAGCGTTTCCTGGCGAACGGCCCTTGCCGACGGGGACATACGACCCTAGTCGCCAATGCCGCTGCCCCTCTAGCGTCGACGGCAAAGCACGAGCGCAGTGAGAGGTTGTGACCAACATGCATGCGACGTTGGACAGCCAAGTCCTCAAGGACGCGGTGTTACTGGCTTGCCGAGCTCCATCCGTGCACAACAGCCAGCCGTGGCGTTGGGTGGCCGAGGGCCCGGTTCTGCGCCTGTTCGTCGATCGTTACCGAACAGTTCCAGGCACGGACGATTCGGGCCGCGAGGCGATCATGAGTTGCGGCGCCGTTCTCGATCACCTTCGTGTCGCGATGCGGGCGTCAGGTTGGCACGCGGAAATCAAACGGCTTCCCAGCGCGAACGAACCCGACCAGTTGGCATCGATTGAGTTCAGCCCGACAGATCACGTAACCGACACCCAGCGCGACCGTGCCGAAGCGATTCTTCGACGCAGAACCGATCGGCTTCCGCTGCGTTGGCCTACATTTTGGGACTCCTACGAACCTGTCCTGCGAAACATGTTCGATGACGGCCCGGTCACACTTCACGTGCTCGCCGACGACGCTCGGCCACTGTTGGTCGAAGCTTCATACCTCACCGAGGTTGTTCGCCGCGACGATTGGTCCTACCACGCCGAACTTGACTGGTGGACTTCGCCATTCGTAGTCAACGAGGGTATACCTCCGAGCGCACTAGCGTCCGACAAAGAACACTACCGCGTCGATGTGGGACGCGAATTCCCGATCAGAAGCCACGACGATCGGCGTCCCGAGGTCACGGTGGATGGATCGAAAATTCTCGTGCTGTCTACCCCAGATGACAGTAAGGCGGATGTGCTGAGGTGCGGCGAGGCGCTGTCGACTGTGCTGCTGGAGTGCACCATGGCCGGCATGGCGACCTGCACGCTGACCCATCTGATCGAGGTGGACGAAAGCCGCGATGTCGTGCGAAGCCTGATCAACGAACGAGGCGAGCCACAGGTGCTGATCCGCGTGGGGCTTGCACCGCTAATAGAAGGCCTTCCGGCACCAACGCCCCGGGCTCCGTTGGACGAAGTCTTGCAGATCCGCAGGTGATCTGTAGGAGCACAGCGTAGAGGTGTGCACCCGTAATCAGTCTGATTCGCCACTCCGCCGAAGCATGTCGTCACGCGCACCCCTGTCGAAGCCCGATCGCGAGGAATACCGGGCTGAGCGGCTGCAACTTTGGTCCCTGCGCGACGGGACTTTCGGCAGGCGCAAATCCCCCGTTTCGTCAATAGCCTCTTCGCTATGACGTAGCAACTCCAAAACGAAGACGGGGTCAGCATCCTGGCGGAGCCAGAATGCTGGGATCTGTTGGCAGGTGTGACGCTCGGCCGGCTTGTCACGAGCGTTGACGGTCGACCCGAGATTTTCCCGGTCAACTTCGTCGTCCAACGCCGAACAATCCTATTGCGCACCGCGGAGGGCACCAAGTTGCTCAGCACCGCGATAAACAATCAGGTGTTGTTCGAGGTCGACGATCACAATGTCGCCGAGGGATGGAGCGTGATCGTCAAAAATACTGCGCGCTCGCTCGCGTCGGTCGGGGTGATGGGTCGCCAGGAATTTACGGCCCACGTCGGCCAGCCCTCACGGCGATCGTCGATGAGGTCACCGCGAAGCTGGGCGCCGCCGTCGCCTCCCTGGGCCTCAGTAGCCCTTGATTTCGGTTACTGCCATGCCGACCACTTTGGGTACGGCAGCAGCGACCTGCGGGGTCAATACCGTGCCATGATCGGTATCTGCCACTTCGATGGTGAACAACACCAGCGCGTCAGGCACTCGTCCAAGGACTTGACCCAGCGCACGCGTGCGGCCCACGTCGACACTGTGCGAACTCAATTCCTCAACCGAATCAACCACATCACCCGCGGTGTAACGACGGACGCGGCCAGGCGTTGAGGGAGTGACGACAGCGGCATCGATCACCACCGCCAACTCGGCATCCGACCACGCCTCAAGCAGACTCAATGAGTCAACGACGCTAGTAACCACACGAACATGGGGCAACGCGAGATCGTCTATCGCCGCCGCGGCGGCGACGCCTACGCCGTCATCGCGCCGGTAGCTATTGCCGAGGCCGACAACGACAATTCCTTTAGCATCCACCGGTCACCCGCGCTGCACCGTCAGCGTCAAGGAGTGCGTGGAGCATGAGATGCAGGGATCGTAGCTGCGAATCACCTTTTCGCACAGTGTGGCCAGCGCGGCATCATCCAGAGAGAGGTTGTCGGAAACGACTCCACCCAAGTCCGCTTCGATGGCCGCTTGGTTTTGGGAGGTAGGCGGGATGATCGTTGCCGCGGAAACCAGCCCGTCCTCGTCGATCCGGTATCGGTGATACAGCAGGCCGCGGGGTGCTTCGCTGACGCCATGTCCGACTCCGGCGCGGGCCGGAACGTCGACGAACGGGCGCGACGGCCGCTCGTATTCGTCGATGATTCGCAGCGCCTCTTCGATCGCGTAGACGACTTCGACAGCGCGGACAATAATGCTGCGGAAGGGATTTCGGCATTCTGCTGATAGCCCGGCTCGAGCGGCGGCTTGCGCTGCTATCGGTGATAGGGCGGACGAGTTGAGGGAATAACGCGCCAGCGGCCCGGTCAGATGGCGGCCGCCATCGAGTGTCGCGTGCAAGGCGGTGGAGTATGGAACTTGCGACTCGACGACGTGGTCGGTGAAATCGGCAATCGAAAACGGTGAGCCGGCACTGCGCGCGATGGTGCCGTTTTCGATCGGGTACCTTCCGGATGCCGAGAGTGATAAGAAC